>JAWASI010000008.1:22253-54396 GCA_038892955.1 Ignisphaera sp.
ACAAATTTAGAATTATAACACATAACGATGTTAAAGAGTCCGTTCACAGGCTTTTCAATGCCATTGGTTTAGATCATCTGATTAAATCAATTGAATTTATAGAGATTGCTCCAGGTAGTAAAATAAGATATAAGGACATTGATATAAGGTTTATTGAGGCCCTTCATACTGTTCCCGCCATTTCCATAAGGTTTGAGGTAAAGGGTAAGTGTATAACTCTAAGTGGTGATACTAAGTATAATCCGCTACTTGCTGAATTTGCAAAAAACTGTGATATACTTATTCATGAAGTTTCAAATTATAGCGCTAATGCTCATATCTACGGACATAGTAATTACTTGGAAGCCATGGACATAGCATTAAAAGCTGGTGTTAAGATGTTTATACCCATACACTTCTACCAATTACCTCTGCCAATAGATATAACATATCTTCCGCATAGATCTAAAGTATATGTACCTATACCATGCACGAAACTCGAGATATAATATCGTAGTCTTATTTATCTGGTACAATATAGTGATAGGCTAGGTACCTTTTATGAAAAGTATAGAAAAGATCCTAATAGCAAATCGAGGCGAAATAGCCATTAGAATAATAAGGACGTGCAAGAGACTTGGAATAAAAACAGTAGCAGTATATACTAAACCTGATGAAAATTCTCCTCATATTAAGCTAGCCGATGAAGCTTATTTTTTAGGTTCTAACCCATACTTGTACTTCGATATAGATAAAATTATATCAATTGCAAAGAAATGCAATGCCACAGCAATTCATCCTGGTTACGGTTTTCTATCTGAAAATGCGTATTTCGCTAGATCTGTTGAAGAAAATGGGTTAATATGGATAGGCCCATCAGCCAGAATTATTGAGCTACTGGAATCTAAGGTTAATGTAAGACGTATTGCAAATGATATCGGTGTTCCTGTAGTTCCAGGTTCATTTAAATCTGTTGATATCAATGAAGCTAAAAAGATAGCTGAAGAAATAGGTTATCCTATTTTATTAAAAGCGGATAGAGGTGGTGGAGGTAGAGGTATAAGGCTTATCAAAGATTCCAAAGAACTTGAAAAAGTCTTTGATATAGTTGTTGAAGAAATGAAAACAGCATTCAAATCAGATGAAGTGTATATAGAGAAATACATACCTAAAGCCCGACACATAGAGCTACAAATTCTAGCCGATATGCACGGAAATGTTGTTGTCTTAGGCGAACGCGAATGTAGTATACAGAGAAAATACCAAAAAGTTATAGAGGAAGCTCCATCACCTGTTGTAACTTCGTATGATAGAGAAATGCTATACAGTTATGCTATTAAATTTATGAAGCATGTAGGTTATGTCAATGCCGGAACCATGGAGTTCATAAAGGCTCCTAATGGTAAATACTATTTGATAGAAGTCAACAAGAGGATTCAAGTTGAGCATCCGGTAACAGAAATGGTTACAGGCATAGATATTATTGAACAACAAATTAAAATAGCCGAAGGAAGGGAACTAGATATAAAAAACAGTATAACAGAGTTTAATGGTCATGCTATTGAGGCTAGAGTATATGCTGAGGACCCAAAAACTTTACTACCATCGCCAGGCATAATTACATATGTTGAATTTCCAAATTTTGACGATATTAGAATAGATCATTATCTAGAGCCTGGAGTCTATGTACCTCCTTTTTACGACCCTATGATAGCTAAGGTGATAGCTTGGGGCAAAACAAGAATGGATGCTATAAACAAACTTATCAATGCTCTAAAATATTTTAGGATAGAAGGAGTTAAAACATCTATACCCGTATTGATAAAGATTCTATCATCAGAGAATTTCTTGAACGGTGAAGTACATGTCGATATATACGATGAACTTATCAATCATAACTAAAATACATAGATAAAAACATACCGAATTTGGTTCTTACATAATGATGTCTGTGTAATATACATTATATCAAATTGTATACAGTTTTAATCTATTAGATATATTAGGGAATTATTAGAATACAGTTTTCATTAAAATAATTCAGGGCCAAGCTAAGAATTGATTCTTAAAATGATCTTGTCTATAAGGATTACATTCGAATTCTTTCATAGCTTCTCCTAACCACGATTTAAACCAAATCGATATTTTACGGTCTTTTTGTCTATTCCCTATACTTCTATATTTTAGATTCTTTCTGTTTTTCTTCTTAGAACTTAAGTACATCTTTATAGCAACCATGGCAGCTGCTATCTCATCAAGAAGATCTTCGCCTACTTTTCGAACATCATTAATAATAACCGTTATACCGGATCCTAAGTTTATGGTCTTCGACCTGCCTTCGTCCTTTGCCAACATATTGGAACTTACTATAGTGCTAGCAGTATTTTTCATACATTTACCCTCATAATAACTTAGGTATACTGCTTTAAATCAACAATAATTTAACAGATACAAAAAGCTTACGGTTATATACTTATTAGGATATAAATTTAAGAATGATAATACTTATGTTATATATTTGTAATATTCATAGGTGATCATAGTGAATATGAAGACCTTTGTCATTTTCTTAGGTCCCGCTGGTTCTGGTAAGTCTACACTGGTTTATGCGTACTCTAAGTGGCTTCAAGAGTTATTGAATATAAATCCCTTTAAAGTTAACTTAGATCCAGCAGCAGAATATATTCCCTATGAACCTAATTTTGACATCAGAAATATTGTTAATGCAGATACTATTGCCAAACAATTTGGGCTAGGACCTAATGGTGCTCTTGTTAAAGCCATGGACGTAATTACACAAAGAATAGATGAAATTATACGTGAACTTAGCAAAACTAATAATGACTTCGTACTAATCGATACACCAGGACAAATGGAGGTATTCTTATTTAGAGATATAGCTTTTAAATTAATAGAACATTTAAAATATTTATCTAAAAATATCGTAGCGGTATTTGTTGTGGATGCTGAAATTATCAAACGTTACGAAGATTATGCATTTTTATCAATTATATCTATTGCTGTACAAGTTCGATTAGGTATAGACGTAGTTCCTATCATAAACAAAGTTGATATAGAGCCTTTAAGTGAACTTATGGGTGATGTGATAAGCGATATCGAGATTATAAACAGTAAGCTAAAAGGATTAGGAGTTTACGGCGAGATGCTGGAAAACATATTAAATACCATAGCTTTGTATTCGAAAGCTACAAAAGTTCCCAAGCTCTCAGCTAAATACTTCAAAGGACTAGAAGAACTGCATAGAATTATTCATGAAATTACCTGTGCTTGTGGCGACCTTACTTAATATCTTTAATTATATCTACTCATTATTTGCAAATTTCAACTATAACCAAGTAAATAGCATAATAAGAAGCTTGTCAACGATGTTGTTGTGTAAACCAGATACAAGACTTTTATCAATTCTTTCTCGCTAAGAGGTTTATTGCTTAAAGCTAAAACAAGCTTAATGAATGTTATTGGGTGTGTGCTTTTCGTGGGGTGTATACAACCATTTACATCAACAAAAGTAGGTCGAGCTACATGTTCTTTTTGTAAGAAACCTCTTACTGAGGATATGTAATAGAATCCATTTAATAACATGGGCATAGATGCTAATACCATGTAAAATTCAACCCTAAGAAAAACCAAAATAAAAAATAGCATAGATCCTATTAAGAAGGCTCCAGTATTTCCATTAAATATTTTAGCTGGATACTTATTGAACATCAAGTAAGTTAGTAATGTAACCGCAAATACCATTGGTAATATTATTTCTTCTACTGAGTATCTCGTAATAATTTTTAGAATTATCGCAAATAAAGTGACTGCAAATGCAAACATAGGTGATAAACCATTATGGGTATCCATCATGTTAACACCATTTAAATAAACAGTAGAAGCGATCAGCATAAGCATAGGGTACACTAGATGTAACCTCGTATGGCCAATAAATGGCGCCCATGGACGCGGGCTATAGCATCCCATGATTATCATCGGAAAAGCTGGAATAAACCCTAAGAGTATTTTCCATCGAGAACGTAAATTAAATACATCGTCCACAAATCCGATAACTAAACTCGCAGACATTACTAGAATTGAAGCTGCTAATATTCTATAATCAATAAAGTCAAATAAATAAATCATCCCTAAACCTACGACTACACCTATATATAGTGGAAACCCTCCTATACAAGGTACAAAATACTCGTAAGGTTTATGGACATCTTTACATAACATTCCAAGCTTTTTTTCAATATTTATTAGTATTAATGATGTTATGTAAGTTACCATGATTGATGAAAGTAACGATAAAGATAGTCCTAAGATCATCACTATAACACCTAATATTTATTAGTTTCGTCGAGGAGATGTTCTTACAGTTCTAAGTTAACGTTTAAGAATAAGTCTACAATATTTATCTTATTTAAGCTTTAGGTATTAGTATAAATCGGATAAAAGCACATCGTAATGATATCAATTAAGTTAGGGCAGACTATGAACGTATTTAGTTAAGATAATATAAGCAATATAGGAGTAATATTAAACGATGTCTGCAATAATAAAATAGATTCTATTATGTGTAATACAAAAATTATTTAATGTATTTAGCGAAATTAACAAATGATGCTTTCAATAAATGCTCTATACCGTTTACAGCATTTGGTTTACGATTAATACTTGAATTAACAGTACTCTGTGTATATATAGACTTACACCATGTTTATGGAAAATTGTCTCTATGGGAGAAACTGAGTCTTTCTCAAAGTTTTAACTTTGGTACTATAATATCTAGAAGTACATTTTTCGGAAATTATTTATAGATATACTTGGCCCTAAAGAGGGTAGGGAGATAATATATTGCATGAGATCCGCCCATGCTAAACTTTCACGGTTTCTCCATACCACTGTATCTCATTGTCTAACTTCTTTACCATTAATTGATCCATGTAATTGTGTAGAGGAATTAAAAGAACTAAAAATTTTAATAAACAAAATAAACCAAATAATCAGAAAACTAATTTATATATGGCTTACTGTAATGCAAAATTCAAACAAACTTAAATCTTTCTTCTCTCTTTAAGGTTAAGTTACCTAAGACAAGTTCGTATAACTTCAAATGCACTAGTTTACTTTCGTATATCTCCATCTCAACAAAGGAGGGAGTCATAGAGCCTCCACTTCCACTCCAAACACCTGTTATAGAACCAGGATTAACATGAAGTATACCAGAGGGATCAAATACTATAAATGGTGAATGAGTGTGACCAGATATTAGTATATGAACACCCATGTTTTTAGCTATAGTGGATAAGGCGTTTATGTTTCCACGAGGTCTTACCTGATCACCATGTATAACACCGATTTTAATCCCATATACTTCAAATATTTCTTCTTCTGGAAGATTCAGATAGTCCATGTTTCCTTGAACTACATATTGGATAGAGCCAAATGACTTAATTAAATCTAGTACCTCTACTTCTACAAGATCTCCCGCATGAACAACTACGTCATAAAACCTAGATCTTATGAAATTAATTATATGTTCATCTATTTCTTCAGCTCTTTCTGGTATATGTGAATCGCTGATAATTAGTAAAAGTTTCTTCATATCCATCTAGCCTTTTAACATAATGCAAGAGCCAATATAGTTTCATCAAAATAACTTACTTTTAACACACTAATACAATAGTTGCAATTAATAGTCATATAGGGTATATCTGATTTAATAGCTTAATTAACCTCTTCGTTATGTTTATTACATGGTTTGAAGGTTCAATTCTTCTATCTATATCACCAAACTGATCAAAGCTTTTAAGAAACATAGGAACTCCTTTCTCTAGACCTACACTATATCCTCCCTCAAGAATTGCTGAAATTCCTATTTTAAGTTCCCTAGATAGCATTCTAAAAAGAGAACCTAAATTTTTATAAGCCTTATTTGTAAGCTGCATAAAGGCTATTTCTTCACCAGCGTAAGCATCAAACCCAGCTGATAAAACTATAACCCTAGGTTTTACGCTAAGAGTTATCGGTATTACTAATTCCTCGACAACGTATAAGTAATCATCATCGCTAGTGTATGGAGGTAAAGGTATATTTATTTTCGTACCATAACCTTCTCCTTCTCCAAGATCTTCGATGCCTCCTGTACCAGGATAAATATCATATTCGTGAATATCTATATGAATAACATTCGGATTTCCCCAGAATATTTCTTGAGTACCATTTCCATGATGAACATCTATGTCTATAATGGTTATAGGCTTAAGCCCTTTATCTAAGGCATATAAAGCTGCAGCTGCTGCATTATTGAATATACAGAAACCTTGCGTTGGAGCACCCATAGCTTTACCGTTCAATCCTACATGATGTACCGGAGGCCGTACCAAAGCAAAAACAAGGACTTCCTTTGTACTTAAAGCTAATTCAGTTGCATAAACTGAGCAACCAATAGCATGAGTTGCAACATCAAATGTATGCTTGTTTACATATGTATCACTGTCTATGAACTTTTCATCGCCTTTTGAGCAAATATATCTAATAAATGATACATAGTTTTTTGTATGAACTCTTTCTCTATAGCTGTAGTATTGTTCATTAAGTTCATCTACAACCACTACCTCACGAGAGAAATCCTCTTTAGCCAATGAATTCAAAACTATATCTAATCTCTTAGCGTTCTCGGGATGGTATATCCCATGGGGAGGGTTATGTTTATAGAATAACCTGCTGGTCACTATCTTTACGTTCTCCATAATCTCACGAAGAATGTTGATATCTAGGAATAAAATTTTATCTATTCATTATATTATATTAGAAGCAGTGCTAGTCTCCTAAATAGATCACCTACATTTTCGCATTTATCAGCTGCATTTTCTATAGAATCCATAAGTTCTTTAATTAGTATACATAAGGATGGTTTAGCATTATCGCAGAACATTAATATATTGTTAAATAGCTCATGTCTTATATCATCTACCTCTTCTTCTATAGATTCTATTTTATCTGCTAACTCTAGGGTATTTCGAGGATCTTTAGTTAGTGTTTCAGTTGATAATTTAATTAAATTTACAGCTTCTAATACTTTTGAAGCAATAATGCACAGCTTAGACCCTATGTCCTCTGGAGGCTTATTGGGTAAATATAGTATAGCTCTTCTGCTCCACGCCTTAGCATAATCTGCAATATCATCTGTTATTAATATTAACCTAATAAGTTCCTCTCGATCTATGGGATGAAACGCTTCTTTAGTTAGTTGTGAAAGTATTTCTCTCTTTATTTCATCAGCTCTTCTTTCTGCTTCGAATACTCTTTCCCATTCCCTTTGGACTAGAATTGCATCGCCCTTGGCTAGAGCTTCAATAAGGTTTTTTGCATATAGTACAACATCGCGTACACAATCAACATGTTTCTTGTACATTTCTAAAACCTCCTTCCTCCGTGTTGAGGAAATCCAGCTCCATATACTCATACAATTCAGCCTATCCTAAATCTAATTAGAGAAGTATATAACTATTTCACTCTGACTTAAAAATTGTTGAATGCTTAACGTTAAAATTATGACTTCTATAACTTGACTCTCTCCTGATATAGAAATAGAATTTTTACATTGTAGAAATTGATAGAAATGTTATCACTAAATAACTTATTCGTATCGGATTAATCCTTGTTGAAATTGAAAGATGATGTAATTCCGTTATTAGGATATTGGTTATTTATTGAAACCAGATAATTTAAACAAGTAGGTAATTTAACTGTACAGATAATACATCATGATGTAAATTCAGGTGAAACCTTTGAAAGCCGCTGTATTGAAGAGAATATCCGTAATAAAAGTAGAAGATGAAAATAGAAAAGAACGAGAAGAAGTATATCGAGAACCTCTGGTCATCGAAGAACTGCCTGAACCTGTTGTAGGCAAGAATCAGCTACTTATTAAAGTTTCTGTATGTGGTGTATGTTATACAGACATAGACATCATAGAAGGTAGAATTCAATGTTCTATACCTGTAATACCAGGCCATCAAATTGTAGGTAAAATTATTGATATGGGTAAGGGAATTGAGGAATTTAACATTGGTGATAGGGTTGGTATTGCGTGGATAGGAGTGACGTGCAGTAATTGCTTCTATTGTAGAACTAGCCAAGAAAATCTTTGTGAAAGCTTTAAGGCAACAGGCTGTCATATTGATGGTGGGTATGCCCAATATACAGTAGCATTCAAAGACTATGTATATTTATTGCCCAAGAACATAGACGATGAACATGTTGCACCACTATTGTGCGCAGGAGCCGTAGGTTATAGGGCTTTGAGGCTGTTAAATATGGTTGACGGTCTTAGACTTGGCCTCTTTGGCTTCGGGTCTTCAGCACATATAATTATTCAAATAGCTAGGAAGTTGTATCCATCTTCAGAGATATTCGTATTCACGAGGAGCATTCATCACCAAGAACACGCTAAGAAATTAGGAGCAGATTGGGTTGGTAATCCATATGAAGATCCTCCGAAGAAAATTGATAGAGCTATAGATTTCACTCCTGTTGGAGAAATCATTGGGAGAGCCATGGAGGTTCTGAATCGGGGTGGAAAAATTGTTGTAAACGTTATCAGAAAACAAACACCTATAGTACTTGATTATGTTAAACATATGTGGTTAGAAAAAGAAGTTAAAACCGTTGCAAATGTAACAAGGAAAGATGTTATAGAGTTTCTTAAAATTGTTGAAAAATATGGAGTTGATATTCATATCCAGAGATACAAATTTGAAGAAATTAACAAAGCTTTAAGAGATTTAAAAGCGGCTAAAGTAGTAGGTTCACCTATTTTAAGAATTAGCTAAGCTATATATTATTAACATTTATTTGCACCATAGTTTTTAATCCCTTTAGATACCATTCATTAACTTTATCGAGAGAACAGATGTAACCTAGACACTAACTCTTTTAGAAGAGTTTTGGTGTATATGAAAAACATTCATAAAAATAAAAACCTTAGCATATAGGTTTCTTGTTATAGAGTGTAAAATTGTATTTAATTATTATGATTTATTAAAGAATCTATGGAAATTGTTCACCTATTTAATTATCACCACGCTAGTGTTAATACCTATGATATCATTGAAGTATTCCTATAGCTATCACTACTATGCATTTATGTTATACCTAATATTGTATGTCTTATAGGAACCCATGTTGTTCGAAAAACCTAGTTTTACAATAAATTTTGCTAATGAATCTAACAGCAAGTTGAATACATATCTGCCTACGGCCGATATTCCAACAGTGCAATCCTTATGGATCATAAATGTAGAATTCTACAGTTCCAGACCTCAGAAAACTTTGATCAAAGCGTTGTATACAAAAATTAGTTCTTTAATTCTGATTAAGTTAATTTTAGGAATATAGGTAAGCAGGTGCTAATAGGGTATGTGATTTAGCATTTTTCTTGACGTTAACTTATATCATCAAAGTAGTCTTGATCTCTTTGACGAGCGATACATATACATAACTTTATCTTATAAATTTAAGTACATCGTTTATACTAAAAATTATCTAATCTTCATAGACTAAAGAAACAATTAACAATTCCTATGTTAATATATGAAGGAATGTCATTTCTAGGATTTGATATAAGATAGGCATATAACGCGCTGGGCAACAGCATTACATAAATAAATGCTATAGGTCGATTCACGGTGAGTCCTTTGTGTATGTACACATCTTGTTCCTATGTGTGGAGCACATGGGTTAAAACACCAGCTTTAAAGGATAATGATTTATTAATAGCTTCAGCATGTTTACCTATAGTTAACCCAACACTCTTTCAAGAAATTTCAAGAGGTAAATTTGTCCTATTAGCATGTCCTGAAAAAGAACCTGCAGCATATTATGGAAAAATTGCAAGCATTATTCAAAGTACTAAACCTAGATCTATAACTATTGTAACAATAGATGGTAGCCCACATTGCTTTGCATTACAGGCAAGTATTAATGAAGCAGAATACATCCTTGGTACAAAAATCAACAGAAAACATTATGTTATTATAGATGGTTCAGAAATTAAAGAGATATCTCCAAATGCTATTAGAATTGCAAGATATCTCCACATAGTTGACGAAATGCTTAAGAAATCACCAGATGAATTAAAGAAACTTGAATATCTCAGCCTTGAATACAAAAAGTCATTAGAAATAGAAAATATTATAAATCAGTAAACATATCAAGTCATTCAATTGATTATGCTGTTAAAGAAGAGAAACATTAAATCAAGATGTTAATTGAATTTATATGATATCTTACATATTGAATACTTTACACCCAGATATATTTTCAATTATACCCTAAAATATAATAAAGAAGTAAAGTATATATTAATACTACGTTAGTTAATATTCTCTTTAGAGTACAATAGATTTAGGAGGAATCTCGTTATTATAGATATGAGGCAGGAGGACAGAATAATGGTATTGATATTCAGGATAAAACATAGTCCTACTTCTTACATACACAGCTTAGAAAATATTGCTGATAAAATCTATCACAACAGTTACATACTGTATAGGTTGAACCCCGTTAAGGTTATTAAATACGGCGTTAATAATGCCTTTGAAATTCTAAACAACATTGGTGTATACGTCCCTGAGGAAATATGTAAACTCATAGAGAATCTTGCTCAAGATCTTATCGATGTATACATAGATTATGATAATATCAGCTTGGTTCTCTATACCCATAGTATTCACGTTGCTAACGTTCTTTCAAGTAAGAAAATGTTATTCTATGATAAAGAGAAGGGATTATGGCGTTTTGCACCAAAGGATCTACATAAAGTATTGGATATAGTTGTGGAAAACAATTATAAATACAAAACCTCTTTTAACATAGATTATAATCTAGGGTTAGAGTTAAAGCTTAATGTATCTTTAAGAGAATATCAAGAAGAGGCCTACAAAAAATGGCGAGAAAGATGTAGAGGTATTGTTGTACTCCCTGTTGCTGCAGGTAAAACACTCATAGCTTTAAGGGCTATAGAAGATCTCAAGATAAAAACACTTATACTTGTTCCGACCATAGATTTATTATATCAGTGGAGGGAGAATATATCAAAATTTTTCGGAATTCCAAAGAATAACATAGCTATATACGGAGGTGGAAAGCGTGATATAGGGCCTATAACGGTTATGACATATGATTCAGCTGCGTTAAACCTCTATAAGTACTTTAATTTCTTTGGACTTGTTGTTGCAGATGAATGTCATCACGCTGTTTCTCGATCGTATAAAGTTGCCCTCACTATGATTACTGCACCTTATAGGCTTGGGCTAACTGCAACACCTTTTAGAGATGATGGTCTCCATAAGTTTTACGACGAGGTAATAGGACCAGTAGTATATGTTTTGGAGAAAGAGAATCTGCAGATAAAAGGTTACTTAGCTAATCACAGAGAAGAGAAAATATATGTAGAACTATCTAGGGAAGAACTAGATTTGTATAGGGAATATATGAAAATTTACATTGATTTCTGTCGAAAAAGGTTTCCAAACATAAAAGATCCAAGAAAGAGATTTCAAATGGTTTTAAAACTAGCATATAAAGATATTGAGGCGAGAGAAGCTTTGAGAGCTAAGCATAGGGCTAGGAGAATCGCTTTATCTACAGATAAGAAGATCGATATCGTTGAAAAGCTTTTATCTACATATAAAGGTGAGAAGATACTGATATTCTCTAGGTATACTGATATAATTAAGAAGATTTCAAGAAAGTTCCTTATACCTAGAATACTTCATGACACTCCAGATGATGAAAGAAAAAAGTACTTAGATATGTTTAGACGAGGTGAAATAAACATTCTGGCATCCGCTATGGCCCTAGATGAGGGAATCGATGTACCCGATGCCTCAGTTGCAATAGTCGTTAGCGGTACAGGTTCGTATAGAGAATATATTCAAAGACTTGGAAGGATACTTAGACCTAAGAATAAAGAGGCATTACTTATAGAAATCATAACTAAGAAAACAATAGAACCTTCTTTATCTAGGAGAAGAAGAAGATTTGAGATATTTAATGGGGGTAGTTAGAGACTTGACCTACGGGAGAAAAAATCTTAAATTTGTTTATAAAGATAGAGTAGCGTATCCGTACTACATGGATGTATATAGAGATGAAACTTTAGTAAAGGAAATAATAAAGTTTTACGAAGATAATATAGGTAAAAAATATAATGATATTGATTGGAATGAACTTAGAATAATAGTGGGTGATGACAGATTATATAACGCTATAAGAAGAATTATGACATTTTTCTACAGACATAAATCAAGGGACCTAACATCAATAGATCCAAAATTGCTAAGGGTCAGAGTCTTCCAAATTGTTAACAAATTATATGGGGGTTTCGTACCATCTAATGTAAGAGAAGAGGCATTAATAAAGATAAAGAACATGCTCGGTATCCAAACAAATATCAACTTAGATGAAATTCTATGGATTGATGATTTAGATGAAACTATTCTCGTAAAAGTCCGAGAGCCATCTGTAGAAGAAGTTGTTAAATTATTTAATTTCGAAACTATAGACACTATCTGCACAAATGCATACAAAATATTCATTGAAATTAAGAAAGGTGGAGCTTTATTGGGGACATTATCAAAGATTGTAGGGAGATTATCGAAATTCTATGGCGTTGTATATGATGCAAGATATGATGGTTCCTTATTGAGGTTCTCTTTCGATGGCCCTAAAATGCTTTTTAAAAGATCTATGGCTTCTTATGGCTCTAGAATATCATTAGTATTATCGTCAGTTATACCTATTCTATACCCTCTTCGCAATTGGACTATTTATGCGTACATTAGCGGGTTAAGGAAGATTAAACTCGTTATTTTATGTAATAAACTTAGACCCCTCATTGGCCATATAGATGAGGAACATAAAGTTAAAGAGGTTTTCGATAGCTCTATAGAAGAGTCTATATATAATGTTCTTAAATCATTAGGTGTTGATATTCGTAGAGAAGAAGAGCCTATAGCCTTAGGCGATATTCTCTTTATACCAGACTTTAAAGTATGTAAAAATAAAAAGTGTTTTTATATTGAGGTTGTAGGATATTGGAGGAAAGAATATATCGAGAAAAAGATGTACAAGTTAAGCGAAATTTCAAAAATAATGAATAGAATACTTGTAATAGCTGATGAAAGACTTAGACAATATTTAGATAAACTAAAAATCCCAATACTATATTACACAGTTATCCACGGAAAACCTGTATTGAATTATAGAAGAGTTTTAGAAATACTCTATTCTGACTATAGAGACTAGGAGAGCTTCTTAATCTAGCTTAATTAATGTAAATCATTATTTTGTTTTTAAATTATTAGATCTAGGCATAATAATTATAATGATAGTTATAACACCTTGACTATCAATAAAACAACTGCTTGTACATATCCTTAGCCTAGAGATTTTGCCTTCTACATGTACTAGAAATAAAAGTTATTTGAATTCAAATTACGAGAGATTTACATGCTATAACTTTAATGCCTTCTCATGACCTTATTGAGTTCATTTATCACCACAATTGTTGTACTAATTTCAATAAATCCATGAATAAACTATTTTCATTTTTGTTCTATTTTCTTGAGATATGTAAGGTTTTATAGTTGTATTTTTATTCCAATTCCTTTTTTAACCGCTTCTGTATAGACATGATATGCGACAATCACATCTTGTATGGCTAGACCTGTTGAATCAAATACTGTAATTTCTTTCTCTGACTCACGTCCTTTTTTGATTCCTGCAACTATTTCCCCTAACTCAGCATATATGTGATTTAATGTTATTATTCCTTGCGAAAGAGGTAGATTTATTTCTCCACTATGCGAAGCCTGCTCAACATCGTCTACGACAATTTTTGCCCTTTTTAGAATTTCAGGGTCTAGTTCTTGTTTACCAGGGGCATCAGCACCCATAGCATTTATATGTATACCTTCGTGAATCCATTCATCCTTTACAATAGGTCCTTTGGCAGGAGTTAAAGTAGCAAGTACATCAACTAATTCAACTGCTTTCTTGGGGGTGTCGACAACATAGATTCTAGCATCTAACTTTTGCTCATATTCTCTAGCTAGTTTCTCTGCTTTAGCTTTAACAATATCGTAGATAAATACCCTTCTCACATTCATAACCTTTGAAAAAGCTTCTAAGTGAAACTTTGCTAAGAAACCTGTACCTATAATTCCAACAACTTCAGAATCAAGTCTAGCTAGATACTTTATTGCAACAGCAGCTGCTGCTCCTGTTCTTGCACCTGTTATCCATGTACCGTTCATTACACAAAGAGGTTTACCTGATCTGGGGTCAAAAAGAAGTATTGTTGCCATAACTGTAGGTAGATTGTAGAGGACAGGATTTTGGGGGTGTACATTAACGAGTTTAACACCTGCTATATCTAGAAACTCAAGATATGCGGGCATAGCTCTTAAATCTCCTTGGTATTTATCGAAAAATAAATATATTTTAGGGGGCATCTGAGTTCTTTTCAATCCTTTTTCGCGAAAAGCTATTTCAACAAGTTCTATGGTTTTTTTAATATCAAGAATGGCTTCAACATCTTTATCTCTTAAGACTAGTACTTCCATACGCACTCCCTAATTAGTTCAACATTTTATAGATGGTAGCTTGATTATAAATTCATACCGACATGCCGTTAATCAATGTCCAATATTTTAATAGTAGGTTGAGATGAACAACATATTGTTCACGAACTTTTATAAGATAAATTCTCTATGCATGCCTTAGATGCAGAATATTTCTTCTTAAATGCGTTAATAACATCGATATTTAGTAAGTTGGCTACGCTAATTGTCCAAGCAAGGACGTCGGCTATCTCTTCCTCTATATTCTCCTTGTTACCACTTAATATTGCTTCAGCTAGTTCACCAACTTCTTCAACAAGCCACGTAAAAGTTGCGTATAGACCTCTTCTAGAATCTCTTTCAAAATATTCTTTACGGATAAATTCTTGAAGACATTTTAAGTCCATGCTTAGAACACCTGATGTATTTGCTTTGGTCCTCTCCTTAATTAATATATCTTAGTGCTCTTGAATTATTATAGCCATTAGGCTTTATAGCTGTAAAGCTTATTATCTAACTAATTAAAACAGCTACTAAATAGGGGTCATGCTATGAAAGAGAAGATGCTTATTGTAATAAGCCTAGCTATTGTAGCAATATTCGCCTTTATGTCAATAATCCTTATAGCTTCATTAGTAGCGCCTGGATTTGTTACATCAATAGGGTTGATTCCTCTTTGGTGGCCATGGTTTTTAGTAGACATTATTGTATACATTATGTCAATTATATTACTCTTATTAATTGGTACTAGCGTCGGAAAAGTTATAGAAAGAAGAGTGCCTACAGGATTAGATCACCTTAGAGCGTCTATTATGACTACATCCGTAGGTGTTTTAAGTGGCGCCGTAATGGTGTTCCTCCTAATAGCTTATTTACTAGGCACAGAATTAGCAAGTTCGCTATTTGTTATGGCGTTGTTATTTGCTTTTATACCATCCTTCATATCATGGCTCATTGCTCCAGCCATAATTAACGTTGTCTACGGATGTAAATATGATCCAGGAATTCAAGAGATTGTTAATAGAGTTGCAACAAGAGCTGGTATGAAACCCCCAAAAGCTATGGTAGCTCATTTGCGGATACCGAATGCATTTGCTTATTCATCACCTCTAATGGGAAGATATATAGCTGTAACAACAGGTTTACTGCAAATCATGAGTAGAGATGAACTCGAAGCTGTTATAGGCCATGAATTAGGTCACCATAAACATAGAGACAACACCATAATGATGCTTTTCGGTATTGTACCTACAGCAATATACTTTCTAGGAAGGTTTCTGTTATTTTCTGGGTTCATAACTCGTTATACCGATGGTAGTGAAAGAAGAAGATCTGGATCAGAAGGTGTGATACTAGTTTTAATAGGAGCAATACTTATAGCATTGAGTATAATAATACAGATTATTGTATTATCTTTATCAAGGTTAAGAGAATATTATGCTGACGCGCATGGAGCTAAGGTCACCTCTCCTTACTCAATGATTAACGCTTTAAAGTCTTTAGATAGATTCTATAGGTCTACTGGAGCAAAAACCATTATAGCTAATTCCAAATTAAAGCCTCTGTTCATTTACGCATTAGCTGAATCATTCATGGGATTAGAGGAATTGCTATCAACTCATCCACCAGTATATAAAAGAATAGCTTTCCTAGAGACTTTATTAGGTAGAGAAATCAGGGCATAAAAACATAGATTACCCTAATTAAGATTCATTTATGAAGTGGTAATAGTTTTGTTTAAGTATAAAACTATAGGTGATCTCCAAATGAAATATGATGTTAAAATAATAAAAATAAAAATAGAAAGTCCTGGTTATACAGCAGTAGACATAACACCATACATAAAAGAAATAATTGATAAAAATCAACTTGATAAAGGAATAGCTCTTGTATATTCTAGCGAAAAGAACAGTATTATCACAGAAATAGAATATGAACCAGAGCTCCTATCAGATTTAGAGGTTTTCTTGCAGAATATAGGTTGCATTGATAAAGGATTATGCGATGTAGTATTAGGAAGAAGTATCGTTGTCCCTATTATTAACAACCATCTATTCCTAGGTCAATTCAAAAACATAGTTTTTATCGACCTATCTAGAAACGCTGGAGAAAAATCTATAGTGGTGGCACTTGAAGGTATTTTCAAAAATAATTGAATTACGTACGTACGGCCCTATGGAATTACACCCATTAACTAATATAGTTAAGTCTGTTGTAGCTGAAAGTTCTATTAAGAATGGTATTATGTGGATGTCGATAGAAGGGGCTACACCAGCTTTGTTAATACTTACTAAGGGTGTAGAAAAAGACGTATTGAATTATGTAGCAAATCTTGTTCTATTCAAAAATTGGAGACATGATAATGCATATGCTCACCTAATATCGACAATTATTTCAACAAATTTATCCATACCCATTATGAATGGAGAGCTTGTATTAGATCCAAATGAAGAAATATATATTCTTGAAACAAGATCTGTATACAATCACTTAAGAAGGATCCTTATAGAAATCCACGGTAATTAAGAATATTGTGAAACTAAAAGATTTTTTGATACTAATAACTGAATTAGCTTTTCTGCAATTCTTCTAGATTTACACCGAATAATGAGAATGTTACCTATTTCGTCAAGCAATAAATCTCTATATTTAAGCTCTTGTAAGATTAATTTAGTTTCAGCATTATTACTAGATAATAATATAATATAATATCCAAAAGGATCCTTCTTAGAGATAATCTCTTTAACAATCTTGTCTACGTTCCTTATATATTAATAACCTTAATTTTTTTGACATGTTCGTCATACATGGTTTCTATGAATTCTGGATCAAACCATTTCATCTTATAAGCGTTCTCTACTTTTAACGACGCAGCAATGACGCCTTTAACAACTGCATCTACTACTGAGTTATTCATTGCTCTATAGTAAGAGGTTACAGCTAAGAGTATATCTCCTGCCCCTACATCATCAACAGCATTTACAGGTAAAGAAGGAACATAGATTATTTCCCCTCTATGTATAGCGTACGTACCTCTTTGATCAAGACTTACAAGAAATAATGTTTTACAGGTAGAGCTTAAGTCTGATATACTTTTTAACATCATTTTTTCATTATCTGTAAAACAATACTCTATTATATTCCCATGCACAACATCAAGTAATAGTAGTTTTTCTTCTAAATCTTTATTCCATGCACATATAATTTTGTCATTGTTCATAGATCTAACAAAACCTTGTATATCTGCGGATAGCAGACTGCTAGTATTATCCTTAATTATGGTTATAGCATCTACATCTACCTCATTCATTATTGGAGCTAGAATAACTATATCGAATCCAACGATTTTTATACTACTTTCAATTACATAATTGGTAATTTTATGAGAAATTCCATTGAATTCAACAGCTTTTCCGCCGCTAATTCTAAACATAGGCATACCTTTATTTTCTATTTCTAGAATTTTAATGCCATAGATATTTGCAGTACCTAATATTAGTCCACGGTAATCTACGTCTACATTTGTTAAAACATATACTTCAACATTAAATCCTTCAGATAAAGCTCTTCCACCATAAAAACCTGGACCTCCAACTCTAAGATTATTTCCAAAAATATCAAGTGTTAAGTTACCTATAAATAATGCTTTCATAAGGGTACCTTGACTGTAACTTTAAATATTTTAAAGAGAATTTAAATAAATTGATTTAATGACTTCGACATCAACATTGAAAGGTGTTAACTTTAAATTATGACTAAGTACATTAACAACAGTATTCACTATAATTTCCACATCTTTTTCAGAAAATCCGTAATCAGAAAGTTTTTCATTGAATTCAACTGATTTCTCAAATATTATAACTGCTCTACTAGCTTTTTCTGCGTCTTCTTCATTAGGTCTTAAACTGGGGTCAATTTGCCTTAGAATTCTATACGAGTGTTCTGGAACAGCTCTGTGTATGTACATTACAGCTGCGGGTCCAATCATCGCTAATCCAGCACCATGTGGTAGATCTGTGTTTATACCACTAAGCACGTTCTCTATAGCATGAATGATATGTGCTCTGCTATTATCTATAGCTATACCTGCTAACATAGATGCGTATAGAAGCCAGTACCTAGCCTCAATGTTCTTGGGATCTTTTAGCGCTATTGGCAACCATCGTACGATAAGCCTTGAAGCTTCTTCTGCAATCATAAATACAAAAGGTGAAGAATCCCTTCCTGTAGCAGCTTCATATGCGTGATAAAAAGCATCGATAGCTGTATAGAGTACTTGTTTTAAAGGCATAGTAATGGTATATCTAGGATCTTCAAAACTTACCATAGGATAGAAGTAATCAGAAGCTATTCCAAACTTTGTCCTAGGCTTGTCAATTGTTACAACAGCGTATCTATTTATTTCAGACCCAGTTCCATGGGTTAAATTCACAGCTATAAGCGGTTTTGATCCATATATTTGCTTACTTTTTAATATGTAATCCTTAACATGTCCTCCACATACCGCCAACGCAGCTGCGACTTTTGCCGAATCTATTACACTTCCTCCACCTATTGAAATAACGAACTCCGGATCAAATTTTTTAATATGGTCAGCTATTTGCTCTATAATAGTGTATTCCGGGTTAGGTTTTACACCATCAAAAACTTCGTAGCTAATATTTTGAAGCTGAAGTATAGATTCGACATCGTTAAGCGCGCCACTAATACGTGCAGCGCTTTTACTTGTAACAATGAATACACGTTTAATACCACTAATAACGTCTCCTAATTTCCTTATAACCCCAACACCGAAATGAATAACCGTTCTACCGTATCTCATTGTAAATGTTTGCATAATATCGCCTTACTTAATTAACTTAGATTAAGTATAAATATTTTTACTTAAAAATAAATATTGATCTCGATGTTTATTAAATGCCTAAGGTTAAGTAAGGTCATCAATATGGATGATTACGATGGTAAAAGAAAAAGTGTATTGATTAGGGAACTTAGTGTACTATTTAATAAATTGATTAACGATGTTGACTTATATTACGATAAAAGTCTTGCACTTAACTCGGAGGGCATGAAACTTCTTTCAAGAACACTCAAGATAGTGCTTATACTTTACCCGGAACTAAAGCCGTTAATAGCTAAGGTTAGATCTAATCCAAGCTATGAAATGATAGTTAAGTTTATCTTTAAAGTTAAGGAATTACATGAAGATGGTAATACATAGGTTCTTTAACCTTGTCTAGGTTCGACCAAGAGACTTCTTAATGTCCTCGTCGCATTGATATCTATGATTATTTCTTCTGTATCAATAGCTCTAGCTAAAATTCTTGATATTATATCTAAAATCCTGGATATATGGTATCCTAATTCCATGTTTATACTAAACTTCCTCCTAACTTCTTCATCAATCATCTTAAGTTTTTCAACTTGCCTAACTAACTCCATAGCTTTCTGTTTATCCATATCAATAAGAGCATCCGACATGAATTCAAATAAGTCTATGGTTTCTTTATATAATTCTACTATTTCTTTGGGTATAGTGCTTATGTTTTTAGCAGCCTTGGCCATGTTTACAGCATGATCAGCAACTCTTTCAAGACTTTTTATAAACATAACCATGTGGATTGCCTCAATATGATCAAATCCTTTTTTACCCATTTCATAAGGATCACGAAGTATTTGCGCAAGTTGACGTAATGCTAACAAATATAGCTTATCTGCGAGATTATCTCTAGCGATTACTGAGTCAAGGATAGATTGATCTACATCGCTTTGGAAATACCGTACTATATCTCTATGCATAGACATAGCAATACGCTTCAGCCTTTTTACTACGCTTTCTATGTTGCGAAGATTCGGATCTACAACTATTTGGAGTGTAATCACGTTTAAGTCTTCATCAATTATTTCAAGACCTATTAATCTTTCCCTTGCAATATATATGCCTTTATCTACTAAAGATCTAGATATTCCTTCATAGAATACTCTTATAATTGAAGCCCCAGATACATAGTACGCTATTATTTCTCGTGCAATATCGTGTTCATTATAGCTGTTATCTGCTTTTAATTCTGCAGCAAGCTCTTTACCACTACCATTTAGAACTTTATATATCCTCAAGGACATGTCAGGTAAAATCTCCAGTAAGACCTCGCATTTATTTTCTAACCCAACTTCTTTCGCCCAAGAACTAGGTAAAGTTACAATGAATGTGCTTTTGCCTATTTTTTGAACTTTACGCCTATAGCTCCGCATTTATTAAACCCATTATAACCTGTAGTCTAGTATTGCAAACATGCTTAGGATAGTTATAAATACTATATCACTTATAATATAGAGTATTACTATAAATAGATTTTAGTTTTACTTGCTTTATACACAATTAAATAGTACCCTTAGAACAAATTTGTATGAAAATCATAAACTAATAGTTATTTTTTCATAATATTAATTTTGCACTCTAAATAATGAATTTATTTATGTTTGCAAACTAAATACTATAGTGTATAACAAATGTACATACTTTAAATTAAGGAGTTTAATCCATAAATAGAGAGTATGAGCTAATACATTAAAATTAGGTACAATTAAAAACGTTTTCTAAATTTGAGGTCAAGCAAATATGTTAAAGCAAAGAGGTTAAACAATTCCTTGAAGTACTGTAATTAATACAATAACCGTGGCCCCTTACTAAGTAAAGCTAAAATAAATCTTTTGCTCTCCTTGCATGACCAACAATATATTATATATTTCAGTCTAATAGGATATAAGATATCATTATTCAAATATTATTAAGAGTAAACAAGACAATAATGGTATTAACAATGTGGTTAAAACGAATTATTGAGCTGGGGAAAGCTATATTTATATCTTCTTACACAAATTTCAACATTATTACTAGTTTACATATAGCACGATATCTTGCTACATTAACACCAACTGTGTACTTTGTACATGAAGTTGATTTACCCCCTACGGCACTTAATATTCTAGATCACGATGTAACTAAATCTATACACGTAGCTAGAAGTTTAAACGATATAGACCTAATACAATCTAAACCTATACTTGTAGCCATAATAGACGTTGTAAATACCAATGTATTCAATGTTGTGGTGAATAAAACTCGTGATTTCTATATCTTTACACAAAAATTCCCAAGATCTAAAAGAAGGCGTGATTACCATATTTATAGAGTATGGAAAGTTAAAGAAGATCTATTTTTGGTCTATACAGATAACAATCAGAAATACTTGTTCAAAATTTTTGGTGGTAGTTTTAAAGAAATGAGCATACCTAACGAGATAATGCGCTTATGTGATGAACTAAGGGAACTTATGGCAGCTTTTGGTGCCATAAAAGCTTCTAATTTTGTTAAATATTGTTCACGAAAATATGGTTATAGTAAAGAAACATGTTTAGAATTATTAAGGCAGGCTATATTGTTAAGACTTATAAAATATGTTAATGGATACCTTTTCCCAGTTAGTTAACTAATATATGTAACTGCTTATGATCCCGCTATGAGATAGTAAAGTTACGGTGATAACATGGTAGTTTTATCGCCAGAAACTTTGGTAGAATTATTAAGGTTAAGCGAAGATCAACTAGATTGTAGTGGTTTAAGATTACACCTAGATAAAGTATTTAATTTTACAAGTCAAGGTAACGTATACAAAAGTTCTAAAAAGTTAGCAGAAGTAATTGAAGTTAAGCCTAACAATAATGGAGTATATACCTTGGCCCCAGGTGCTTATAGGGTCCGATACAAGGAGATTGTAAAAGTCCCTGAAAATGCTATAGCTCTCGCTATTCCAAGATCGACACTACTTAGAATAGGAGCAACAGTTTTTACAGCTGTTTGGGATCCAGGTTATGAGGGGAGAGGTGAAGGATTAATGGTAGTATTTAACCCCCACGGTATAGAGATCGAACAAGGAGCTCAGATAGCTCAACTTATATTTGTATCACTTGATAAGGTTACTCGCTTTGTATATAGAGGGACATATTTCAGAGAAAATATCTAACGCTAAAAATGTTTGTGAAATCATCTGTAGTTTATTAAATGAGTCTAAGGAGATTATCTACATTCAAGCTTTAGGCTTAAAACTAGACAATATCTTAAAATGTGTTTGTGAACCCTATGAATATCCTTGCTATGTTTATCTCCCTCCAAGAAGGGTTAACAGTAGTTTCATAGACAAAGCTGTTCTCTACAAACAATGCAATAATAATATACTTGTATATAATAGAATCACAGCTAACAAAGTGAAAGAGCTACTAAATAAGCTTTACAAGGTGCATTTAGACAAAGTATGTACATCTACATCACTAGTTATAGAGTTCAAAACAATAACTACTCGTTATCGTTACATTATAGTTCTCCAAAATTATTCATCCGAAATTAATGTGATAACTCCTTCAACCTTAGCGCGAGGGTTAAAGAATATACACAATGTTATACATATTATCATTGAGGACCTAATTAAACGCACTCCCATTGAATATATCAAGTATATAAGAGTATTAATACCTATGAATGGTAATAAGTTAAGTCTTAAATATATATGCAAGTTTAACCAACTTAGTATTGAGATTACTTTGTTAAACGTTTTTAGTATAATTCTATGTTATACATAGCTTACTACTGAACAAAAGCTTCTAACCTAATCATAGGAGCTACTTCCGAAACCAACCACATTTTTTCGTAAGACATTCTCATACTGGTATTCCTTGATATAGCATTTATAGTTTTTAACCCAGCTAAAGAAACCTTAACTTCCCTGATTTTTACAGCTTCTTTGAGTTCACCGTTTTGGATAACGTAGCCGTATTCTGGTATTAATCTAATGTACCCTTCTTCTAAAGATGCTGTAACTATACCACATACATAGAATCCCCTTTTAGTATCCCCTAATATTTCATCATGTTTCCAATCACCTGATTTAACAACAAGGGTTGTGTGAAATGGTACTGGATTATGAAATAATCCATAAGCCGAACCTGGCTCTGAACCAGCTACTTTTGCTGTAGATCTTGTGTGATGGAGATCCCGAACAACACCACTCTCAACTAAAGATCTTTTCTTAGCTATCACACCTTCATCGTCAAAAAACCTTATAGATGGGCTCTCAACATTATGAGGTTCATCATAAATCTCTATTTCCTCTGAACATAATTTATAGTCTAAAATTTTAGTACCATAACTGTAAGTTGGATCAAATAAATGCGATATTTCATGAAATAATGCGGAAGATGCTGTATAATCAAGTACTATTATAGTTCTCCCATAGAGATAAGGTTTTAAAGGTTTTAATCTATACATGTGGGATATTTTGTCTACTGTTTCTTTAAATACTAAGTCTATAGATTTAATAACATCCCTAGGGTTCCAAGTAATCATCGCTCTATAGTTTGAGGAAAAACTTGTTAAACCGTAACTCGATTTACCCAGTAAACCTATTTCAATCTCAACTATTCGTTTAAGTTCATATGCAACATCATCGACATCTCTCTCAATAGATCTACGTACGGTCCTTAAGGTCACTATCTGTTCGCACTTAGCAATATTATAACCTTTGGCTTCTGAACACAGATCACGTATTAACTTCAATATTTCATCAACGTCGGGGTAATCTTTACCAATTTCAACTCTACCTTTATATAATTCTGCTTCTGCTAACTCCCCACAATAATCATTTAATGGTGTTGACAACATCCTTTCCTTGAGTTTTTCAAGGATATCTTCACCATATTTATTAGATGAAACTATGCGCCAACAACCATCAACATTTACACGATAACCATAGATAATATTGTTATAGGTGTTGACCTCTATAGATCCTTCTCTATACGCTATTTGAGTGAGTTCCTCACCTAAGGTAACAGTATCACTATATAAAATTTTAGTCACGTTTCTTGCACCAGCAACTCTTGCACTTAATATATATTAAGTAAAATAAGGTAAAATAGTATTTTATTAAGTGTAGTTTATTACCGTACATTAAGCCAAAATGGTCTTCTAAGTTCATTTACCTTAATAAAAGCCTCTTCTAAGCATAATACATTAATGTTTGGTCTTAGACAGTCAACTATGCTGATAACTTGGTTCGATGCTATACATGGTCTTAGAGTTCCGTCATAAACTAATCTAACTCTGCGACAACCAGCACAAAATATTGGGTTTCTATGCCATTTCACGATTTCCACCTCTACACCGTTGTTCAAAATGTATACAGGTCTCGCGTTTTCATCTCTTACATATTTCTTGGTTATGTCCCTTTCAATATATGTTATTATCTTATCCACAGTCTCAAAAAAATGCTGAAATATGTTTCTACCCATGCCTATAGGTTCAAGTTCTATAAACCTTAATCTTCCTTCTACCTTCGATGCAAATTCTACAAACTTCTCATATTCTCTTTCAGTAATATCTCTTAGTACAACAATATTCAGTGTAATGGGATTTAGTCCTGCATCGTATGCTGCTTTTATTCCATTAATTGTTTGCTCCAGAAAGTCAGACTTAGTTATATACTTATAAATATTCCTATCAAGCGATGGAAGACTTACATTAACTCTTTTAAGTCCCACATCAACGAGCATTGAAGCATACATACTTAGTAAGGTCCCATTTGTAGTTAACGATAAATCTTTTGGTTTTACACTAGCTATTGATTCAATTATGCTTATAATATCTCTATGTAAGAGTGGTTCACCACCAGTTAGTTTGAATTTCTCTATACCGAGTCGAGATGCTACCTTAGCTATAATTTCATACTCATTAGGCAACAAACGGATTACGTCCTGACCTGATTCTATACCTTCCTTATGACAATATATGCAACTCAAATTGCATTCAGAATTAACAATTACTCTTAGCTCTTTCATTAACCTTCCATACCTGTCAATCATCATGATTTACCGCCATTTCCTAGCTAAAAATTTTAACGCTATTAAACCGTAGTATTACTTGGCTCACAGGCTACTGTAGTATATTGTAAGGTGAGGATAAAAATTTACCTGTCCTATATAGCAGTACTAAATAAGGTTAATAAAACGTATTCATATCTCTAGATATGGATATAGAAGTGAGAAGAGGATATGTATAAACACGATGTATGCTTTGTCCTAGTATACAATGAAAAATTGAATCGATATACAGCAAACATATTGACTGCTGCTATTGAGAGTTCAATTGATTTTGTCCAAGTATATCTAATGCCAATACTTAACAATAACCCTGATCTACAGGAACTGTCGTTATTAAACCATAAATGCCGTAAAATCGTTGTAGGAATAACCTTCATGACGACCCAAGTTGAATTAGTATTAAGCTTAGTGCCTAAGATAAGGGCCTTAATACCTAATGCATTCCTAGTAGCAGGGGGTCCTCATGCAACTGGTGATCCTTATGGTACTTTAACCATGTTAGGCTTAGATATAGTTGTTTACGGTGAAGGAGAGGCAACACTTATCGATTTACTTAGGGCTGTACACAATGATGAAGATGTTAAGGTTTGCGGCACAGCGTACAGAAATCAAGATAATATAATAGTTAAGAAGCGCACAGCGATCGACTTAAATCTTTACCCACCATTTCCTTACTGGCGCAATAGATTTAACCCCATTGAGATTATGAGAGGCTGTAGCTCTGCATGTTACTTCTGTCAGGTAACATATGTCTATGGTGCTCCCAGATATAGGGACATAGATAGTATAGTTCGCTATGCTGAATTAAAATTTAGAAAAGGATTGAAAGACCTTAGATTCATAGCACCTAATTCTTTTGGTTATGGAAGTATTAATGGAATTAAACCAAACGCCGATCAGTTATTAAATTTACTATATAAGTTAAGATGTCTAGCTGATAATTATGGAGGTAGGGTATTCTTTGGGACGTTCCCTAGCGAAGTTAGACCTGATTCAGTAGAAGAAGATATTGTGAAAGAGGTTAGGAGACTTGTTGACAACAAGCGCATAATTATTGGAGGTCAAAGTGGATCAGACCAAATCTTAAAGAAAATCAATAGGAAGCATGTTGCTGAAGATATCATATATGCTACAGAAGTTTTAATAAAGAATGGATTTGAAGTTGATATTGATTTTATCCTAGGTTTTGGATTTGAAACAGAGGAGGATATCGAAAAAACCAAACGATTAATAGATACACTCGTAAAATTAAAAGCAAGAATACATCTTCATACATTCATACCTTTGCCTGGAACTCCCCTTTTCTCTATTGGGTTTAAACCTTTGAGTAACGATATCAAGAAATATTTAGCTAGACTAATAGGTGAAGGTAAAGCTTACGGATACTGGAACAAACAGGAAAAAATCGCATATAAAATAGAAATATTAAAAAGGAGAGGGATAATACACGACTTATATTCATATTATAAAAAACTAAAAATAATTAATTGCTAGTGTGCTTTTAACTAACAATAATAGCGCCGGTAGGGCATGAACTAGCAGCGTTCTTTACTGATTCCTGTAGTTCGTCTGGAATATTACCCTCGCTTATATTATCTTTATCATTTGTCACATAAGGTGATTTTATTCTTGTTTTACCTGTGTTTGGATCTAATTCAAATACATCAGGAACTAAAGCCCAGCACACACCGCATGCAATACACAGTTCCTTATTTACAGCTACCTTTACCATAGGATTCACCAACTTAACTAGCTATGACCTAGATATTTAAAGGTTATTGCTGAATACTTAGAAAATATGTTTATCGTGGATCAAACTATAGAAATATATGCCCCATTATAATCAGGAAATATCTATACTAGCACGGTTGGTAGTTCTAAGCCAAGGAATATTTACGGGAATTATAGCAATTAACGCTATAAAGCTTTGTAAAAACCAATTAAATGGAGCTAAGAATATAGTTTTATCTTTAATCTCGTTAACAATATATAGTGCACCAGGAGATAGTAGTATTGATATTATCTCTATTTTAGCAAGTATTAGTAAAAACGATGGAACTTCTATAAATAATGAAATAGCTATCACTATGAGGGATATAAAGGGGGCTGTAAGAGCAATTAACTGGAAATAGGCAATACATATTCTTATCACAACATTTGATGGTACACGTTTTCGATATTTGATAAAGAAATCTTTTAAACATTCTAATCCTCCTCTATACCACCTTAATCTTTGCTTAACTAAACCTGATAAAGATGAAGGTGCACCTTCAAGGATAACGCTATTAATTAACCCAATTCTTTCGTTATATATTAACCCCAACATTGCTATGTAGGAGTCCTCCGCAAGAACTTCAGGGAGTAACCCAATTCTTTTTAAGAAGTTCGTAGTAACAACCATCCCTTCACCACTTAAGAAAGGTACCTTAGTTATACTATGAATTACAGGGAGGTTTACATTATACCACAACACTGTATCTATATATGAGAACTTAGCTATAATATTACGACCTACCCTATAGACCTTCGCTCCAATTATGTTATAACCATTCCTGATTAATTCAACACATTTAACTATGTAGTTTCTATCAAGTATTCTATCTCCTGCATCTAATATCAAAACAACATCATATTTATCAATTATTTTTTGTAATACACTGTTTATTGCAGCGGCTTTACTTGTTCTTGGACCATTATTTATATGAATGTGGACTAATATTTTAGCCTCTATTAGTATATGTTTTAATTCTTCAACATATTTCCTCGTAGAGTAATCTCCATTTTCCAATACAATAAATACCGCTATCTTATCTAGTGGATATAACTGTGATGATATAGACTCAAATGTTTCCATTATATGTTGGCGATCTTCCTTATATAGAGGGACTATAACAGCTATACGAGGTAATATATCGCTTTCAGATTTTGAAGGATTCGCTGAAGAATCCAACCATATCTTTTTTTTCAAATCCTTAATCAAACTATAAAGAGTTGCAATACCATAAAGAAACGACATAACTATGATAGTCGCTGGAACTGAAGCTAATACAATTGTAAACACTATTTCACCCACACCTCTTAATACGTAGTCCTGCTATACAGATGTTTTTAGGTTGATCTTAGTTTATAACGTTAGTGTTAATATTAGTACTAATAGTGTTTACTACTAGAGAAAAACATCATAACTATTAAGCGCAGTGTTGATAGAAATTTAAAAGGCTTATTAGGGTGAGTCGTAGTCTAGATCTTGATAAACGTTAAGCATAGTTACAGCAAAATAAATGTGTGGTGATACCGTAGGTATGCCCATATGGCGTTATCCAAAGATATCAGGTATAGATGAGAATAAGATTGCTAAAGCCGTTATTAGAGATGTCCCTATTTCATTTAAGGAAGCCTACGAAGTATGTAAAGTACTTAGGGGAATGAGATTAAGTGAAGCTAAGGAATTACTTAGAAAAGTTGTCGAACTTAAAGAACCTATACCCTATGTGAGGTACAAACTAAGTATTGGTCATAAAAGTGCTATGGCCAGCCGATGGAGCAGATGGAAAACTCCTGTTGGCAGATATCCTGTAAAGGTATGTACCTTTTTACTTAAGCTTCTTGAAAATGTTGAAAATAATGCCTCTGTAAAGGGACTAGATTCATCTAAACTCAAAATAATTCATATAGCTGCGCACAGAGGTTCTTACCTAAAGCGATGGACACCTAGAGCTTTTGGCAGAGCAACTCCATGGTTTAGGACGCATACATCAGTAGAGATAGTAGTAGCTGAGGTATAGAAACATGGTCAACATTAAAAGATATTTTATTGAACTGGGCTTAAAAAAGGTAGCTGTAGATGAGTACTTAGCTTATAAGTTTTGGCGTGCTGGTTATGCAGGTGTTGACCTAGTTAGAACTCCTCTAGGTACACGTGTAATTATCTATGCTGCAAGACCTGGAATGATCATAGGTAGACGAGGTCAAAATCTACGAATTATACAAGCAGTTCTTGAACAAATATTTGGTATTGAAAATCCGCAGATAACGGTCGTTGAAGTTGATAATCCTGATCTTAATTCTCGCACAGTGGCCTTCAATATAGCGTTAGCATTAGAAAGAGGTATACACTTCAGAAGAGCAGCATTTGTTGCTTTACGTCGAGTTATGGGTGCAGGAGCTATAGGATGCGAAATAGTGATAAGCGGTAAGCTTGTTGCAGAGAGAGCTAGGTATGAGAAAGTTCGTGCAGGCAAGGTATATAAATCTGGTGAACAAAGTTTACACTTAGTTGATAGAGCTATAGCACATGTTTTACTAAAACCAGGCATATTTGGTGTTGAGGTATTAATAACAAAACCGGGCCCGACAGCAGATTATGTCGAAATCCTACCTCCAGAGAAAGCCAATAAATCGTTTCTTGAGGGGCTATTTAAGCAGAACCTAATAACAACAGAGATTAAAGGTGAGGCATCGTGAGCGATAAGCCGTTGAAGGCTAGTGAGATCAGGTCTATGAATGCTGAAGAAAGATTAAAGCTGCTTAACGAGTTAAGGCGGGAGTTAGTAAGACTATATTCTCAAGCTAAATCAGGTACGTTAACTAATGTAGCAAGAATACGAATTGTAAAAAAGAATATTGCAAGAATTTTAACAATAATAAATGAAGAAAAGAAAAGCCGTCAATAAAAAGTAATAGTAGGCTATAGTTATGCTTCTAACTAAGAAGTTCATACTGTACCACGAGCTAATAGGTCTAAAAGTTCGAATATTATCTCATTCTGATCCAACATTAATTGGTAAAAGTGGTATTGTTATCGATGAAACATTGAATACTTTGGTAATATTGGATGGATCCAAAAATAGAAAAATAAGGGTATCCAAATACTATGGAGTATTCGAGTTTGAACTGCCATCTAAAGAGCGAGTAATAGTAGATGGGGTTCTCTTACATGGTAGACCAGAGGATAGGCTTAAAAGGATGCTACGTAGATAAGCAGTGGTAAACACATAAGGTGTATTAAGGTGAGTAACCAACCTAGGGCTAGAAATATAGGTATTGCGCATCCAGCCATTAACCCTCCAGAAAAAAGTTGCTATGACAAGAAGTGTCCATGGCATGGACATGTAAAGGTACGGGGGAAAATATTGATAGGTAAAGTCATAAAAGCTAGAATGAGAAACACAGTAACAGTTGAACACGAGTACCACATATGGGTTAGAAAGTATAGACGATACGAGAGAAGGAGAAGCAAAATACATGCACATTGCCCCCCATGTATAACTATTAAAGAAGGTGATATAGTTCTTATTGGCGAAACACGGCCTTTATCGAAAAGCGTATCCTTTGTTGTTTTAGGCATTCTTAAAGTTTCTCACAGAATTTCTTCCCAACAAGGACAAGCTGCACAAACTAGAGCATAGGTGAAAGATAGATGGGCGTTAAGAGGGCTAAAGTAGGGGCTGCAACGCCTCGTAGACGTAGAGTTGCAGGAGTAACTACAGGAACAAGATTAGTTGTAGCTGATAATAGCGGTGCTAAGGAGGTCATGGTGATAGGTGGAATAGGTGCAAAAACAAGGCTAAGGAGACTACCTTATGCAACTGTGGGAGATATGGTTGTAGTCACAGTTAAGAAGGGCAAACCAGATATGGTTGGCCAAATATTCAGGGCTATAATAATAAGACAGAAAAAACCATTTAGAAGACCTGATGGCACTTGGATAGCGTTTGAAGATAATGCCTGCGTTTTAGTTACACCTGAAGGACAACCAAAAGGTAAAGAAGTTAGAGGACCTATGGCAAAAGAAGCTATAGAAAGATGGCCTCAAATAGCTAACTTAGCAACAATGGTGGTTTAAAGCCATGGGGGTTAAATTAATAAGTAAACAACCTAGAAAACAAAGGAAGATCTTGTTTAACTTACCCTTACATAGACGTTGGCACTTACTTAACGCCCTTCTCTCACCAGAATTAAGAAAAGATCTAGGGATTAAGAGGCTAGTCATACGTAAAGGCGATGTTGTGAGGATATTACGTGGTGATTGGAAAGGACATGAAGGTAAAGTCATTAGAATTGATATGAAGAGGAGTAGAATATATGTTGAAGGTGTTACGGTCAAAAAAGCTGATGGTACCGATGTTTATTACCCAATACACCCATCAAAGGTCATGATAGTAAAACTGGGTGAAGTGGATGAGGTTCGTAGAAAGATTATCGAACGGAGAGCAGAAGCAAGACGTAAGCTTATTGAAATTGGTAAAGCTAAACAAATATCCTGACTAGGTGATGGTTTTGGCTAAGAAAGGAGGATCTAGCCACCTTAAACGTTTAGCAGCCCCAGCTTTTTGGCCAATTCTTAGAAAAGAATACAAATGGATTACAAAGCCCTCACCTGGACCCCACCTATTAGAAAGATGTATACCACTACTTGTACTTATTAGAGATGTACTAAAACTTGCTGAAAACGCGCGCGAAGCAAAGAAAATAATATTCGATGGAGAAGTGCTCATCGATGGTAGAGTTAGACGCGACTTTAAGTTTCCTGTTGGATTAATGGATGTAGTATCTATTCCTAAGATTAACATGTATATAAGAATTGTACCACATACAAT
>JAWASI010000009.1:0-44443 GCA_038892955.1 Ignisphaera sp.
GTGCCCTCCTTGGTGGGGGCCGGGCATGACAGAAAAGTTACCCCGAGGATAACAGGGTCGTCGCGGGCGAGAGCCCACATCGACCCCGCGGTTTGCTACATCGACGTCGGCTCTTCCCATCCTGGGGGTGCAGCAGCCCCCAAGGGTGGGGCTGCCCGCCCATTAAAGGGGAACGTGAGCTGGGTTTAGACCGTCGTGAGACAGGTCGGACTCTACCCACGGGGGGTGCGGGCCGCCTGAGGGGAAGGCGACCTCAGTACGAGAGGAACGGGTCGCCGCGGCCTCTAGTGTAGCGGTCGTTCGGCAGGGCGTATGCCGCGTAGCCACGCCGTAGGGGGTAACCGCTGAAAGCATCTAAGCGGGAACCCCTCCCCGAGACGAGGCGGCCGTTGCCTCGGGGGTAACCCTGGGACGAGGGCTCCCGTAGAAGACGGGGTTGATGGGGGGGCGGTGTAACTCCCGAGGGTTGTTTAACCCGAGGGGTGAGCCCACCACTCCCAATCGCCCGAGGTGGCTTGGGTGGGGCTGGGAGCAAATGGGTCCGCATAGCGCTGAGATAAAGTATTTAAAATAAAATGTAGAATATTATAGTCCGTATAGTCTGTAGTATGTTGCTATGTATTTTCTATAATGTTATACAGTTGTACATAAGCTCTATTAAGTTCTATCCACCTATATTCTATTAGACTAATTTATTAGTATAATTTGTTGCTTATTTTATGTAATTTCAAATCCTCTTAAATGAAGGCTGTTTGTACTACGTTTTTAGTTTTAGGCTAGTTTATTAAGGTCGGTTGTGTTACTATATCTTAGATAAGGTAAAAACAGGTAGGTGATAATTATGTCGGCAGCTACCCCGAGAAGATCGGAGGAAGGGTATAGGGATACAAAGAAGCAATGGGTTCAGAAGATGGTTAAGAGTGCTAAGCTTCACCACAAGATATGCCCTTTCTATGATAGAAAGAAGAAATTTTGCTTCATTAGGTTGGGCGAGAGGTGTACATACGATGGTAAGTTCGATAACTGTTCTACATTTATAGAGTTCTTGGAGAAGAGATTCGATGAAATAGTTAGCGCTGGTAAACCTTTACCAAACGATTTCGAGGACCCTTTGGTACAATTTGGTGTAACCTAAGATGGTTGTAGTTAATCCTCTAGAATACGTAAGGACATGTATAGCTAGAGCTGTATCGGAGGATCTTGGTTTAGCACCTGATCTAGTTGTTAGAGGTTTTGAAATTCCTAGAGAAGAATTTGGGGATATAGCGCTGGTTTTACCGAAAATTAGCGTAAGTATCGATCAACGCGATAGAGTAGCTCAAGCTATAAGAAAATGTGAATTTGTAGCAGAGGTAAGAAGTACAGGGATTTACATTAACATTATGTTCGATAAACCTAGGTTCACAGATACACTATTCCGCTCTCTAATTGAGAGCGGCGAAGAGTACGGTATGTACAAAGACCCAAACCCTAAGCGGATAGTGGTGGAATTCGTATCCGCAAATCCTTTACACCCACTCCACATAGGAGCAGCACGTAATGCAGCGCTAGGGCAGTTCTTAACAAACATACTTAAGGCTACAGGTAACACTGTTCAAACGAGATTCTATATAAACGACGTCGGTAGACAAGTAGCTCTCCTAGCCCTGGGTATGCAACAGCTAGAAAATATAGAGCCTCCTAATGGTGTGAAATCTGACCACTGGGTGGGGCTGGTATACGCTATAACAAACGTTGTTAGCGAAATACAGAGCCTTAGGAAAAAACTCGAGTCTATAAACGATGACGAAAAACGAAAAGAGATTCAAAGAAAGTTAGACGATCTACTGTTAGATGCATCGAGGCTTAGGAAGCAAGCACCCGAGATCTTCGACGCTATTGCAGAGAAACTTAAGAATATAGACATAGAGGCAGAAGTCTCGAATATTATGAAGCTCTACGAAACGGGTAACCTAGAGGTATCAAAAACAATAAGGAGAATAGTGTCTATGTGTATAGACGGCTTTAAGCAGACGCTAGCAAGGTTTGGCGTAAGCATAGATCTATGGGATTGGGAAAGCGACTTGGTTTGGAGTGGCGAAGTGGAGAAAATAATCCAAGCACTCGAGCATTCACCACTAGCAACAGTACACAAAGGTGCGTTAGCTGTAGATGTTGCGCAAATAGCTAGGGACCCTAGGATAAGGGAGAAGCTAGCCATAGACAAAGATCTAGAGATACCCCCGTTAATAATCCGTAGAAGTGACGGTACAACGCTGTACACAGTACGAGACATAGCCTATACGTTGAAGAAGTTCAAGGAATTCCAAGCAGATAAAGTTGTAAACGTTATAGCATCAGAGCAGAAACTACCACAAGCACAGCTAAGGCTAGTGCTCTACCTCCTAGGCCATAGAAAAGAAGCGGAGAACCTTATCCACTACAGCTATGAAATAGTTGTGATGGAGGGTACAAGGATGAGCTCAAGAAGAGGAAGAATAATTACGCTAGACGAGATACTGGATACAGCTAAGGAAAAAGCCCTAGCTGAGCTAGAGGTAAGAGGAAGTAGATCAGAGGAAATAGCGGAGAAAATAGGTGTAGCAGCAGTAAAATTCTACCTGTTATCGGCATCCCCCTCAAGACCCATTAAATTCTCATGGAAGTTGGCCCTAGATTTCGAAAAGAATTCGGCTCCATACCTACTCTACACATATGCAAGAACAGAAGGAATATTTAGGAAAGCACGCGAGCTAAACATAGAAACCAACCCTAAGATTCTCCTAGAGAAAGCCAACAAAAGGTTTGCAGAGGTAAACCAGAAGAGATGGAGGATATTGAAGCTAGTAGGAAGCTTTCCAGATATAGTCTACAATACCTATACAAGCCTCGATCCAGCAACCCTTGTTGCCTATGCTCTAAGACTTGCAGACGAATTCAATTCATGGTACGGCGAAGAACCAATACTCCTAGAGGAAGACGAAGGCGTTAAAGCATCAAAAATACTATTAACCTATGGTGTAAAAATAGCCCTAGGCAACACTATGAAGATACTAGGTATAGAACCCCTAGAAAGAATATAGAGCCTAGGTGTAAACTATGCGGATCTCCCCATGTGGTGAAACAAGACCTCTGCTCGATATAGAGAGCCTAGCTTACGTAGATAGAATACGAAAGCTAGATATTCATGCCTGCGGCAAGAACAAGAGGTACATTATTGTAGAGACAATAGAAGGGCAAAAACTATGCAGTCCTTGCGTAGATGAGGAGGTTATAAGCTTAAGCATTAAGATGATAGAACACTACAGCAAGAAAGTGAAGCTCATCCTAAGCTGATGATGATAGGTATTACCGCGTAGCCTAAGGCGATGAAGAGGACACCAGAAGCTGAACTTAAGTATACGCCTAATGGTTTATCTACGTTTTTAAACTAGGTAAGTTAAGTGAATGTAATCCCTAGGTGAAAAATATGCGGTTTTGTCCTAAATGTGGGGGTATTTTAGTGCCCTACAAGAAGGAGAACGAAGCTGGGTTCAGATGCTCTAAATGTGGCTACGAGATACAGCAACAATCAGCAAGGTACACAATATCTGTTCAACAGCCTAAGGTGTTCACGACCTCGGTTATTAGCGAAGGGAAGACTACCTCAAGGAAGAAAGAAGAAATAGAACAGGAAAGAGAAGAGTACTACAAAGAGCTATTCATGGAGCTGCTTAGAGAGGAAGAATACGGCGGGGAAGAAATATAGAGGTACAGCCCTTAGTAAACATTGTAAAGAAGTCCGAGGAGGTAGCGGAAAACCTAACCCAAGCCCTAGGCAAAGCATTTTCAAAGAACAAGTCTATGCTCATAATGTATTGCGGTAACACAGAGGGTTTAGCACAACACCTATGCTCCACCATAAAAATAGCCGACCCCTCAACAAGTATAATCTATTTTGATGCAGAATACAGCTACAACATTGTTCTACCCTATTTAACAGAGATGCTATCTACGACGATTTTGCTCTCGAGCGCTACAGACATTAGTTGTGCATTCAAGGTATTGCAGGCGTTATCGCTTCTAGGCGTTGAAACTATGGCTTTACTTCCTGCGGTTACAGCAACTACGTTCAAAGACTATACGGAGGAATGGAGTCAAAACATATACTTACTAGAACTAGACAACAGCATTTATAGGCTATCTATACTCCAAACATCTCTTCGACTAGCTCTAACCCTTGCAGAGAACAATGTAGCTAGAATTAAGAGAATAGAAAGAGAGCTAAATATGAGCAGCATAGTGAAAGAACTTATCGATAAATATACTAGTACTATAACTTCAGCTAAGAGTTTAGTCAAACCAAACATAGCCGTAACCAAGGCGCTGATACCCGCAGCCGAAGAACTTATGGATAGAGGTATAGCCACATCCGTAATAGGTAGGTATTCCCCAGAAGAGAAGAACCCCAACTTACTGATGTACACAAGTGTTGAAGAACAAACAGTAAATGAGTATCTGCTAAAATTAGCGAGAAAGGGTATTAAAAGAAGCGAAATACTTACGATAAGGTTAAACACAGATCCATTAACGGCTCCCATATACGCCTTGATAATATTTTATGCTATGATTCTATAAGTTAAGCAGTAAACGATAAACTTAAAGGCTGTGCCACAAGAAGATCACAATTGGTTGGCACTACTGCGCCGGGGTAGCTCAGCTAGGTAGAGCGCGGGGCTGTTAACCCCGTGGTCGGAGGTTCGAATCCTCCCCCCGGCGCTAGCCCTTTATGCCGATTCTCGATGATGAGGCTCGAAAGGGATGATATAGTGATTAACTCGCGCAGGTCTGAGATAATGTACAAAACCTCTCTGCACTACATAATTACCTGGTGTAAACCCAACATAGTGGTACTACATTATGGAGTAGCTATGGCTAAACTAAACTATGAAAATATAATGGGGAACTCTATCGATTTCTACCTAAGGTTAGTATAGCAAATCTTTACCGAGCCCTTTACGGCTGAGAAGAGACTTAAGATGGCCTTCATCCTTAAGGTTCTCCAGTTCCTTTAGGAATGCATCCTCCTTTTTATCACTCCTTAAAACAGCTGAGCACTTACCATCAGGTAGTAGATATCTCTGCGAACAGAAAGCATATTGACATTTATACGATATACATACATCGTTAACCCAGGTGCAGAACGTTTGCGGCTTTCCATCAACTAACTTAATCATTAGTGCTCTTTTTTCACATCTAAACAATGGACATGATGGGCTACACATATTACCTACAGGTTTAGGTTTAGCTTCTTCAACTCTTTCTTCTCGGTAGATAGGCTTAGGTGTTGGTACTCTAGGCATTTTTTGCGTCGGCACTCTACGTTCAATTCTTTGATAACTAGCTTGGGTTTGGGGTCTACCTGAAGACCTTCGAGGATTGCTGCTTTCCTGTTGTTGCTGTGATCGTGCCGATGAGGTTATAGGCGTCTTCTCCCTATGCGGAGACTCTCTTTGGGGTTTTCTATGTCTATGGATAGCATTAATAGAACTGTCTGTAGATTTATCACTATTACTCTTCAAAGAGTTCACCGCGGGTTTTACAACACCACACCATTTTATACCTTAACCCACTTAAAAACTATATAGTGTATATTATCTTGGTCTTCATCTACTATCGCTAGTACAGTATGCTTCTTCACGCTATGACTTACACGTCCTAGTGCCACTATATCAGCTGGTTTAAGCTTATGGCGCTTAGATGCAACTACCACAACGTAAGGTGCATGTTCATATCCAGGTCCTAGGGTGTATACAGCAAAATCGGCTCCATACTTAATTCCGCCCCTTATAATGTAATTTCTATCCCTTAAATGTTTGTACACTTTGTACTTAGAGTCAAAATTATGTGAAACCTTTCTACAGTACTGCTTAAAGGTTTCGCAATCCATAGAAATACCTCCTATCTCCACCTTGACAGCGTTTTCTTCGCATAGATATAGGGTTTCGTAGAGCGAGAGAACTAAGGGTTCTTCGTACTTTTGATCAATCCTAGGCTTTGATACGGTTAAAGGTTTGCCATAGAACTGCTTAAGCAGAACCCCACCCTCTTCTGCATTAAGGGTAATAGCTTTTCTTCCTACAACACTAACTTTGGCTAGGATACCCTCGTTGCGTATAGCCATAAAGCTTTTTCACCGATAATATGAAAGTTGTGTAGTAAAGCGATAAGGGCAATCAATAAGCTTACCAAAGTAGGCACCTGTAGCTCTCCTACTTGGTTCACGTAAATTGTTCTTATTGTATAGAGCATTTCATTGAAGTTTTTCTCCATAAGTGTAGTAAGTCCGGGGACTTTTGTGGGACTTTCGATAAGGTATAAGAGTAAGTTGCGGATATACGAAATATATTCTCTCATTTGTTTGATAAAGTTCTGGATGTACAGGACCAAGGTTTCGCTGATACGTGGTTGTATTAAGCATGTTAATTCGAGGTCTAAAATAAGATTATGTAGTGCATTAGTTAAAGACATCATCGAATCCGCTAGGCTTAGGTAGTAGTATCCATTAGCAATAGTTACAGAGACTTTAGCTGCATATTTTGCGACAGTTGATTGAAATTCATATACAGACTTAAGATACTCATGTACTTTAACCACTCTTGTTTTTGCCGATTCAAACTTCTGCCTAAATATATCGTCTATCGTAACGTCTATCTCCTGGAAAACCGCCTCTACCTTAGTAATATAGTTACGTATTTGCTCAATAAGATTCTCCTCCGCTAGCGATAGCTTAACCCTTTCGATCTCAGGTTCCATTATTTCACTTGACATTACTAAAACCCTAAGCCGCAATTAGGCTAGATCTAAGATCAAGTATCCCAAGCATAGTATTTAAGTTTTAGTTAACCAATAGATTTCCCCTCAAGCTTTATCAATTTTACCTTCATTTCCTTCAATAACTTCTAAAATCTTATGAGCTAATACCTTCATTCTATTTAAACGTATTGCATGTTCTTCGATATTTTCACCTGGGTTAAACTTCGCATATTTACTCCATAAATATCTTTCATCTTCTAAGGATACCTCGTAAACATAGAACACTATTGCTGCCAACATCTCAACATCTTCGCTAAATAATAATTCGATACGTGTACTGCTCAACGCAGTCAATACTTCTTCTAACTTCTTAGATTCACGAGCTAAGGCTGCAAAACCTTCTACAAGCTTAGATGTACTAATACGTGAAGCTTTTCTAATTAATTGCTTGCATCTATCTAGGTGTTTACTGTGTCTATAAACTGATTCCTCAAGAACTCTCAGTATGTTTGTCGAACCCATGAAGAATCATCATCAATCGGCGCTTCTTATGGTACATATGCTTTTATCTGCAACTCCATGAAGTTTCATAACCTCTGAGTTAACATGTACTACATCATTTGGCAGAGAATCCAGTATTACTGCTCTAAACCTAAACCGCTTTTTACCGGCAACAGTTATCTCTAGGTGATTTCTGATGCCAAGTTCATCTGCTAAAGCCTTAGAGATCTTAGCCTCATCTTTACTAACAGAAGCATCGTATGCAAGCCTTATCCTCTTCTCTTTTTGTGCTTTCTTCCCTTTAGCGAAAAGTGTAGTCGGCGGAGGTACTACAGCGACAAGCTTCTTAATATCTACTTTCTCTTGTTGATCGACTAAGCTATTAGTTGTAGGCGCAGGTTTATCTGGTTGATCAATATGGGTTTCTTGTCCGCTCATCAGTAGCTACCTCTTTTACTCTAAACTCTAATATATATAGTATCATAAACCTTATAAGGATATTAATCTTTTGTCTCAATAACTGGGTACCCGAGTGTTGTTATATCGTAGCCTTCTAGGCCTAACTCTATAACCTTGATAATATCTGTGATTGCTACTCTTATCTGTTTCCTAGTATCACGGTCTCTGATAGTAACAGTAGAGCTGTCTGCAACACTATCGTAGTCTACTGTTATTGTAAAGGGTATTCCTATTTCATCGGCGTAGGCATATTTTCTGCCTATCGAATCCCCTTCGAGAATAACTACATAGTATCTACTCTTAAGCATTTCATATATCCTCACAGCTAGGGACTCGAACTGGGGTTTATTAACAAGTGTTGCTATCCCTACCTTTATTGGTGCGAGACGCCGAGGTAATGATAGTACTATCCTCCCATCCTCTAGCTCTCGATATGCATACTCGAGGGCAACATACATAAGCCTCTCAAGTCCAAAAGAGGGTTCGGCTACATGTGGAATTATTTTTTCGATCCATACCTTTTCTTCTATATCCTCAATCACAAAAACGCTCTTAGGCACCTTGATACCATCGATCTCTACTTCATCTAGTTGGGTGCTCTCCAATAGCTTGAGGAGGTCTTGGGGCGTGTACTTTGTTAATCTCTTAAACACTTCTCCCGCTTGGCGCCCAAATATATTTAGAATAGCCATTTTATCGAATTTAACCATCTTCTTCTTTACTGTCGTAGGCTCTTTAAGTTGCCTAATAGCGTAAAGATCGCTTTTACTAAACTGAATATGTCTCTCAAGATCGTAGCTATGTCTATAGGCATGGCCAGAGATTTCAAGTTTACCCCATTTATCTACTGTAACTATTTGGTCAAAGGTTTGCTTAGAGTAGTGAGCTCTCTCAGTAGGTAACTTCTCTTCAAAGTATGTCTTTTCCAACGGAACACCAAGCGTAGATATGAACTTACTGGCTATACACATCCAGTATGCAAGCCAAGGACTTAGAATAACTTTCTCAATATATGCTTCACTAGGCGAAATAGTTATAGGCTTAGAATCTCCGCGAATTTTCTGCTCAGCCGTTAAAATCCTGATATTCTCATTAACACATCTTTCTTCGAGTATTTCGCACTGGGGGTTCTGCTCATCGTAGAAGAACTCTATCTCCATTATTGTAAATTCCCTTAACCTTATAGGGCCTTGTCTAGGCGAAATCTCGTTTCTAGCAACTTTACCTATTTGCGCAATTCCTAGCGGGAGTCTACGCTTCATTAATTCATATACCCGCCTAAAGTTTACAAACATACCCTGAGCTGCTTCAGGCCTTAAGTAAGCTAGGTTCTCAGGTGAATAAGGCCCTATATAAGTTTGGAAAAGTAGTAGAAAACGTCTAACATCGGTTAACTCACCTCCGCACAAAGGGCATTTAATACCGTAATCCTTTATAATCTTGTTAAGCTCATGTTCGTTAAGGCCTTCAGCTGATATCTTGAGTTTCTCCTCTATAAGGTGATCAGCTCTGTATACGCGATGACAAGATTTACACTCAACAGCATAGTCAGTGAAATGATCTTCGTGGCCGCTTGCCTTGAAAACTATGGCCGGGTTTATCATAGGGGTCTCTATTTCAACAACAAAATCCTGGTGGCTCTTAACGAATAGCTCTCGCCAAAGTTCTACAATATTATTTTTGAGGATTACCCCTAAAGGCCCTAAGTCGTAGAAACCCGATTGCCCTCCGTATATCTCGAAAGAGGGCCACAGGAAACCTCTTCTAATAGCTAAGTTCATTACTTTATCATATTTTGTTAAGCTCATACTATACCCACCGCGCATACCTTCCTTGCTTAATCCATGTACTAGGGATTTAGTTAGGATTTTTTATTGCTCTTTTAAGCCTTAAACTATAGAGCTTTTTATGTTTAAAAGTACTTCACCTCATAGGTTATGAGTATGAGTTATAGAGTTTATGTACTAGAGGTTGGCCATGAAAACGCATTCCTAGGCTTTAATGTAGATAGAGCTAAAACACCTTTTACAGTAGTTGGGGTACCTCTAGATATATCCTCATCTTTCAGAGGAGGATGTAAAGAAGCCCCAGCAAGCATCAGAACAGCATCTAAATCGCTTGAATTATGCTCTATTCTAACAGGTCTAAATATAGAGTACATAGGGTTTGAGGATATCGGAAATATCGTGTTATCGCCAGGGGATATAAATACTTCATTGAAGCGCGTAGAAGAGGTTGTCAAAGGGCTATTAAGCGACAGCAGGATCCCTATATTGATTGGCGGTGAACACACAATAACATTACCTAGCTTCAAAGCCTTAGCTCTTCAAAGCCTTAGACCATGTCTCCTCGTTTTTGATGCTCATGCAGATCTAAGAGATGAATACCTAGGGTCTAAGTACAACCATGCTACAGTAATTAGGAGGATATTAGATGAAACTAAAGGCTATGTATTGCTTGTAGGCTCTAGAGCTGTAAGCAAGTATGAAGTAGACACCTATAGGAGGTTCAGTGATAGGATCCACATTTTTAAACTATGGCATGGAAACATGTCTAAAGATACAACAAGGAGTATGATAGGGGAAATTAAGGAGAAACTAAGTACGTGTAGCGATATCTATGTATCCATAGACTTAGACGTAGTGGATCCAGCTTATGCTCCTGGTGTACAAACACCGGAACCCTTAGGAATAGATCCAGTTACGTTACTCAATATACTTAGAGATGTTGTGGATAACAGGGTTAGGATATTCGATGTAGTTGAGGTAACACCTAATTACGATTTATCTAGCACAACATCGTTTTTAGCAGCTAAGATAATTATTGAGGTAGCAGCGCTTAGGTATTTACGTATGGTGCAAAACATCGAGGGGTGTATGTGTTGGTGATAATGGTAGCCGGGCGGGGATTCGAACCCCGGTCACGGGGGCCAAAGCCCCGCATCCTTGGCCGCTAGACGACCCGGCTTCAGGTAATGTTTAACCCAAGAATTACACTTGTATAACTATACTGTTATTAAGCTTTTTGTGTGTATGAATGTTGTGTGCTATACGAAAAATTTATAAGCTTTTCGCCGAAATAGGTAAAAGGTATCTATTATGGTAATACGTCCCTCAGAGCCTTCTCCTGAGGACATTGTTTCGCGCTGTCCTAGTGGAAATATAGTCTACGACGAGATCAATGGCATATGGATTTGCGCCGATAGTGGTGAAGTAATAGCTGAACATGTTATTGACAGAGGTCCTGAGTGGCGTGCTTTTACGGCTGAAGAGAAAGAGCGGAGGAGCCGCGCAGGAGGTCCTATAAACATAGCGCTTCAGGATAGCGGCCTCTCAACTATTATAGATTGGTACGATAGGGATGCATCTAGCAGAAAACTAGATATTAAGCGCAGGCTAGAACTCATCAGGATAAGGAAATGGCATAGCAGAACAAGGGCTCAAAGCACTATAAACAGAAATATAATGCAGGCGTTTAACGAGCTTGAGAGACTAGCCGAACAATTAAATATGCCTAGGTTCGTAAGGGAGGAGGCCATACTAATCTATAGGAAAGCTATAGAGAAAGAGCTTGTCAGAGGGAGAGCTATGGAAAGCATGATTGCGGCAGCGCTTTATGCGGCCTGTAGAATACACGGAGTTCCTAGAACACTTGATGAGATAGCTAAGTATACTAAGAGTAGCAGAAAAGATATAGCGCGTTGCTATAGACTCCTCGTGAGAGAACTTACTCTAAGAATCCCCATAGTTGATGCAACAGAGTACGCTCAGAGAATAGCATCGATGTTAGGGTTAAGCGGAGCCACATCAAAACTGGCTGTGGATATCATCCGTAGAGCGAGGGAAATAGGCATAACAGCTGGTAGAGATCCAGCTGGAATAGCAGCAGCAGCTGTATATATTGCAGCACTCATAAATGATGAGAGGAGGACGCAGAAAGAGGTTGCAGCAGCAGCAGGGGTTACAGAGGTTACTGTTAGAAATAGATATAAGGAGTTGACTAAGGTTTTAAACATACTTAAATTACCAGGTAGTGAAGAAATAGAAAAGGGAGAAGTCTAGAGTAAATCACAGTAGAGTAAGTACAACAAACTAAGTCAAACATACATAATACAATGATTAATTGTTTATCTGCCTATATAGCTTTAAGTATTTTGATGTCGTTACCTCGAGCTTTAGCTATTACTCTGTACCCACAGTAAGGACATCTAATGCTGAGCATTACTGCTAGCTCAGATTCGTTAAATTCTTTGCCGCATTTTATACATACATACCTAGCCATTTTTAACACCACCTACGTACAATTTTCAGGCAAGCTTTTAAACCGTTATACAAAAACCATTTTGGGCACGTAAACCAATGAAATTAGATACCTTATGTGCTGGATTACCTTCAGAACTATGTACACAGCTTGAGACAGAATCACAGGTCATCAAAATAAAACTAGAGCGTAGAAAATTAGGAAAGGTAGTAACGGTAATAGAGGGCATAGATGAAAAGACTTTTGATCTAAAGAAGTTAGCTTCTTACCTAAAGTCAAAACTAGCAGCTGGTGGCACATTCAAGAATGGGAGGATAGAGATTCAAGGAGACCATAGGGCAAAGATTAAGAAGATACTAGTTGAAGAATATGGATTTAATCCAAGCAATATAGTATTTATAGAAGAAGAGACATAAGAGTAATTTAACTAGTAACTTAACTATTGTATGCATTAAATACACTGAACCAAGTTGGTACTTTTTGATAGAGCGAATCTCAGTTAATCGCTATATAGGGCGGTAATTCGTTTTATGTTATACAATAAAATTGTTAACGAAATTAATCAGTGCGAGAGCTCGTCATCACATCTCTCAGCCGGTTTGCATAGTCATCATATCTTATACACGGTTTTTCATATCATAGCTTAACGTTTTATTAACGAAATAACATATTTAGCTAAATGCATAGCTGGGTTTACGCCTGTAGTTTTTTGTAGTCCTCTCCATTGCGGGGCGGCGTTGACCTCAAGAACCTTGTATCCGTTGTCTGATTCAACTATATCTATACCTGCGTAATATAGTTTTAACGTCTTCATAGTTTTAATCGCGATATCTTCTAACTCTTTATCGGGTTTCGGTATGAGTACAGGTTTAGCTCCTTGGGCAACATTTGTCTTCCAAGCATTAGGTGATACCTGGATACGGTAATATGCCGCAATAATTGTATCGCCTATGGCAAGTACCCTTATGTCTCTACCAGGTTTCTCTACATACCTTTGAAGATATATAGGCTGTTTTAGCTGAAGTATTGTCCTAGCTATGGTGTACGCTATGTCGGGGTTCTCCGCCAAAACTATGCCAAATCCCATGCTACCGATTAGAGGCTTTATGACTGTTTTACCCCAAGACTCAACAATTTTAGCCACGGTCATGAAGTCCTCTAGGACGGCTGTCTTGGGTACCGGAACCCCTGCTTTAGCTAAAAGCATTAAGCTATAGTACTTATCCCTAGCCGAGATCATGGACTCAACAGGATTTACCACTGTTACACCTGTTAACTCAAGATGACGTACAGCATCACATCTTCTAAGAAAACTTTCTAGTGTTAGTGATACTCCGAGATCTCTTAGTATAGCCCCCTCTACATCTAGAGGTTTTAGTGAAGGTAGATGCAGCACACGGTGCTCATCTTCACCAAATACCGATACGATTTCAGAAGGTCTTATATATAGCGATGTAATACCTAAATTCTCTAGGGCTAGCAGTATCTGGCGTGAGCTCCAAGAAGGGATGGCGTGGTCCGATATAACCGCTATTTTCAAGTTATCACACCTCCTTATTTTACACTGTTCCAAATATTCATTGCACTACTTAACCGGTATATTATATATAAGTTTTATCTCTATCTCTTTGTTTATTGTATATTTGTAGACATAGTTAGGTATTTATAGTAACGCAGGTTTAGTAATTGCGATTATATAAGGTTAGGGTTTGAGAATATTTGAAGTAGAATTAATGTAGTTAATGTAAATAGGAGGACTAAGGCTATCGAATCTAATGCCATAAACCCTCCAACGATTATTGATTTCCTACTTTTGTTAATAATGGTATTAACGAGGTAAGGTAGCAAATCAGCTCCTACTACTAGGCCAACAACTGATGCAAATGGTAGTAAATAAGATGCATTAACATCGAATATTGCAAGGAATAACGATGTAAGGGATGCAAAATATCTAGCTACATTGACGAGTACTAGCTTACTTGTTATATGTGTATGTAGAGATGATATAGCAATAGAAAGCGATACTAATAACATAATGTCTGGGTAAACTATTCTTCTAGGTACTAGAATCAAGATAGCAGTTAATAGTGGTAGCAATGCTCCACAATAGTTAAAGTATACGTACTTTGTAAAAGGTATAGACTTACAAACGAGCCGAGGACTAATGAGGCTAGGTATAGTTACCGCTAAAAATAAAGTTATTACATACAAAGGCGCTTTAGATAAAATTGCGTAGATGGTAAACACTGTAGTAAGATACATTAAAGAAATCCTTTGGTAAAACCATAGATCTCTTTTAACTCCGTACATCCCTGCTCCTTGCATTTCTTAGGCAAGGTAATATTATTTAGAAGTGAAGGCACACATCTTATTTGGAGAAAAATATAGATCCATAACCCAAACTTACCCGCGATTTCAAAGAACCATGTCTAATATTGCTACGCTTTTTAGAGCTGGTAAAGATACGTTATACACAGGTACACCTCTGACATTAGCATAGGTTCTTACAGCTTTATGCGCGTGGCCGTGGATAGCTAAGATGGGTTTCTCGTATTCATTAAGAGTTTCTATAAGAGGATAACCTAGGAATTTGTATATGTCTGGGTTTTCTCCTTCAACTGTGGCAAACGATGAAGCGTAATGTGTTACAAGTATTGAGGCTTTGTATTTTTTGCATTGCTTAAGCAACTCTTTTATTTTCTCTACCCTAGCCTTATATAGGGAATCTACCTGGGGAAGGTGTTTTTGTTGCCATGTTGTAGGTTTTAAAAGGGCTCCTCTACTCCCAACAATACACACCTCTATATCCCCGATGTTTAGCACCTTATGTTCGTCGTTAATCCATGTTATCTGTGGATACTCCGATAAATATTTATACTCATAACCTGGGTACTCTTCGTTACCGAATACACCAACAATAGGTGGTGTAACCCCCTGTTTATTAGAAAGCTTGTTAACAATTCCCAGTACTATACGTACATAGGCCACAGAATTCTTTTCAACAATATCTCCTGCGAGTACCACTAAATCTGGTTTTAGATTCCTAGATTTTAATTTATTGATTGAAGTAACCAGTAAAGGTATATACCGTGGGCTATGAATATCAGCTACAGCAGCTATAGTCAAAGGCATTATCACTACCTACTTAGTTTAGATTTAGTTGTGCATTAATGCTTAAAATGTGTTCAACTAAATTCTACATTGCATAGGTGTAAGAGAAGTTGATAAAGCCTAGAGGTTGTAATGCATCTGGTCATAAAGGATGGATAGAGCTCAAATGTAAAATATGCGCTAAGAAGCTATATATAGGAGATGACATTATATATGTATGTCCTAAGTGCGGTGAAACAAAAGAAGTATACTTCTGCTTTTCAGATGCTAAGAAAACTGTGCATATGAGATGTCCATACTGTGGTACAGAGCTTAAACTCTTACTGAACATATCTTAATAATGCAAGATGTAGATCTTGTATCAACTAGCTGAAAACCATTGTAACCGCGATTTTGTATTAGAGGAACACATACCAGTAGAGAGGGTTCTTTTCAGCCTTGAATAAGCAAAAAACAGATAATGGGGAATACACAATAATAGAATTCTACGTGAATACGCATAGAAAAATTATTTTGAATAGAATTGGTGAATCAAAGGTTATAGCAGTAATAGATTCATTACCGCATACTTCTAAGAAACATCTATATGAAGAAGTAATTCCGTTCAGCTATGTAAACATAGTTAAACGAAGGGTAGTAGAACCTAGCACAATATGTAGGTCCGAGGGCTACAGATACACCATTATCGAAGAAGCTGTATGTCTTGAAAACCAAGAAGGATGCATGGTTATTTCATATATACTAAACATAGAGTGCTTGACACCCTCTGGTTGTAACGATAAAGAAATAATAGACTTGGTTAGCTGTGTAGCCTCGAGATACTGATCTAAACATAGAGAATATTAGGTCTTTAAGGAAAAGGCTTACTTCTTATATTCGGTTTCGAAGTAGAAGTAAAGTTTACGGTGTTACAATGAGACATGAATTAGCTTTAAAAAAATTAGCTGAATATGTTGCTCGAAGAGCTGCTCTGTTAAACCAGAGGTATGAATTAAAGGAACTTGTTTCACCATCAGTAGCCCCTATGATGGATAAAAACATAGATAAAATAGTGTTATCGATAGTTAGGAGAGAAGGAGGGTTATGGTGTAATATATGCGATAAAGGTCCTTTCACAAAACGGGGTTTCTATCTCCACCTCATAAGAGTTCATTCAAAAGATATAGAAATAATGGTTAGAGAAGAGCTAAACAGACTATTAGAGGTCGTAAATAGAAGTTCAAGACGCGAATTTTGAGTTTTATCAAGATTATAATGAGTTAATATAATGAGTTAAATAGTCTATCTCACAAATAACTTAATAATTTTGTACCGACCATAACCTCCCGTCGATGTTAATAAGCTTTGTTTAAATTACTCTTAAATTATTACTCTTAAATTACTAATGAAGTTAGCCACTATAACTAGCCTACTTAGTATAAACCATTTCTCTATGTCAGAATTCGGAGGTTATTTGGTTTTCCAGTACTATATAAATTTGTCAATGAATACAATGAATTAAACTTTTTATTTGCTGTTTTAACTTACAGAATTTGCTCAATAATATTAAGGGATTTTTAATATATTTTATATTACTACCTCTCTTAATACTACTCTAGATACTACCCGAGGGTTTCGTGGTTGAGTTCATTAAGGTTATCAATGCTGATCTCATTGTTAATAATACTCCTTGTTATTAAACCATGTTTTAGCGCAGGAGTAAATGCATATAATAACATAGTCATCAGAAGTTCTTCGATAGAATGGCTATATTTTGCACCTCGATTAAGCCACGATATTAAGAATATAGTACTAGATATGGATAAATATGGCTTACGGTATCAGTATCTACGCTACAATGCTCGGGGAAGTGAACTTAAACACAGTTATGCAACTTCAATTAGATTATCAATGGTATTCATAGGTAACGAAAGAATATACTATAACTTTGTGTACAAATACCAAGACAACACGATATCTGTTGACAGTAATATTATCATGGATGAGAAATACATAGTTATTCAATGGTATAATGTTGAGACAAAAATAAGAAATATCGATATTTCTAAATCAATTAACGTATCTAGGTACTACAATGTCTTCCCCTATCGAAACATTGTGATAAAATACCAAGGCGTTAATCTAACAGCATCCATAAACTACGCTTATACTAAGTTACAGTCAGTTAATGGCTTAATTCTTGAGGAGATAGGTGTATATGATATATCAATAGATAAAGAGTACATAGCTAAGGACCTTATGGGGCACAACAATATAAATTACTACAATATAAATATGAGTAACTTATGTTTAAATATTACATACATCCCTATGTATGCATGGATTGACGTGAGCTTGGGTCTTTCTGATAAACAAGAATCCCTAATAGTAATAATTAATGGTTTAAACTCCTCTGATATCGACAATGCGTTTAAGACAATACCTTGTATGCTTTCAATATTAAACCTTAGTTTATCTGCAGTTCAAAACTTAGGTCTTGCCAATATTTATGAAGAAGTCAGTAGAACATTGAAGGTGAGTATAATCAATGAAACAACAAAATTAATTCAAACATATGTATACGATAAACTTGGATACCAAAGATTAATCCACACATTATACCTTAAATACGACATGGTTGATCCCAGGATAAAGATTCACGTTAATCAATCCACATATAACGTATCGTTCTACATAGTGCTTCAAGACCAGAAAACCATCAGAATGCTGAAGGAAGATACAGTCAATGTTTTTAAAGAGTTAGTCAATAGCATACCTATACCTAACTTCGGCATAGATAGTCTACAGGAAGCACTCCATAACGCTAATGTCATAGATACCAGGACACCAACACCATCTGCGGAATCCGGTCTCAGAATATCGCCACAGTATTTCATAACTGTGGTAGTACTAGTTCTTGTATCTATTCAAGTAGTAATCCTAATATATACTATTATACGTATCTACAAACATTGGAAAAGCCTAGGTTAAGCGGGTAATGTATTGCAATAGCCTAATAAATGCCTAGATTTATTAACGACTCTAGTCTTGAGCCACTTATAAATCTTGTTTTAACACCTCTTTCTATTAATACGCTATCTATATATTCTTTCTTTAAGCGTTCTCTAGGGTCGTATTTCTTGGACCCTATAACAAAGTTACATGCATAGCCAAAGGATGGGATCCATACCTGGTACTCTAAATAGTAGGGGTATACATTCTTAATAGCTTCAATGATGTTCCTATATACATCGCTATAAAAGAATGCTGAACCTGCTTGAGTGACCATAACCCCATCCTCGGCCAGTTTTTTGAATACCATTGAATAGAATTGTTCAGTATAAAGGGTTGACGCTATTTCGCTGGAATAAGGATCCGTTAAGTCAAGGATAATGATGTCGTATACTTCAGAAGTTTCTGCAATATACTTGTAACCATCGGTTATTACTACATGGGCTCGGGGGTCATTAAATGAATTACGGTGGAGTGATTGTAAGTACTCTTTGGATATATTTACAACATCTTCATCTATATCCACCATTACAGCCTTTTCTACTGTTTTATGTTTCAGAACTTCCCTAAGAGTAGCTCCTTCACCACCCCCTATTATTAGCACTTTAGACGGCCTCTGGTGTAGAACCATAGCGGGATGAACTAGCGATTCATGGTATATATGTTCATCTGCTTCAGCGCTCTGTATATATCCATCCAGTATAAGACAACGTCCAAAATCCTCAACGTCTGCGACAATTATCTCCTGGTACTTAGATTTTTTTACAACATGTACTTTTTTAACCCTGGTTATCATATAACTTCCTTTTCCTATACCTTGGACAGCTATTAATCCTAGCATCGATTAAACCACCGTATACGAATTTTTCTGATACAATTTAAATGTTTCAAAGTAGATTCCCTTAGTATAAATATTTTAGTTATTCATCGAAAGGTATAGCAAATCAATTACATTGTAAGACAGTAAAAATGCGAAGCTATTTAAATACTTAGAATTACCTATTTCACTAGTTAAGGTATGTCTGGACTGATGATGTACATGCTAAACTCTGAGAATATGATGAGGGGCCAAAGCGCTGAAATGGATAACCTTAAGCTCGATACACTGATATAGGTAACCAGCGCTATATAATTACAAGTATTGTTTATCAAGAGGCATCCCGGATGTTCGCTTATTTAAAAACCTAACTTCTTAATAAGTATGCTTAGAATCTAAGGAAATTAACAGATAACGCTAGTCTCTGGGGAACGCTAATGCGCATTAGAGAGTTAAGGCAATCACATAGGGTTAGCGAAGGTTTTGCTGGAGCTTTATTAAAACGTACAGCTATTCTACACAGTTTTATCAAATCAGTAAAAGGCTTTTCTCTTCATTTAAGCCATAAACAACAAGTAGAAGATACATTACAAGAAGTCGCAGAAATTCTCGCCAATATGGTTGTCATCGGTAAAGAAAAGAGGAACTTATGTGAATACTACGATGTGCTTAGCGGGATATGCAAGTATCTAAGAATTGAAATACCGGTACCGTCCATGTCTTTAGTTAAGGATGGTAATGAGTACAAACCTGTTGTATCTATTCATCCAGAGGTTTGCGCGGTTTGTCCGTTTTGGTTCAAGAAAAGAATTTGAGTACCATTTTCTAAATTATGTATTCTTTCTATTAACCTGATATATGCTTCAACCTGATAGCGTTATTCAGGACTTAACGTGTTACCTAGTCGGAGACACTATGCCTGGAAAGCCACGACTTAATGCAAGCCTACATGTTTTAGTTCGGGTTAAAGGGGGTGTGAGGTCTGGTGGTATTTAAATGCCAGTTTTGTGATGATATCAGTTTCTGGTTTTAATAGATGCTCGCTTTTGTGCTTATCCACCTGCGCAGGATAACTAGGTAAACTGGGGTATTGCTTCGATAACCCTAAGGGCGAATACCTCAGAATATTTTTGCACTCAATCAAATCAAATTCACCTCTTATGAACTTGAATCATGCTGATAAGGTAATGGTTATTTGTCTAAGAATGACCGTACGATTACCTCTTCAAGGAGACACCCTACTTGGACCTTGCCTTTCCAGTTTCGTGGTCTAAGTAGTCAATTTCAGACGGTACCACGTCTATAAACGTGAAGCAGTCTTCAACACTGTATTACCTCTACAGCACTTTGTTCACTGTTCTGAGGTCTATGTTAAGCAGGTCAAGCAGGTTGAGGGAAAGGTTTTGTTGATGGCGTGGTAGAGTAAGAAGGCACAGTTCCACGTCATTGCTTTGTTGTCTGTGGCAACGTATACGAGCTTCTGCGTCAGGATTGCGATATCCAGAGGATTCTCCCTAAAGCTGATGTATCAAACATCCTTCCCGAATTCCTGAGGGCGTACGATAACACTGTTGAAGTGATGTAATCGAAGAATTCATCAAACATCTTCTTCCCTCTTAGTATAGGTAAGTATTCGAGAACCTTCGTGTACATCTGTGTAGATTGTTGTACCTAGATAAGTACTCTCTAGCTTTATTAGTGTCTCCTCCCAGAGTATTTGTATTCAAGACGCATAACCCTCACCCTCTGAGGGTCATGTATTTATACAGGGTTTATAAATCATTTTAACGTCTACCTCCTTCCCTCCACCGGCAGCTTATTCATGCTCTCCTAAGTATGCAAGTGATAACGATTATAAAATTATAAAATATTTCTCTGCTCCTTATCGTTACTTAGGGTGTTAAAGTAATGATCATAATAGCTCTAGATCCACCAGTAAATGAAGATGCTAGTCTGTGGATTAAGCATAGGTATGAGGTATTGAGGGACATAGTCCAAGGGTTTAAAATAGGTTTACCAGCCATAGTTAAACACGGTACTAACGGTATAGTATCTTACTTCAAAGGCTACGATGGACTCCTCATAGCTGACCTCAAGCTCGCTGATATTGGCGACATTATGGCGCTTGTTACAAAATGGCTGAAAAAAGCAGGATTCAATACTGTTATAGCACATGGTTTTGTAGGTTATAAGCAGGGGTTGGAGGTGTTAGCTAGGACATGTAAAGAAGAAGAGATAAACTTGGTAATGGTTGTGTCGATGTCTCACGAGGGATCAAAGGAGTTCATAGATAAGCATGTCGATGATTTCTTAGAATTAGCTAAAACCATAGAGACTTGGGGGGTTGTAGCACCAGCTACAAGACCCGAGGTAATTAAGTACATAAGATCTAAGCTAGGGACTAATGTGAAAATATTATCGCCAGGTGTAGGGGCGCAGGGAGCATCTCCTGGTGACGCTCTTTGCGCTGGAGCAGACTATGAAATTATAGGAAGAGCTATAACTCATGCAGTTGATATAAGAGGAACAGCCTTAAATATTATTAGTCGACAAAGAAGAAAGGTGATAGAATGTCGTGGCTAGCTATAGAGCTATATAAACGCGGTATTATAAAACTGGGTAAGTTTAGGTTAACATCTGGGCTCGAAAGCCCTTACTACATAGATTTAAGGCAGCTTTATAGCTACCCCGATATATTGGAGAAACTAGTCGATGATTTGATTTTATTAGCTAATTTTGATGAGTACGAAGCACTTGTTGGCATTGCTACCTCTGGTATAGTGCTTGCTTCGTTTATAGCGTGTAAGGTTAAGAAACCGCTATCTTATGTTAGAATTGAAAAGAAAGCACACGGAACTCAAGCGCTAGTTGAAGGCAATGTCAGGGGTAAGCGATGTCTAATAATAGATGATGTCGCAACTACCGGAGGATCTATTGAACACGCCTATAACGCGATAAAAGAAGCTGGAGGAATACCTATAGCAGCGCTTGTTGTTGTCGATAGAGAACAAGGTGCTAGAAGATTAGTCGAAGGATTAGGAATGAAATTCTACAGTTACTTAAAAGCCTCCGATATTTTTAAGCATCTCTACGAACATAAGTTTGTGAGTGAGGATCAATACAAAGAGCTAATAAACTATATACTATCTTCGGCAGTTTAAATGCAATAATGAAGGGTGATCGTATGTCCCATAGGTTTAGACATAGAGATGTTATTTCCATACTTGATTTTGCCAGAGAAGATCTAGAATTTCTTTTTGAGCACGCTGATAAATTCCTAAATATTGAGGGTAAACTAGATACTCTAAAAGGTAAAATAGTAGCCTTAGCCTTCTTTGAACCTTCAACTCGTAGTAGGCTTAGCTTTGAGGTTGCGGCAAAAAAACTTGGCGCAGATGTTATATCAGTCATAGGCGAAGAAGCAACAAGTATTGCTAAAGGTGAAAGTTTTTCTGATACTATAATCATGCTTGACACTTATTCAGATGTTATAGTGGTTCGTCATAAATATGAGGGAGCTGCTAAATATGCAGCTGAAGTTGCGGAGAAACCTGTTATCAACGCTGGCGATGGGAAGCAACACCACCCTACACAAGCTATGATAGATTTATACACTATCATAAAGCTTTTCGGAACAATAGACGGTCTAACATATGCGATTCTAGGGGATCTCAGGTACAGCAGAGCAGCTACATCGTTTATCTATGGCCTTACGCTGTTTAAGCCAAAGAAAGTATACCTAGTATCTCCTCCATTACTACGCATACGAAATGATGTTCGTCAAATACTAACAAGTAGAGGCTTACTATTTGAGGAGAAAAACGACATCTTAGAGGTTATAGAAGAGATAGATGTTCTATATGTTGTAAGAATTCAAAAAGAACGTTTTCCCGATCCCGTGGAGTACGAGAGGGTTAAGGGTTCTTATGTTGTTACACTTAATATGTTAGAGAAAGGAAAACCCCATCTAAAAGTTTTACACCCACTACCCAAAGTAGACGAAATAGATCATAAAGTCGACACCTCTAAATATGCTGCCTATTACTTCCAAGCAAAGCTAGGTATACCTATTAGAATGTCTTTACTTACACTCATACTAGGTGCAGAGTAATGTCGGCCAACGAAGTCCATACACTAGTTGTCCCTAAAATACTCGAAGGAACGGTTATAGATCATATACCAGCAGGCAAAGCTCTTGAGATACTCCGAGTCCTAGGAATCTCAGGTCAAGAAGGTTGGAGGATAGCTGTGCTAATGAATGTAGAAAGCAAGAAGTTAGGCAAGAAGGACATAATCAAAATTGAGAAAAGAAAACTAACATCTGATGAAGTAAATGTTATAGCGCTTATAGCTCCAACAGCAACGATAAATATCGTCGAGAATTTCGTTGTTGTTGAAAAACTTAAGGTTAGAGTACCAAATGTAATAGAAAACATAATTAGATGCCCTAATCCGACATGTATATCTAATAAAGATAGAGAGCCAGTAAAACCCCGATTTAGGGCGGTATCCCAAGAACCTCTATTACTTCAATGTGATTACTGTGGGGTTACGATCTCAAGAAACGATATACCTAAGCTTGTAAGGAGATAAATTCCATGTCAATAAATCCGGCTAAGGTATTAAATGTTGAGCATATAGCTAAGGATATATTTTACATCCTTGTTGAACCGATTCACGATATCTATAGGGTAAAACCGTTCAACTTTTTCATGGTATGGATTGCTAGAGTAGATGAAATACCTTTAAGTATAGCTTACGTAAAGAACAACGCGCTGGCGTTTCTATTCAAGGTTAAGGGGGTGGGCACGAAAAAGTTATCTGAAATAAAGCCTGGACAATTTATAGGATTGAAGGGACCTCTCGGAAGAGGGTTCATAATAGATGATTACTCTAAAAATGTCTTAGTTATTGCTGGAGGAATAGGTATAGCACCAACGCCTCTATTTATAGGGATGTCAAGATTTAAGAAACTAGACGTTATATGGGGGGTTAAATCATTTGATGAATTATTCGATTTAAATAAGCTGTTCCCTGATATTGGTGGGAGATACAACTTAATAATAGCAACAGAGGACTGTAGCTACGGCATTTGTGGAACTGCTTTAGAAGCTCTAAAGAACATTAATGTAGGAGCATACGATATAATAATAGCCATAGGCCCTACGATGATGCTCCAGAAAATCTGCAAGCACTTTAACGGTAATAGAACTTATGTAGCTTTAGAGACAATGGTTAAATGTGGTATAGGTATATGTGGTAGTTGCTACATTAAGTCATCGCCTAAATTACTATGTATAGAAGGACCTGTGTTTGAATGTCATGAGGTGGAGGAACATCTTAGAGCGTATTCTAATAGCTAAAGCTTTAGAGAACGAGTATTCAAAAGAGCTTATGTTACTTGTAAGAAACGGTTTTGTGGTTAAAAGGTTCAACTACGTTGATGAAAAAATTTGCAGAGAATATGAGTGTATTAATCTTCTAAGCGAGGGCCTTTTACTACCAGGTTTTATAGATTTGCACGTACATCTCCGAGGACTTGAGCTTAGCTATAAAGAAGATGAAGAAAGCGGTACTAAAGCAGCAGCACATGGAGGGCTTACAGTTGTTGTAGATATGCCTAATACCGTGCCAAAGATAGATAACGTATTTGCATTAAAGAAGAAACTTGAAGAGTTGAAAGCTAAAAGCTATGTCGATTATGGTGTATATGTATCTCCACCTAGTAATAAGGATGAGTTATTGAATATGTTATTGATAGAAGGTGTTGTAGGGACGAAGATATTTCCCCAAGATTTGTACCGTATCCCTGAAGTTGCTGAGGTATTCAAGGATTTATATACTAAATATGGTAGGAGGAGAATAGTTATCGTTCATGCTGAGAATCCTTTAATGCTTAACGAATGTTATGCAGGACGTAGACATATTTGTAGACCAATTGAAAGTGAGATTTCTGTGTTAAACCTACTCAAGAGTTATTCAACATCTTGGATGCACATCCACATAACCCACGTAACTAATGCTCTAACCTTATCACTTGCAAAAAGTTACGGTTTTACTGTTGACACATGCCCTCATTACTTATACCTTGATTCTAACAATGAAAAAGAAATGGGGTGTATAACTAAAGTTAATCCTCCGCTCAGATCTCCTTCAACAAGATTAACATTACTAAATTTTGTAAAAATGCTTGATGCCATAACATCGGATCACGCTCCCCATAGCGAAGAGGAGAAGCTCAATGATTTTGGTATCTGCCCTTCAGGGATATCATCTATAGATATAATGGGTTCACTGGTGTTGAATCTTATCCATAAAGGTGTTGTAAGCTTAGGCGATGCTATTAACTTGTTATCCAAAGGTCCAGCTAAGATATTAAGCCTATACAGATGGGGATGTTTATATGAAGGTTGTGTAGCTAGTTATACTGTTGTAGACTTGGATAGCGAACTTTATGTAGACCCTCAGCACTTTTACTCAAAAACAAAGCTAACCCCTTACAAAACTATGAGGTTAAGAGGCTCTGTTAAAGCAACAATAGTTCGTGGATACTTAGTTTATAGAGATAACAACATAGTCGAGAAGCCCACGGCTACGCCTATTACGGTTTTTGCGAGGTGATCGCATGGCATCATTAACTGTTCAAATAGCTAACCTAAAATTAAGGCACCCAGTAATGAATGCAAGTGGTATTTTAGGTGCTTACAAGGAGCATATAACTAGACTTGTGAGCTATGGTCTTGCAGCTATTGTTACAAAAACCATTACGCCTAAGCCACGCGAAGGCTACAACCCACCCATAATAATCGAGTTGCCAACTGGGGGGCTCCTCAATGCCGTAGGCCTCGAAAACCCCGGTAAACTAGCTATAAGAGAACTTGTTTCTGAAGCTAAAAACTATGGTGTACCTATAATAGTTAGTATTGGGGGTAGAAACGAGGAGGAATTCGTAGATGTTGCTATAGAGGCTGAATCCAGCAAAGCCGATGCTGTAGAGCTTAACCTTAGCTGTCCTCATGCAAAAGGCTACGGCATAGAAATTGGGGCAGATCCTAACGCTGTATACAACATTGTTAAATCTGTCACCTCATCAGTAAGAATACCTGTTATTGCAAAACTAGGTTTATGCGATAAATTAGTGGAATCAGCTTTAAAAGCTCTTGAAGCAGGAGCTGAAGCGTTAACGCTGATCAACACAATCAAAGCTTTATACATAGATATCTATACAGCAAAACCTGTTCTAACAAATATCTTTGGAGGGCTTTCAGGACCACCTATACATTCAATTGCTGTTAGAGCTGTTTATGAAGTCTATAGAGAAACTGGGGCTACAATAATAGGTTGCGGAGGAATTTATGACTGGGTAACAGCAGCTGAAATAATTCTAGCTGGTGCAAAAGCTATACAAATTGGTACAGCGTTAATTAGGAACCCAGTGGAAGTTGTTCAAGGTATTGTAGAGGGTCTTAAGAAGTGGTTAGAGGTACTAAGTATACCTAGTGTAGAGCAAGCTGTAGGTTTAGCTCATAAGATTTAGGGTTAACCCATGGACAAGGTTTTGATATTGCGGGTTGCTAAGGAAGGTATAGCAACTAGTTTTTCTAAACTCATCCAGGGAGTGTTCACAGGAGTATACGTTGTGCTGTTATACAATGGTGAACAGAGATACCACGTAGAGAAGCTAGCGTCAATGGCTTCAGATATAGTAGCAATAAACATTAACTGTGAAAATTCTTTAAAAATAAAAGAAATTCAAGCTCTTTCATTACCTCAAAAGCTTTACATACTGGATTTCTGCTTTAGTTGTTGTAGAGACTATTATAAAAATAAGAATACTTTATGTCTCCCCCCATACATAACTTTAGCAAGAATACTAGTAACACGGGTTAAAACCATATTTGAAACTTTAACCGAATTAAAGGTAAGGATACAGCTATCACGACAAGAACTAGATCAATTAGCTAATATACTCAATATTAAAACAAATCAAGTAAATCAATGTATATCAACATGTCTAACTACTGAAGAAGAAAACTACTACTCTATAACATTAAATGCTGAGGATACAAACATAACTGTAACCGCTATAGGCAACACTATGGGCTCAAAAGAAAAGAAACAACTAAGTATACAGTACATAATTCGCGAACAACCTAAACAATTAATAAGTAGTTTTCTTGCACAGATAATATCTATCCTAGCGCTATGGTTCTATAGAGAGTACCTCGATAAAGACGTAGATATTGTTACTAAAATAGGTTATGAAGAAGGACTTTATACGCTATATATTTCTAAACTAATAGAGTATGGAGCAGATTTTCTTAATACAATTACCCTACTTAAATAAGCCTATTCATTAAATCCAAGATTATTGAATAAAAACACGAACAAACATACCATAATATTAAGTAATATTAGGGATAACCTCTACTAAGTTGAAGGTTACAGAAAATAATTACTTAAACTTATCAACATCTTCTTGAAATAAACTTTATCTAAAAATACTTCCATCCTAATCACCCACCTTAAACATTATTAACAAGTATTGTTAAATTTAATTTCACTTAATAATTAATGTACATATTTAAGTCAAATATTATCTGTTTACCTAATTTCTTCTGAGAATAATCTATAACAAATTTATTTTGTGGTTTTCTTTCCCTACCTAAGATACTCACACCATGATTATTCACCTTAACGTATATGTTCTAATTATTCTCTTAGATATAAACCCATGGAGAAGTTTTCTACCTATGCACATATTCAATGAATTACTTAAAACAATCATTTCCATAGATTATGTCTAGAGTTATTGACAGAATAACATCTTTAATTTACGTTAATTTACAATAATAGAAATTAATACTAGAATTTATTGGCTATCAACAATTCATAAGGTTCGGGAGATAGATTAGTTAAGCTTATGTCACTAATTAAGTTCTTCTCAATAAGTAGCTATTTCGAGAAACATTTGGTGTAATAACAATTGAATTATTTAGAGCCGCCGGCGGGATTTGAACCCGCGACCACCGGCTTACGAGGCCGGCGCTCTACCGTGCTGAGCTACGGCGGCTTCTATATCTCTATATCTATATTTTTGTAACGATTTTTAGGTTTAGATGATATCAGTTGTGCTACAAGCTTTTGTTACTAGCTATTGTAGGGTTGTGGTGTTAATTTTATAGAATTTTTATGTGGCGGGCCCGCCGGGATTTGAACCCGGGACTTCCGCCCTTTTGGGGTCTACGGGTTAAAAGCCCGCCGCTCTACCTAGCTGAGCTACGGGCCCCAATCTGTATCGCTTTCTTAGGCTTATAGGTATTAAAGCTTTATTGCTAGTTTGTATGAGATACATTTATAAGTATGCTCTGCGTTGTAGTGGTATTTGCAGAATAATTACGCTGTTTAAAACTTTATTAAGTATGGGGCTTGGTAAATGGCTGGTAGAAAGAAGGGTTCCTCCGTGGATCCAAAGATACTTGAGCATGAGTTGATACCTAAGCATGAAGTAGTATCGATAGAGGAGGGGCTGGAGATACTGCGTAAGTACGGTGTTAAACCAGAGCAACTGCCATGGATAAGAGCAAGCGATCCTGTTGTTAAAGTCTTAGGGGCTAAACCAGGAGATATAATTAAGATTACTAGAAGAACTCCGTGGGGCGGAGAAATAGTTGTTTATAGATATGTAGTTCCATAGGGAAGGCGATATAGTATGAGCTCGCTAGCTATAGTCGATAGAGAAAATGTCTATGCAACTCTAGGACCTATACCCAAAGCGCATCAAGAGTCTAAGATACTTTCACCTGACGATAGATGGGCTATAATAGAATTATTCATAAAAGAAAAAGGGTTAACTAAGCATCATATAGATTCGTACAATGCATTCATAACGAAAATATTAAGAGATATAATATTCGAGGAACCAGTTATAGAAACATCAATACCCGGATACAAAATTGTAATAAAGGGATTTAGGCTTGGAGATCCCCAGGTAAGAGAAATCGACGGAAGTATTAACAGAAATATAACCCCTATGGAGTGCCGCCACAGGGATATCACCTATGCGATACCTCTGTACGTAACCTTCGTACCTTATGAGAATAATGTACCAGAGAACCCTATCGAAGTAATGGTTGGAGAAATACCTCTTATGGTTAAATCGCATAAAGATCCACTATCTAAGATGGAGGTAGAAGAACTGATATCTATAGGCGAAGACCCAAAAGATCCTGGAGGATACTTTATAATCGATGGCACAGAACGCATAATAGTGGCACAAGAAGATCTAGCCCCCAATAAGGTTATAGTCGATTATGGTCAAGAAGGGTTAAACGTAACGCATACAGCTAAAGTAATTTCTTCAACCATAGGCTACAGAATCCCCATTATATTGGATAGACATAAGGATGGAACTCTACACATTTCTTTCCCAGCAGTACCAGGAAAAATACCTTTTGTTGTTCTGATGAGGGCTCTAGGGCTAGAGAAAGACATAGACATAGCATTAGCAGTTTCACCAGATCCAGAGATACAAAGAGAGTTGTTCCCATCGTTTATTCAAGCAAGCGATATAACAACAGTAGAAGATGCTCAAGACTACATAGGGTCTAGAATAGCCATCGGCCAAGCACGTGAAAGCAGGATTGAGAGAGCTAAATATGTTCTAGACCGATACTTCCTTCCACACCTAGGTACATCACCAGAGGATAGAATTAGGAAAGCACTCTACCTTGGTCAAATGGCGTGTAAACTTATAGAGCTTGTTCTAGGTCGTAGGCCGCCGGACGATAAAGACCACTACGCTAATAAGAGAATTAAGTTAGCAGGCGATATGCTAGCTCTACTATTCAGAGTTGCCTGGAAGGCATTCCTCAAAGACCTTAGGTACCAGGTAGAAAGAGCTAAGGCTAGGGAAAGGAAGATAAATTTGGCACTCTACATAAGAAGCGACATAATAACAGAGAGGATTAAGCATGCCATGGCTACAGGTACGTGGGTTGGTGGTAGGACAGGTGTTACACAGATAATCGATAGAACCAACTGGCTTTCATCATTAAGCCATATGAGGAGATCTATTTCACCACTAAGTAGAAGTCAACCTCATTTCGAGGCGAGAGATCTACATGGAACGCAATTCGGTAGACTATGTCCATTCGAAACACCAGAAGGTCCTAACTGTGGATTAGTTAAGAACCTAGCTCTCTGTGCGGCTATAACAGTTGGTGTTGATGAAAGACATATCGAAGTTATTTTGTATAAACTAGGTGTAGTACCAATAATCGAGATATTTGATAAGCTTAGATCCGGCGAACTATCGTACGAAAGTATTAGCTCATGGAGTAAAGTATACCTAAATGGATCACTTATTGGTTACCATCCTAACGGTGAAGAACTTGCTTCTCGTATTAGGGAAATGAGGAGACGTGGTGAAATACACTACGAAGTCGGTGTTGCGTACTATAGGACGAAATACATAAATGAAGTTTATGTAAATTGTGATGCAGGTAGAATAGTTAGGCCATTGTTTATAGTTAGAGAAGGTAAACTCACTATAACCAAGGATGTTGTGGAGAAGGTTAAAAGAGGAGAAGTAACACTTGAGTATCTACTAAAGAATGGCTACATAGAGTTACTGGATGCAGAAGAAGAAGAAAATGCTTTAATAAGTGTTAACCCAGAGGAGATTACCTCTGAGACAACACATGTAGAGATATGGCCTCCTGCAATTTTTGGTGTTGCCGCTTCTACTATACCATATGCTGAACATAATCAATCACCTAGGAATACATATCAATCAGCTATGGCTAAACAAGCCCTAGGATTCTATATGGCGAATTTCGCGCTAAGAGTTGATACAAGAGCGCATTTACTTCACTATCCACAGATACCATTGGTTCAAACAAGAGCTCTCTCGATAATGGGCTATAATGATAGACCGGCAGGCCAAAACCTTGTGGTAGCAGTAATGAGTTACACAGGTTACAATATAGAAGACGCAGTAATAATCAATAAATCGTCTGTTGATAGGGGTTTAGCTAGATCGTCGTTCTTTAGACTTTATAGTGCTGAAGAATTAAGACATGTAGGTGGTCAAGAAGATAGGCTAGAGATTCCTGACCCCAAGGTAATAGGCTATAGAGGTAAAGAAGCTTACGCTAAGCTTGAGGAAGACGGTATTGCGAAGATAGAGATGGAAGTAAGGGGAGGAGAGGTAATAATAGGTAAAACGAGTCCACCTAGATTTGTAGAAGAATACAAAGGCTATGGAATTCTAGCCCAAAGAAGAAAAGATTCTTCAGTTACTGTACGTCATGGAGAAATTGGGTGGATCGATGCAGCGTTTGTAACTACTACACGTGATGGAGATAAACTTGTAAAGGTCAGGGTTAGAGATCTTAGGATCCCAGAAATAGGGGATAAATTTGCTTCTAGACATGGTCAAAAAGGTGTCATAGGCGCCCTTATACCTCAGTACGATATGCCGTATACACCCGAAGGAATAACACCAGATTTGATAATCAATCCCCACGCATTGCCATCGAGAATGACCCTAGGACAGCTAATGGAGAGTATAGGGGGTAAGGTAGCAGCTTTAAGGGCTAAGTTTGTAGACGGTACACCTTTCTTCGAAGAACCAATCGAGGAATTGAAGAAACAGTTGCTTGTATTCGGCTATCCTATGGACGGAACAGAGCCTGTATACGATGGTAGAACAGGCGAACTTATAGGAACACCGATATTCATAGGTATTGTATACTACCAGAAACTACATCACATGGTGGCAGACAAAATACATGCTAGGTCTAAGGGGCCAGTACAACTCTTAACAAGACAGCCTACAGAAGGTAGGGCTAGAGAAGGTGGCTTAAGATTAGGTGAGATGGAGCGTGATGCCATAGTTGGTCACGGTGCCTCAGCTCTATTAAGAGAGAGAATGCTTGAAAGCTCAGATAAAACCATAGTATACGTATGCGAGATATGCGGCTTCATAGGTTGGTACAATAGGAAAAAAGAAGTGTATGAGTGCCCGATACACAAAGACAAAGGTTTATTACATCCTGTTGTTATACCATACGCCTTTAAGCTACTGATACAAGAGCTGATGAGCATGGGTATAAAGCCTAAATTAATTATCTCAGACAAGCATAGCCAATTTATAAAGAGATGAGGGGATCGTATGACTACAGTAGAAGAAGAGAAAATTGTTACAGCTATAAAATTCGGGATACTATCACCAGAAGAAATAAGGAAAATGTCCGTCATAGAGATAAAGTCTACAGAAACCTATGATGAAGATGGTTTACCTGTGCCTCATTCAGTAATGGATCCTCATCTAGGTGCTATAGATCCAGGTCATGTATGTCCCGTTTGCGGGAATAGCATCAAAGGTTGCCCAGGCCACTTTGGCCATATAGAGCTAGCTCTTCCAGTAATAAACGTCTTATTCATTAAGAACATATACGAACTTCTTAGGGCTACCTGCGTTAACTGTGCAAGACTTAAACTACCCCAAAAAGATATTGAGAGATGTATTAAATACTACAAGAAGTTAAGGGATAGACATCCATATCTAGCAAGAAGATTTTCAGAATACATAAAGAAAAGAGCTATAAAAACATCTGTTTGTCCACACTGTGGACAGAAACAACCGAGGATAAAACTCGAAAAACCTACAACAATTGAAGAGTACTACGAGGAGGTAAAAGGTGTAACAAGACTAAATCCGCTAACAATAAGGTCAAGGCTTGAGAGGATACCTAACGAAGATGTAGAGCTTCTAGGCTTTGATTCCCAGGATTCGAGACCTGAGTGGATGGTTTTAACCACTTTAGTTGTTCCGCCAACAGCTATAAGGCCATCGATAATGATAGAAACAGGTATAAGGTCGGAAGATGATTTAACGCATAAGTTAGTAGATATCGTTAGAACTAACGAGAGGTTAAAAGAACACATAGCTTCAGGAGCTCCACAGATAATAATAGATGATCTATGGGATCTCCTACAATATCATGTAACAACGTACCTAGATAACGAGGTACCCGGACTACCACCGGCAAAACATAGATCGGGAAGGCCTCTAAAGACTCTTGCTCAAAGATTAAAAGGTAAAGAAGGTAGGTTCAGAGGGAATTTATCTGGTAAACGAGTTGATTTCTCGGCTAGAACTGTCATAAGTCCTGATCCGTATATCAGCATCAACGAGGTAGGGGTTCCTGTCGAAGTTGCTATGAAGTTAACTGTACCAGAAAAAGTCACAGAATACAATATAGAAGAGCTAAGAAGATGTGTGATAAACGGTCCACATAAGTGGCCAGGAGCAAACTATGTTGTAACTCCCGATGGTAGAAGAATAGATCTTAGGTATGTCAAGGATAGAAAGAGTTTAGCTGAATCTCTTGCCCCAGGATACGTTGTTGAAAGACATGTTAGGGATGGTGATATAGCTCTCTTCAATAGACAACCATCGTTGCATAGAATGTCAGTAATGGGACATGTAATTAAGGTACTACCCGGGAGAACTTTCAGGTTACATTTAGCTGTATGCCCACCCTACAACGCCGATTTCGATGGTGATGAAATGAATTTACACATACCTCAAACAGAAGACGCTAGAGCAGAAGCTAAGGAACTTATGAAAGTACAGTACCATATACTTACACCTAGATATGGTGGTGTAATCATAGGAGCACTTCAAGACTATATTAGCGGTGCATACTTCTTAACAATAAAAACCACGTTATTATCTAGGGAAGAAGTTCTAGATATACTCGCAAGCGCTGGGGTAGTCAAGGAACTTCCAGAACCCGCTATTTTATCGCCAAAAGAGTTATGGACAGGTAAACAAGTGCTAAGCTTGTTTTTACCAGAGGACTTTAACTATCGCGGAAGGGCAAGCATCTCCGCAGGTCATTTAAAGTGTGATGATATCGAATGTTTCTGGGACTCATATGTAGTGATTAAGAAAGGGAAACTACTTCTAGGAGTTCTAGATAAGAAAAGTATTGGTGCTGAGCAGCAGGACAGCTTCTTCTACTACTTAGTAAAAGAGTATGGTGCGGATTTTGCAGTCCAATTTATAGACCATGTGTATAGGGTATTCATAAGAATTCTGGAAAAGAAAGGGTTTACAATGAGGTTAGACGATGTAGCTATATCTGATAAAGCTAAGGAAGAAATAATGCAGTTACTTGTAGAAGCATTTAAGAAAGTTCGAGAATACGTTAAACAATATGTTGAAGGTACACTAGAGGTTGTACCAGGTAGAACTCCTGAGGAAAGCCTAGAGATAAGGATTCTTGAAGTATTAGCCGAAGCTAGGGATAGGGCGGGTGAAATAGCAGTAAAATACCTAGATCCATTTAATCACGCATTCGTTATGGCTAGGACAGGGGCTAGAGGAAACGTACTTAATCTTACCCAAATGGCTGCAACGCTAGGGCAGATGACTGTACGTGGCGAACGTATATGGAGAGGCTACATGGGTCGAGCATTAGCTCATTTTGGTATAAACGACATAGGGCCTATAGCTAGAGGTTTTGTAGTTAACAGCTTCCATAGCGGTTTGTCGCCTATAGAAGTATTTGTACACGCAGCTGGTGGAAGAGAAGGCCTAGTAGATACCGCCGTAAGAACTTCACAAAGTGGATACATGCAACGTAGGCTTATAAATGCATTGCTAGATCTATATGTTGAATATGATTTTACTGTAAGGGATTCTTCGGGAACCATAGTCCAATTCCTTTATGGTGAGGATGGCGCGGATCCCGCTAAAGCACCCCACGGTACTCCATTAAACATTGAAAGAGTTATAGAAAAAGTTATTGGGTGGAAAACTTAATGCAGAAAATTATATTAGGGGAGGTAAAAGAATACCTAGAGAAGAAGCTCTTAGGTAAAATACCTAAGAAGGTTATCGAGAGTTTCGTAGAAGCCTTAGGTAAGTATCTCGATTACGTAACACCAGAGGAACTAGAAAAAATCATTGAATATATTGAAGAAGAGTATAGCGAAAACCTGGTAGATCCCGGTGAACCAGTTGGTGTTGTAGCGGCACAGAGTATTGGCGAGCCAAGTACGCAGATGACTCTAAGAACATTTCACTATGCGGGTGTTAGAGAGCTTAATGTAACCCTTGGTCTGCCTAGACTCATAGAGCTAGTTGACGCAAAAAGAGTACCTTCAACACCATTAACATATGTTTATCTACTAGAGCCCTACAAATATGATAGAGAGAAGGCAATAGAAATAGCTAGGAAAATCGAGTTAACAAAAGTATCGAACGTTGTTTCAAGGGTAGATGTAGATCTGGTAACAAATGCAATAATAGTCACGTTAGATCAGGATATGTTGAGAGATAAAGGAGTTGATGTGGATATGGTTGTACAAGCCTTAGGAAAATCTATTAAGAAAGCAGATATTGCTGTAAGTGAGGAAAATCCGCACGAAATAATAATACAATATAAAGAACCCTTAAACCCCTTGAAAATTGAGAAACTTAGGGATAAAATACTTAGCATAAAGTTAAAGGGTATTAAAGGGATAAACAAGGTTATAGTCCAGAGAAGAGGAAACGAGTATGTGCTTGTCTGCGAAGGAAGTAACCTAAGAGAGTTACTAGATATCGATGGGGTTGACTATAAGAGAGTAAGGACAAACAACGTAAAGGAGGTAGAAGAAATCTTGGGTATCGAAGCCGCTAGAACGCTACTAATAGAAGAGATCGTTAATGTTCTTGAGGAGCAGGGTCTAGAGGTAGATATAAGGCATATAATGCTATTGGCCGATATGATGACGAGGAGTGGTACAGTTAAGCAGATAGGTAGACATGGTGTGGCAGGATCTAAGGAAAGCGTACTTGCTAGAGCTTCGTTTGAGGTAACGGTTAAGCAGTTAGTTGACGCAGCTATTCGTGGAAGTATAGATAACCTTAAAGGTGTGGCCGAAAATGTTATTGTAGGAAACTACATACCTATCGGTACAGCTGTGGTGAAACTAGTCTATAACCCCTATATCAAGATGGAATAGAGAGGTGATACACGATTTCATCTATGTCATTAGATACAGTACTAAAATTTGTTGTAAGAACAGGTAAGGTAGTGATAGGCGCTAAAAAGACTTTAAAAATGATTAAACACGGTAAAGTAAGGTATGTAGTAATGGCTGTAAATGTTCCAGAGGATTTAAAGCAGGATGTAGAATACTATGCAAAAATATCGGAAGTTAAAATCGTACGTTTTCCAGGAACAAATAAAGACCTTGGGACAATCGTAGGCAAACCTTTTGGTGTTGCAGTAATGGGTATTGCTGACCCTGGCCAAGTTCCGCTTGAGGTACTTGATAACCTTACTGTAAGAGGTGACTAATATGGTGCAAAGACCTTCGGAAATTAAACCAAGGTTAGATCTAAAGCTTACGATGGAGGAGTTAAGGTATATAATGTTATTCCAAGACATAACTGGTGTAACACCAAAAGATTGTATTGTAAGTAATGAATTAGATTTAACAATATTCATTGTTGATAGCGATAAAGTAGGGCAAGCTGTTGGTAGGAGAGGTAGTAATGTTAAGTATTTAAGCAAATTAATAAGTAAGGATGTAGAAGTTGTTGGTTGGGCTGAAGATCTAGAGACTTTTGTTAAGAACATATTTGCCCCTGTAAGAGTATATAGAGTACAGCTCATCAACGGTAGAGACAAAAAAATACTACATGTATACGTAGATCCAAAGGATAAAGGGCTTGCCATAGGTAAAAACGGTAGAAATGTTGTAAAAGCTAAACTTATCCTAAATCGCTACTTCTCTATAGATAGTGTAGTCATAGTCTAACTTTATCCAAAGATTTTTAAGCGCTCAGCTATTACAATATGTAATAGCTCAAATATCAATAAAAATGCGAGGTGCTGTAGAAAACCATGCCTGGTAAAAAATCGCCGACAGGGCTTTTTGCAGCTAGAAGGCTTAAGTTAAAGAGGAAGAAGTTTAGATGGAGCCAGAGAGACTATAGAATAAAGTTGCTTAAGCTTAAGGAGAAATACAATCCACTTGAAGGAGCCCCTATGGCTAGGGGTATTGTTCTTGAGAAAGTAGGTGTAGAGGCACGACAACCTAACGCCGGGGTTAGAAAATGTGTACGTGTACAACTTGTTAAGAATGGTAAAGTTGTAACAGCTTTCGTACCTTATGATGGTGGGTTAAACTTTATTGATGAACACGACGAGGTTCTCGTAGTAGGTATTGGTGGTAGCAGAGGTAAATCTATGGGGGATATTCCGGGAGTTAAGTTTAAAGTTATAGCAGTAAACGGTGTAGCATTAACGGAGCTATTAAAAGGTAAGAAGCAGAAACCCCTGAGGTAGAATCCATGGTGGTAGAATCAGTACAACCAAAAACAGAAATAGTACCGATTATAGATATAGATTCCATAAAGTTATTTGGTAGATGGAGTTTCAGGGATGTTATTGTCCAAGACCCAAGCTTAAAGAAGTATATTTCTCTAAAGTTTGTTGTAGTTCCTCACTCAAGTGCTCGTCATGCAAAGAGGAGGTTTGGAAAAGCTGAGGTATTCATAGTTGAGAGGCTAATTAATAAGTTGATGAGGAAAGCAAAGAATACTGGTAAGAAACACCTAGCTTATAACATAGTGAAAACAGCTTTCGAGCTCATAAATATCAAGACAGGGGAAAACCCGCTTCAAGTTCTTGTTAGAGCTATTGAAAATGCAGCACCTAGAGAAGAGACGACGAGAATTGTATATGGTGGAATAGTTTATCATGTTGCAGTTGATGTAGCACCAATTAGAAGAGTTGATATGGCATTAAGGCATATTGCTGAAGGAACGTATAACTGTGCATTTAGATCATCTAAACCAGTAGAAGAATGTTTAGCAGATGAGATAGTAGCAGCTGCAAGTAATGACCCTAAGAGCTATGCTATACAGAGAAAGGAAGAAATAGAGCGTATAGCGTTAAGCTCAAGGTAACGTATATACTTAGTCATAATTTTATTCAACTTCAATTCTGCGTATTTTTGGATAAACTAAAAATTACGATTACATAGGCTTATAAGTTCTAGCCGTAATCCAAAGTTAGCAGATATAAGAGATGGTACGGTGGGTAACCTATGAGCACAAAGCCGCATTTGAATCTGGTGGTTATTGGACACGTAGATCACGGTAAGAGTACATTAGTAGGACGTTTACTTGTTGAGGTTGGAGCGGTAGATGAGAAAACATGGAAAGAGACTATAGAAGCTGCTATTAAATCTGGTAAAGAAAGTGAAAAATATGCATGGCTTCTTGATAGATTAAAAGAAGAAAGAGAGAGAGGTTTAACTATAACTCTTGCATACAGAAAATTCGAAACAAGTAATTACTACTATACCTTGATCGACGCCCCAGGCCATAGAGACTTCGTAAAGAACATGATCACAGGTGCAAGCCAAGCGGATGTAGCTATTCTGGCTGTATCAGCTAAGAAAGGCGAATTTGAAGCAGGTATGAGCCCTGAAGGTCAAACAAGAGAACATGCTTTACTAGCCAAGGTAATGGGTATAGATAACCTCATACTTGCTATAACAAAGATGGATATAACAGAACCACCGTATTCAGAGAAAAGGTTAATTGAAGTACTTGATGTATTGATTAAGTTCCTTAAAGCTGTAGGCTATAGACCAGAACAGATAACTTTAGTACCTACAGCTGCATGGATTGGAGACAATGTTACACAACCATCTAAGAATATGCCTTGGTGGAATTCTCAGAAATGGGAAGAACTGAAGAAGAAATACGGTATTAACTGTGCCTCAACTTTACTAGAGGCTTTAGACAAATATGTAAAGCCGCCACCTAAACCTATAGACAAACCTCTAAGAATACCTATATCAGAGGTATTCACGATATCTGGTGTAGGTACTGTTCCAGTAGGAAGAGTTGAAACAGGTGTACTAAAAGTCGGAGATAAGGTAGTGTTTATGCCGCCTAATGTTGTAGGCGAAGTTAGAACTATTGAAATGCATCATCAGAGGTTAGAGCAAGCCGTACCAGGCGACAACATAGGTTTCAATGTTAGAGGTATATCTAAGGAACAAGTAAGGAGAGGTGATGTAGCAGGCCATACAACGAATCCACCTACAGTTGTAGATGAATTTGTGGCAAGAGTTATGATTGTTTGGCATCCAACAGCTATTGCCCCAGGCTATACACCTGTAATCCATGCACACACAGCTAGTATAGCTTGTAGAATCACCGAGATAATTGCTAAACTAGATCCTAGAACAGGTCAGGTAGCAGAAAAGAATCCACCGTTCATAAAACAAGGAGATATCGCTATAATTAGGTTCAAACCGCTTAAACCAATGGTTATAGAGAAATACAGCGACTTCCCGCCACTAGGAAGATTTGCGCTAAGAGATATGGGTAGAACAATCGGTATAGGTATAGTGCAAGAAATTAAACCAGCTAAATCAAGCTAAAATCACAACAACTTTGTTTTTATAAGGGCTTATAACAATGTCAACAGCGATCAGGATAAGGCTTTGGGGCACAAACGTCGATAGTTTAAACTACGTGGTTTCACAAATACTTGACATAGCAAGGAAAGCAGGAGTAAAAGTCAAAGGACCTATACCACTACCAACAAAAAGAATGCTAGTTCCACTTCCTCGCCTACCTCACGGCGAAGGCACCAAAATCTGGGATAAATGGGAAATGAGAATACACAAACGCATAATAGATGTCGAAGCAAACGAATACGTAATAAGACAAATAATGAGGGTAAGAGTACCAGAAAATGTATACATAGAAATAGAAATTAAAAGAAAATAGAGCAATAACGTAATACTATGTTTCCGTACGTTGATCATATTTTTATTTAAACGTAAAAACAGCATATAGATAACTGAGAACTTTACGCTTAACTGATTCAAAATGACCACGCGCCGGGGTGCCCGAGCGGTCTAAGGGGCCGGCCTGGAGAGCCGGTGCGGGATATCCGCACGCGGGTTCAAATCCCGCCCCCGGCGCCAAACAATCGAATATTTTAAATTCCTCCTAAATATCCTCTAAGGTTTGGCTAAGGAGATTTTAGAAGTTGTCACCTTTCTTAATGTGTACTATAATTGCCATTGCTACTAATATTGTTAGAGGTAGTGCTATTGCTATTACTAGGGACTTTGTATTTTGTGTAACTGTTTTCTCTACCACTATAGTTGTTGGTTCTACTCTATATATTGTTTGTACAGTTGTTTCAGTTCTTTCTACCTCTAAGAATACTGTTGTTGTATACTGTGTTAGGTATGTAGTATAGGTATCTCTGTAGGTTATAGTCATAGTATATGTAGTTATCTGTGTAGGCAGTTGCTTGAGGAAATGGGTCCTATATCCAGTAATATTTTGCACCCATTCCATTAGCTTCCAAGGCTCGTAATCAGTACAATGAGGAGCTTCCCAGTATACTTCGAAGTCAACAGATTTACCGAGGTTCTCTAATGCTATAGCTAGGTTTGTCCACATAAATATTGAAGCAAAGATATCTTTAGATCCTGTTCTTATCCTCCAGTAGTTGGCTATATTTGGCCAGTTCCCTAAAATGAAGTGCATGGGATCCATCATCTTGATCTTCTCAGGGATATCTGGATAGACCTCAGCAATTTTTATACTTAGGTTACGTGTTGAATATCTTAACCCAAAGTCGGTAAAATGCCTTGCGAAATCTGTTTCTGTACCAAATAGCATATTTGTTGGTGTTATACCTAGGTTTAAGAAGCTCCAGTTCAGTATTAATTTCTGTAGCTCATCTTCTGTAGTTATCTTAAGGGTCTGTAGTATATTTGGGTCGAAAGGTCCGTCAAACGCTGGGCATACCCAAAGCCTATCTACGTGATACTTATTGTAGTCTTTCCAAGTGAAATATGCAGTATCGTTACACCATCGAATCCATTTATTCTGCTTAAGATATTCTTCTCTAAGGCTTTTTCTGGCAGTCTCTTAATATACTTTGTTGCTGCCGGTATTAAGTAGTTTTCAGTAACATATCTAGGATAGATATCTAATGTAATTAACCTACCTTCTTTATCTCTTAGCTCAACTATGATTAGGTATTCTTCAAATCTAGATGCTAGAGGTTTAGAACATTTGGGGTCAACTAGTTGACCTGTTGGTAGTTGTTTTTCGCCAAACCGCCATTCATAGATACTATCGATATACTCGAAGTGGTCTGCTAACATAGGACAGAATGGTGCAGCTACAAAAATTCTATCGCTAGCTTTAGCAGCTCCTATAGCCTCTAGATAAGGTTCATACATTGGGTGGTCACCAGATACAGCAAGTAGTGTCGATAAAGCTCCCCCGGAACTAACACCTGTAGCAATTATCCACTCCTTGTTACCTGGAAAAACATCAGCATTATACCTTATGTACCTTACAACAGCCTTCAGATCTACAATAGGTGCTGGAGCTCTCCCATAGAATATCCCTCCTGGAAACATACAGTCAATGCCTCTAACACCCGGTATAACAACAACATATTCATAAACAAGTCCTAGAGCTGCTTTAACTACACCTCCACCAATAAGCTTTCTAGCAAAACCTGTACTAGGATCTATATACATACCCACATCAATATTGCTTAAAGGAACCCGTTATCTCCTCCATAAACATTCTTTACAGACATTATCCACCAACATTGATTATCATGAGTATCGGTGCACTAGACACATCTATAGATCTACCGCTGATCTCTATGGGGATGAGTATATCCATGCTCTAGTAGTTTGGGTCAACAGGTTTAGAGGTATAGGTAATATGGTGGTATCTTTTGAAGGTTACAGTATAGGTTCTCCAAGGAAGAGCAACATCTATGGTGTGGATTGTATAGTTATCTACAGGAAACTTAAGAATATCAATGCTATACGTATATTCTCACCAAGTACTAAGTAATTTTATATGTAATATTTAAATATTTTCTATGGTACTTCTACTATATCTTAACCTGGCTACATACTCAAGTTATGTCTAGAGACTTTGGTATTTACTCTCAACAGATATTCGTTAGAACATGCACCTTTTTCTCTATAGACAGATAAAACTCTTATAGTCTGCAGTTAGATGTTTAGCAATACTAGAATCTCTATGGTACATATATTGTCTTTGTATTCATGGTTAAACGTTATGAGCAGCTCATGTCCTAGGTATACAGATCTAAGTTTGAAGGGTCGCTAGAAGCCATGCGAATGGATATACGTATAGAAAGACAGCAGATCTCTTGAAAACATTAGCGTCTATGGATATTGATAGAAATAACGTTAGAAGGTACGCTAAGAGACACAATTACTAAGAAGCTTAGTAAGGCGTAGAGAATGTTAGTGTAGGTGGTACCAAGGGAGTTGACAAGGTTCATATATAATTACGCTTAAAAGAGCTAGGGTAAGTAGAGCAAGGTACAAGGATCTGTTAAATGAAGCAGACTAAGGTTGCCCAAGATATCTAGAGAAGATCAAAGAAATATTTTCAGCCACTCTTTGATGAAAAATAAGTACCTCTGTAATTAGGTATTACAAATAACATGTATATAGGTAATGTAAAATTACTATGAATATTTTAAAATTGAGGAACCTATGAAGCTGTCTATGTAACTTCAAATCCCATCTCATGCTCAAAACTTAATCAGATAGCCTAGTTCTACTAGTTCATAAGCAGTTTCTGTATTGGCATCCCTCATCTATTCCTTTAGGTACGTTATTGTTGACATTAGCTCTAACTTAGATAAACAATAATACGGTAATATACTCTATTTTAAAGGAATACAATTTATGTATTTTATTTAAGGATTCAACTTTATGTATATTCGATATAAGTTTGTCACTTTATATTTTTGTAGAGTATGACGGGGTTAGATGTCTGTTTTTGGTTTAAGATTGTCTGTTTTAATATTAGTACTTTCTATGGTGTTGAATAGTGTAGTAAATGTTTTAGATATTGCTATTCATATACCAACATACGCGTCAGTTAAGGTTGTAGGAGGTATTACCAATATTACGGCTACGCTAGATTATTGCTTCAAGGATGTATACTGTATTAAGGATCTGCTGGCTGAGAGGGAGGGTTTTGCCGGGAACGCTACGGGAGGTCTAGGGGGTAGGGTATACTTCGTTACATCGCTTGAAGACGACCCCGCTAACCCCCAGCCTGGTACGCTAAGGCATGCGGTATCCCAGGAGGAACCTCTGTGGATATTCTTCCTTGTTAACGGCACGATATACCTTAGAGCGCCTGTGTTCGTTAAATCTCACAAAACCATAGATGGTAGAGGTGCTCAGATAACAATAACGGATAACACCGTATTCATAAGGGATGTGGAGAACGTTATAGTAACCAACATTAGGTTCGACTCGGTGCGTAGGATAAACGTAGACGGTATGGAGATTAGAAGATCAACAAATATATGGGTGCACCGCTGTGATTTCACTAACTGGTCGGATGGAGCGCTAGACATCCCGGAGGCTCTAAGGGATAGACCATCCCTTATAACGATATCCTGGTGTAGGTTCTGGAACACGGATAAAACCATACTCATCGGTGGTAGCGCTACTAGGACAACAGATAGAAACCTCAGAGTCACGATGCACCACAACTTCTTCTTCCTAACCAGGGAGAGGCACCCCAGGATAAGGTTCGGGGTAGTTGATTACTACAACAACTACGTATTCAGCCCATTGGTATACTTCCTAGGGGGTACGATGAACGGAACAATACACGCTGAGGCAAATATCTTCGAGTTCACTGAGGGCTCCGGAAAGGTGCTACTGTATTGCAACCTAAGCGCAGAGCCACCTATGAACGTTATACTTAAGAACAACCTGATAATACCTTCTAACGCTTCCTACGAGTTTAAAGGGGATTGCAGGGTAAACGTATTCGATTTCGAGAGACCGTATCCAGCGAATGTCGAACCCGCTACGGAGGATCTAAAGCTTAGGATAATGAGGTTTGCAGGAACAAGCTTCCCAGCGTACCCAAGGATACTAGTCGACCACCCCCAGAGCTTCACAGAAGATTATAGGTGGGAGGTGCCGCTTCCCTACAACACGTCTAGCTTAGACGTTGGCTTCGCCATAGATATACCGCCCTACAGGTCTCCCGAGGAAGAACCGGTAGAGATAGTATTCGACCCAGGGGATGGGACCAAGTACAGGCTTATACCATATGTAAACATATCAACGGATCCAACCATCACCAGCCCAGGTAGAGGCTTCAGGATTAGGCACACCTACCAATCACCCGGGGTATACATGGTTACAGCAACTGTTAAAACAAAGGGAGGCGATACGTACTTCCTATACGGAACGGTGTTTGTTGCAACTCCCGTGGGTAGCGGATCGGTGGGTATCTACACGCTACCCAGGGAAACCGTTACAACCACTACTACGGCTACGTTTACCGAGACAGCCACCGTTGTAGAGCACACCACCTTTGTCAAGACCGTAACCGAGAGGGAAACGGAAACGCAAACAGTTGTAGTCCCATCTACGGTCACC
>JAWASI010000009.1:44453-51707 GCA_038892955.1 Ignisphaera sp.
AGATCAAAGAGGTTATCCGCACAGCCACCAAGGAGGTAGAAGTGGTTAGAACAACTACATTAACGGAAACCATGACTGTGACAACGCTTAGAGAAGTAACAACAAAGGTATACGAATCACCTTCAGCTGTATCACCAGCTATGCTAGCGTTAATAGCGGTTGCCATAGCGTTAGCAATAATAGCGGTTGCCAAAGTTAAGAGATAGCAAAGCTATGGATATTCCTTAACCTTTGCAGAATATCCAATACTATATCTCATTTTTTCCTCTTAATTTTCGCTGAAACAATGCCTGTCTGCGTTCTTGAAGATTTAGCTACAGCTATTACTGCACCGATAACGATGACCGAAATACCTACGCCAACGATAACCGATGCTAATAATGCGTTTACGAAACTTACACCACATACATACTCTATTTTTATCTGTTGATAAGCTTTTTCCGAGCTCGGAGACAAAGATATTTCTATTGCATGTACTTCTACTTCTCTAGAACTTGGTCCATAGACTAAGAGCTTAGATATGATTGCGTTAACGTTAAGGTTAATTAAAATGCGGTAAGTTCCAGGGTACAGAGGTTTTAAGAAAAATAACGTTGTATTTAATTCTTTTTCGCTTACCGATATCCTTGGATTCAACGATGTATAGACTATCGTTTGGTTATTCGCAGTATCTACTATCGATAAATAGCCTTCGTATTCCTTCTCTTCAACAGATCCATTAATCTCTATATAAATGTAGCCAAGTGTATTGTTTACCTCAAATACATGGCTATAAGGAGTACCAGTTCTTAAGAAGACATTAGATAGATTAACAACAACATATCTCCAGTAATATACCTCGGTATACCGAGGGACAATCCTACCTGTAAACTCTTTAGGTATGTAAACATAAGATGAACACGTTTTAACATCAATACCACTTAATAAAGTGCCCCAGCCTATAGTAAAAACAATAACACCTATGATTATTAAGGCAATGTGTTTTAACATCAACATGGTACCCCAGTATCTAAACTATTATAGAATACAGCTAAATTTAAAATTAAATGAATATTGGTTAACCAATCTTAGATTTAAAACACATCCTCATAGCGTTTTAACATAAAATATGTCTCTATATCCACCTTAACCATCTAAGGAAGTTTATTAATATATTCTTTGTTTATAGTAGCCCAGCCCGGTGTTTAATAAATAAAAATAATTTGTTTGATTTTATAAAGTTTGTACAATATTAGATGAGGTCTATTTTTATAATAGCTTGAGGATCTTCTTCATCTAATCTAAACGAGACTATGGAGTTTTTATAGTTTCTCAGCTCTACAATGTTTACACCTTTTGTAAGAGAGTACGTAGTTTGTTGGGCTTCTGTTGGGGGTAGAGATAAATCGTACTCGTATACATATAGCTTATTATTTTTACTGGATAGTATCTTCATCGTAGGCTCTTTGTACCCTGTTAAAGGTATTCCTCCAAAAGTTCTGCAACCAACTTGAAATCCCTTAATATTGAATCTCACTGGAGGTGGTTCTCGATACACTATATCGTGGTCTAAAACCATAAATCCTCTAAACCCTGCATCAATAGGTGTAGCATCATATCTAAACGTGTTAGCCATGTTATTATAGGCTAAGACTATTTTATCCTCTACAATTTCAAAACCTGTTATCCTTGCTCCAAGAGTCGCAATTATTTTTACTGTTGGTGGAGCTATGTAGAGTAATACAGAGGGACCAACAATAGTATTAGAAGATCTTGCTAATAGTACTTCGTACTCGTTAGTAGGTTTAATAATTGCTTCGGAGTAGCTGTTGAAAGCTGTAAGTATTCCTCCTGCAAAAGTTTTCGCCATAGTTCTCCTTGGGCTATAGGCGGCGTACCCGAAATCGAAAAGCCTGTAAAAAGATATAGGTTCAATGGTTTCATCGATTGGGTTACCTATTAAAATTCCGCCGCGGATAAAGGTAAAGAATCTCCCATAGGCTGAAGTAGCTACACCTGTAAGCCTTAGTATAGCATCTCCACTATCTAAACTCCTTCTACGTATATCCCCTAACTCTAAGTATCGGATTTTGTTCTCGACGAGGTCTACACATTGTATACCTACTACCCCGTTAACCCAGTCTTTAAACATATCAAAGCATACATGGTCGTAGAAGTAAGACCCTTTTTGTGCAGGAAAATCGGATAACTTCTTATAATCGCCACCTCTTCTGTTAATTTGGTATACACCTAAGTTGACCATTCCATCGCCTCTAGCGAGAAGAAGCCTATCGTTGATAGGATCGTAAATAATTTCGCTTACTTCTCCAACCCACTCCATTTCATGCTCTAGCCCTTCTTTCCACAAAAGCTTAACTTCATCCTCGTAGACATTGTATGCATGAACATGGCTAAACTTATTTTTAAACGATATCTGGGCCCCTATAGTTCCTCTACCAACGTATATAGCCGGCGAATGAACCCATCCACCAAAGTATATATACTCATCTACAGCTTCTACAGCATTATATGTATCTCCTCCAGATCTAGGGCTAGGCCCAACTAAGTCGAAGCTATACTTTTTAACACCACGATCTGTAATGAAATTTGCAACAGCTTCAAAAGCTAAGGTGAAGTACAAAACACCTTTGTAGTACTTAAGCCCGAATATACCTCCACTGCCCCACTCAGGACCAAACCTAGGAGGAAAAACCATAGAATCTAGGTAACCAAGTAAACCCACCATAGAGACACCAAAGATTATTCCTTTAAGCTAGTATTTTAAGTTTCGCGGTAGTCTGTATATTAGCTATGGCAAATCCCTTTAAATGTTAAGAAAAAGATATATTGTATTAATTAAATTATTAAACCCTTTGGTATCTACAGCAATTAGGTGAGAACTATGAGCGCATGTGTAGAAATTCCGCAATGTGTAGAGCTAAAACCAAGTACAAAGAAAGAAGCAGAGGGAGTTCTTCATATCAATGTTATTAATAAATGCGATTACGATTTAATAGTATTTCTCCAGATTAGAAATAAACAAAATCAGCTTCTTTATAGCACTTCCATAGATCTAAAGGCTTCAGAAGAAAAAAGCGTTGAGGTATCCATGAATTTAACCAATGCCGCGACCATATCAGGTGAATGGAGTTTAAAAGGAACATCGCTTAAACTACCCTTAAAAGAGATTCCCTTAAATCCGTAGTAGATTTTTGTTATCAATATCATCATATATGAGTAGAAACATATAAGGTATTTATATTCGTTGTAAACGCTTTTAAGCACGGTCGGTGTATAGGTTATGCGTTATATACCCCCCATAGTCACAACAGATTGGTTGGAGAAGAACCTTGATTCCCCCAACCTTGTAATAATCGACATAAGGCCTAAGAATGAGTATATAGAAGGACATATACCGAGATCCGTAAATATACCGTTTGATCCACTGAAATCAGCTTGGACAACTGTTAGAGATGATCTTATACTAGAACTCCCAGCGCCTGAAGAACTATTCCAAACTATTGGTTTAGCCGGGATAACGCAGGAATCTACAGTAGTTGTTGTAAACAAAGTTGATACGTCCTTCAATCGTGCTGATATTGTTAGAGTTGCTGTAGAACTTATCTATGCAGGTTTAGATAATGTTGCTGTTCTAGATGGAGGATACAATAAATGGGTTAAAGAAGGTAGACTTGTGACTAAGGAGGTTTACCGGCCAACTCCGAAACTTTATAGAGGTACCTTAAGGGAACAGATATTTGTAAATAAACAACAAGTTCTTGAAAAACTAGGACAAGCCGTGATAATAGATACCAGAGATCCCGATGTTTATTTCGGTATATCGATAGAGCCTTGGGGTCCAATACCAGGTCATATACCAACGGCTAAGAATCTCCCTGTTCCATGGCTATGGACGTCGGAAGGACTCTTCAGACCGCTTAATGTTATTAAACAAGTGGTTGAAAATATTGCAGGAACAACAAAAGATAAAGAAATAATAATATATTGTGGTGTCGGTGGATACTCTGCTGTTCTATGGTATCTAATGACGCAGGTTCTCGAGTATACAAACGTTAAGATATATGACGGTGGTTGGCAGGAATGGGTAAAAGATCCTAGAGGACCTATATCAGTTTATAGATGGGAGTAACGTTGTTGACAGGCTCTTTCAATATATTTATATATTTTTAACAACAATCAGTAGTCAATTATATTATCCTACTTGTTCCCATGAATTCAGTTTTAATTTTTTGTATGCATCTAAAGCTGCTAGCACTATTGGGTTCGATAGTGGAGAAGCTGTTAACATTGGTTGTGTACCATATTGCATCGCTATAAGCTTATATATACTCATCTTATTTTGTATAGCTAAGGCGAGAGTATTCACTATTTCGGCGACCTCGTTGCAATATCCAGATACTTGAGCGCCAATAAGAATTCCCTTATTTGAGAATATAAGTTTCACCTCGATTTCGCATGCTCCTGGCAAGAAGAATGGATGTCTATTAATGGTCTTAGCCCTACCGACAACATAGTCAATGCCCTTCTTCTTAAGCATATTTTCTGTTGACCCAGTACAACCAATGACTAGGTCTTTAACCTTTGTTACTACTACGCCTACTATTCCCTCCAGCATAACCTTTTTATCACCATATAGATTGATCGCAGCGACTCTAGCTTCTATGCATGCTATAGACGATAACATAAGGGGAATAGATTCTTTTAATACAAGGTGTTTCTTCTCAGCAACATCGCCAACAGCAAATATATTATGATCGCTTGTCTTCATAAATTCATCTACTAGAACCCCGTATTTACCTACGGCAAGACCTATTTTCTTAGCCAAATCTATGTTGGGTTTATGCCCTGTAGCTATAACTACGGCGTCTACCTCTATCTTCTCCCCGTTGTCGAGCTCTATACTCTCAACTTTGTTCAATCCATGGATTCTCTTAATGGTTCTTCCTGTCTTAATTTCAACTCCTTCTCTTCTTAGCATTTCTTCAACTTTGATTGCAAAATCTTCGTCAAAGTTTGTGAGTAGACAATGCGGAAGAATCTCAATTATAGTAACCTTCTTTCCAAGCTTAACCAGCTCATCAGCTATTTCGATACCGATAAAGCCACATCCTAGAATAGCAACTTTATTCGATTTTCTAAGTATTTCCTGCATAAAAACAACATCTTCGTACTTTTTAGATACTATAACTACATTCCTCAAATCTATCCCTTCTATTGCAGGTACATTAGGTATAGATCCTGTAGCCAACACCAGTTTATCATATTCATAACAATTTCCTGAAGCTGTAATCACAATCTTATTCTGTCTATCAATATCGACAACCGTGTCTGTTACAACATTAATACCTTGGGCTAATAAACTTGAATACGATATTAAACTCTTATCGTATTTATCTATAGATGCTACCGTATACGGTATAGCACACGGTATAAGAGTTTTCTCATCGAGCTTTATAAGAGCAACACTTTTACTACTATATATCATCTTAACAGTTAACGCAGCTGCAATTCCACCAGGTCCTCCGCCAACGACAACAACATCGTATTTAGCTAAACTAGGGCATTTTGATTTCTCTAAGGTATAGCTCATGCGTATACCTAAGTAATCATTAAACATATTGTTTAGAATAAAAGTTAATTGTAGATAACGTTAGTTATATGGTTTAATTCATTTAATTCAGGACTCGTATTCGTTAACCACGTCCAATACTTTCTATCGTTATTTTGTAAACATTAAAAACTTGCCTCTATGTAGAGGTGTAAATTTTTGGTAAGTTCTCTTAAAGTACGCTGAAGTAGTTAATATTGCTTTATCGAAGGAAGCAGACCATTCTTTTATGTACAAAAAATTTAAATGTGCACCTATAATAATAACACTGTGCACTGGTGTGTAGGTATGGCGTGTTTTATTACACCGCTAGCAGTTGGCATTATCTTGGGTATTTTAGGTAAAAGGTTCAAAGGTTATAGCAGATTAAAACTTGGTATATTGGTTTATCTATTAATTGGTGGTGCACTAGTTCTTGCTGTTGAACATTTATGGCATGGTGAAGTGGTATTGTATCCGCCATTTTTAACAGCTATGCGAAATCCAGAAGACGTCCCTACATTACTATATGAGGTTAGTATTGTAGGAAGTTCGATGACTTTTGGTACGGCTATTTTATGGCTTAGTTTACTCCATATATCGAAAAAGATAGAGATTAAGTCTAAGTCTATGGTAAGAGTTTTTACAACATTAGGAACATGATAAAGGGTTAGCGATGTCTATGTATTTTGTAGCTCTTTCATTACTTGCGATTATCTCTGGATATCTATGGTATAAAACCAGGGTGGGTAATAGGTATAGACTTGATATATTGGCATTAATATCTAGTGGAGCAGCAGTAATGTTTTTGATTGATTCTCTCTATAGCTATCTCGGGGGAGAAGGTTTTGCAGAATTTTCGGTTGATTCATTAATTTTAAGCATAATATTATCGCTAACAGCTACAATTATATGGCTTATTGTGCTCGTAATCAAAAGATTGCAACAGCTATAGCTAAAACAAAATATGAAAAGAAAGTACAGCTAATATGGCTATCTTATAATAAACCGTAGTTTAAAGCCAATACCATTACATACATTATTTACAGCAAGAAACTATACACTCTACTTAGAGATAAACGCAGTATCACTAGTATACCAAGTGGTGTCCGCAGTTATCCTACTTACAATATCCGTCTTGATCTATCAATTGGTGAAGAGAGTATGAAACTATTAGCTCTACCCTTTAGAGTTCCTCTACCGAGATACGAGATACTACTGGTTTTAGAGAGGCTCAAGGGCTAAGGAAGAATTAAGCAGTTAATTAAACAGGATAAGCAAGATAATATGGTTACGTAGATTTTTCCCTTCTTCTGTGTATCTTGGTTCGCTAAACATGTACATTTATAGGGGTTATATCGAGATCATTAAGTTATTTGTAGCTACACTCATAGCATTATTGTGAGTATCTTGGATATACCTTTACGTGATGTAATGGTGAATAACCATGGGTAGTGTACAGGATTGGGGAAAGATTTCACTAGATCTTCATAAGAGGTATAGAGGTAAGATAGAGATTGTGGCTAAAGTCCCTATAAGGGATTTAAGCGATTTCTCTATATGGTATACACCTGGTGTAGCTGAACCTTCTAAAGCTATAGCTAGAGATATAGAGAATGGATTGGATACATCATTTGAATACACATATAGATGGAATAGCGTAGCAG
>JAWASI010000010.1:0-39979 GCA_038892955.1 Ignisphaera sp.
AAAGAAGTTTAGCGATATCTTTGGAGACCTAGTGTTAAAGATTAGAGATCTAGGGTATCCAATATATCCTAGCGGTTTTGGTTATGCACCTCTCGATTTTATAGCTGATAATCTTAGACATGTAACTTATACGCTTGTAGATCTCTATAGATACCCAGATAAAGTTAGATCTGCTCTTGAAGCACTAACACCTTTAATTATTGAGTGGAGTAAACTTACAGTTAATTATCCTCCAGAAGTACTAGGGTTATTTGATGTAAAAATACCGTTAGCATTTATACCTCTACATTTAAATGAAATGGTGCCGCCGAAACTCTTCACAGAGTTCTACTGGGAGCCGCTAAAGAAAGTTATTCTTGAGCTCATAAACTCGGGGGCTATGCCCTGGATATTCTTTGAAGGTAACTACGAACCATTTTTAGAAACAATACTTGAGCTACCTAAAGGTAAAATTATAGCGTATTTCGAGAAAACAAATCTTAAAAAAGCTAGAGATATCCTAGGTGATCACGAAATAATTATGGGGGGAATACCGCCAGCGCACTTTATACTCGGTACGCCAGAGAAAGTATACGTAGAAGTATGTAAATTACTAAACGAAGTAAAAGAACCAAGTGGATTCATATTCTCTGGATCTGGGGTAGCAGGAGTTCCTGATGAAACAAAACCGGAGAACCTTAAAGCAGCAATAGAAGCTCTTAAGAAATGCGGTACATACTAGCGATAATATAGCCTATGTATAGGCAAAATATTTTTAACTTAATAATCTTAGTTTTACCTATACTCAATAACATATCTACTTAACCTTTTAGGTATTCTAAATTATAAAAATATCTATATGAATTTCAGGAGCATTTAATTGTTAGGTTAGAGCATGGGTGAACCAAGAACTTTCTCTAGATCTTTATTAGTTATTATCTTTGTTGTTGCTGTTGTATTTTCATGTTTAGGTGGGTATGCCGTAGGGGTATATATTAAACCTTTTGAAAAACAACATTAACGAAAACAGAGGCTATAATTTTTACAGAAACTGTAACCTTCATATACACAATGTTGTTGTATTTGCCTTCACCTTCTCCTATACTAAATACTACAGTAAGTGAATTAGGGAATAGATTTGCTTATGTGGAACGAGGAGAAAGACTTTCTGTTATAATGCCTTTTATCTATATTGATAAAAGTGTTCTCTACAGCGAAGATAAGAACTCGATGATCGGTAAATGGGTTGTTAACGGTTCTTATTCTTTTATCGAAGATGGGTTATTGATTGGTTCCGAAGGTATGTGTACTATTGCGTATAACGATTTTGTTAAGGTTGAAGGCTATAAGGTCTACAAGCTTCGGCTATCTATTCGTAAAATAGATGGAGAGGTGCGGTTCTCCTTATCCTCGGTTTCGCAGATGATTGTTAATCGTTTTGTAAGCGTTGTAATTGATAGGTATAGATATACATCTGTGTATCTTCAGGATAGGAAAGCTACAAACCAGAAATCTATCGATCTAGGGAGTACTAGTGATATAGAAATATTATTTGCTTACGCTCTACGCGCAGTTGAGATATTCATTAAGCGCAGAGGTATCGATGAAGATTGGATTCTTTTAGCACAAGTATCAACACAGCAACTCTGGCTATACGATACCAAAATAACGGTAGAAGTATGCAATTCCTCGATAGTTTTAGAAGATTTAACTGTATACGAATTAGCGGGTACTGGTATAAGAGACCTTAGACCTGTATTCGATTGGGGTAACGGAAAGTATAATCCGAAATCTATTTTAAAAGATCGAGAAGGCTACATGATATTCTTCGCAACTGCTGGATTTTACCGCCAACCCCTAGGAATTCTAATCCTTAGAACAAAAGATATGGTTAGCTATGAACCTGTAAAACTCGTCATAATCAAGGGTATCCCAAGTTATACAGGTCAAGGTTTCCTATTTAAGTGGATTGACGGAAAAATACATGGCTACTTAATGAACTGGGGTGGATCGTACCAAGGAGGAATCCATAGGATAGTTAAAGTAGTTCTCGATGAGAATTTCAGCTTAGTTGAGCTCAACGAAAGTATAACGTTGGTGAATCCTCCTCCGGGAGGTGTATGGGGACACTACGATATAGCTTTACTCAAATTCAACGGAACGTGGTACGCAATAACATCGAGTTTTACAGCAGGGACAATTCTATGGAAAATCGAGAGCCCAACATCAACAGTTTTCACCTATGTTAAAACAATATTCGAGAAAGGCCGAGAAAACCCTTGTATATATCCTGTTGTTTCCCCTAAAGGAGAAATCAAGCTTATGATGTCGCTAGCAACGGACACAGAATATGGTAGCCGACACAAGATCTACGTACTAGATAAAGATTTCAACCCAATCGAGGAATACGACATCATATCCTATAGGGTATGGTCTGCAGGTCATTCATTCTACTTAGATCCTTGGTACATATATATAAACCAAGACCAGGTACTTGAGAGAAGATTTACTTCAGGAGATATATGGCCAGGTGCATACATAGAGGTATACAGACTAAAAACAAACTACAGATATTATATCGAAGAATAGAAAATACGAACTCGATTACAAGATCATTAATAAACCTTACTAGGGTAATACATTAAACCAAAGAAAACCCAATCATCGACATAAACTAAAATCCTAAAATAGAGATAACCTCTAAATATCTATTAAATAATTTTTCTCTATTAATTCGATTAACTATTAAAGTTCTTGACCTCTTGGTATAGAAGTTTTTGCCAGTTTATATTGGAGACATTAACTAGGTTAAAGTACTGCTTTAGCTCTCCATAGCTAAGATAGTATCTTTACACCAATCTCTAGAGCCACTTGCCTCTGTTTTTGATCTAATGTTAGAAGTAGAAGGTTGTAGTGAATAGCTTGCGCTATGTATAGAGCATCATATACAGTTATATTATGTTTAAGCGCTAGTTTAAAAAGCGTATTCAATATATTTTTCCTCCGGTTCTATCACCATGTTTTTTCCCTATGTAAGATTTAAAGAGCTCAGCAATCCTTATAGCATCTTCTAAGGCTATGGTTTTCCTTACTTTAACGCTTTTCCAAAGAGTGTTGAAGAACTTTTTAACTATTTGATCTACCGATACTGTTTCAACCATGTACTAAGCTAAGTCAACCCAATTCTCTTCACGAGAAAAGAAAGCTATTAAAGCAGAAGCATCAACTACTATCACGATCCTCCTTTACAGAGCTAACCACAAACCCTTTCGGGGTACCCCACCTAGCTTTCTCAAGTTCTTTCAAAATCTTCTCAAAATTCTCTTGAGCCTCTAACTTCCTCAAAATCTCCTCGATATACCTACGAATCTCCTCAGCCCAGTTAACACTATCCCTATACTTCTCCATCTTCTCCTTAACCTCCTTCCTAATCTTAACACTAAAAACAGCGTCTACATAAACCACCTAGTATACCATAGTGGCCTACTAGCTAATAAACTCTAGTCTGACCTCCTTCCCGCCCTAAAGGGCGAGGGTTCTGGGGAGGTTTGGAGCTACATCCCTGGCTTTCGCCGGGTTTAGCTCTGCGCCCGGTCTCAGGCGCATTACCCCTACCCTGTGTAGAGCGGGGCTTGGGGGTATGGTTTTTGTTTTGAGTAGTATGTTGTATGCTCCCACCAGGTCTGTATTGAATACTTTGCTGTGTTTGTAGCACTTGAATAATCCTCTGTACACTCTCTTGTGGTCCTGGTTCTTTGTTTTGCATAGTGGGCAGGTAGTGGATGTATTCTCTTCACTAACAAACTCTACTCTGATACCGTACTCTTCTCCAACCTCGGCAATCCTCATCAGCAGATACCCATACGTCCATATGTGAACAACCTCGAAGTTTACCTTAGAGTCTTTATTGCTGTTTTGAGCAATGTACTTTGGATAACCAACCAATATAAACCCATATAAGAGCTGAACCCTAGCAACCGCTATAACCTCTCTTAATACAGAAACCTTTACACTATGAGGTATAGGCTAGAACATTATACGAAACAATAATAATAGAGGAGGTTGCACTTAAGTACTTATGTTGAATTCCAAGAGCTTTAAAAAATCATTAACAATAGAACGCCTAGATAATTACTATGTTGAAGCAGTAAATATACCTATTTTTAACCTATTCCTCTAAAATGGAATTGTAAAGTAATTAGGTTACGAGATTTTAGTAAAAATTTAACTGGATCTAAGACTTTATATAGAAGGTGTAGAATATCAAATAATTAAATTAACCAATAAATGTTTCTGCAACTACATGACTTATGTTTACTATGCACAATATGTCTTTAAATACTATGAAAAAAGAGTTGAGTTCATTCAATTGTTGGTGCGGCGGCCGGGATTTGAACCCGGGATCTCCGGCTTGGAAGGCCGGCGTCCTAGACCAGGCTAGACGACCGCCGCAACCATTAGAAAGGGTTTTGTAGAACCTAAATAAGCGTTATTGAGCTTGTTTAGCTTAAGGTTTTCTCTAATTTTTTGTCTTGGATTATTTCTTTAATGATTTGTTCTCTCCATAGCCCTAGTCTTCCGTAGAGGTATACGTTATATTCTTCTAGTTTTTGTTTAAGCTCTTCTATATGTTTAGATTTTACTTTGTTGATTAATGCGTAGGTTATGTTTAATCCATAACCCTTGATTATATCTTTTAGCGATAATATTTTGAATCTTCTTAATTCTGAAATTAGTTTTTCGTATATTCCTGGTAGAAGCGAATAGTTCTTGGTGTAACTCGTGATTGCGTAGAGTACTCTATGTTCTCCGGTGCTAATCGATATTGCTGTATGCATTCTAGAAGCTTTAGTTGAGTGTATATGTATCTTTATCTTGTTTTGTTTATTTTTTGGCAATACTACTGTTAGTATATAAGATGATACATATTGTAGATCTAGATTGTTAAGCATTTGTGCAACATTGTTTTTAATGGTTTCTGGGACTAGAAGCTTAGGTAGTAGAGGTAGAGGCCATGTATAAACTAGTTTCTCGTATTTAATAATCTCTCCAGAGGTAAGAGCTACAATACGGTTTGCTAGGTCTATCCTCCTAATACTCGAGGTTATGTGTATAGGTAAGGTTTCGGTGTATCCAAGGGATTTTTTTAGTGCTGAAAAAAGATTTCTATGCAGACAGAGTTTTCTCCTATTAATCCATTCATAGAACCAGTTTTTCTGTACATCTATGTTTGAATACCCAAGCGTTTTTGTTATGTAATTACCGTTTTTAAGTATGAAGACCTCGACATCTAGGCATTTAAATTCTATTCCTAAACTATAGAAGAAATCTACATCTTCTTCGTGTACAAAGAAAGGGGCTTTAGGTAGCAACACTTCCTTATCTATAACTTGGACATACCCGCCATCTACATAAGTAGAATCTATAGCTATAACTTTCTTGCCAAGTTCGTTAGCTACATGCAGAGCTTTTAACGATGCTATACCTGATCCTATTACTATTACATCCACTTCTTGCATATTGCATACAAGTAGGTTAAGCAAAATATTAAATTATAAAGCTCAAATAAGAATAATTAGATAGAGGCTGCAGATAATAACGAATCTTTATCGAATAAAGCTGCTGGAATAAGAGCTTCTTCAATATCTTTGGAAATATGTCTAGTTGTTTTCAAGATATAGTTCACTATTTCTTCTACTGATGGTGCTCTACCGATGAACGCCGTTCTCCCCCCTATGTAGATTATCGGGAGGGATTTCAGCGATGACGATATGCTATCGTTCCACGTGTTATAGGGAACTATAACAAGTTTAACACCGTATTTTCTTCTAAGAATCTCTGAAGCTTTCTTGAGGTTTTCAACAGCATTTTCACTTTCAGAGTTAAAGCCTATAATAGCTAACGCTTCCACAATCATTATAAACCCTGAGGTTATGTATTAGATCATCGGGAAAATATTAGGTTGGAGGCGTATAGATAATGTTTTTCAGCTACAGGAAATCGCCTTTGGGGACAGTTGTACGCGAACATATGGCGTCCATAGTCGGTGTATATAGTGATAGGCTTAAAGCCGAAGAAGATCTAGAGAATCTAAGGATTCGGGTTTCAGCTGATCTAAAGATAATCGATGTTTGGGAGATAGATAATTGGGAGAAAATAATGAGATTAGACCCAGATTTCCTAGATGTTGTTAAAAGTTGTAATGGGAGATACGTTTTAGTAGCTTTCTGGGGATCACTTGAACCCTAGATCATAAACTAGAGTACTGGAACCTTAGCATTTATAACATAAGCTGTAAGCGACGTTGTTATAGGTAGAGTTAAGTTATCCTCTGGGCTCACGAGCTCTGTTATAGTAGCTACTGTGCTTATAATAACAGATTTTAGGATATCCCATGTAAACAAGTAAACTATAGCAGTAAAAATGGTAAACGCTATGGTTATAGATACATCGCTGTGCTTAATCACCTTCCTCCTACCTCTGGTGTACATCGTTGTTATAGAGGACACCGTGTCTACAACTGCTAGAGCTAGTACCCCATATACAACTCTATCCCCGAACAAAACATAGCTCATGGTAACAGATAGAAGACCAAATGTTATGCATATGTAGCCATACTTAAGCTCGTAATCTCTTTCAACCATAGAGATAAATTCTAGGAACTTCTCCTCATACTTAGCTATAGATGTTAAAAAACCTTCTAAGAGTTCACCATAAGGTTTACCCCTAGAGTTAACTTCCAATCCTTCTCTTATCCTCTTCCTGATATCAGCTGAAGTCTTAAAGAACTTCTCCCTAAGATTTGGTAGACGGATCTGGAAGCTATTGAGAATAGCTGCTCCAAAGAGTAGAACAGTTAAAAATATAAGAGTTGGATCGGGACTTGAAGACCAAATTTTAAATGCTGTTTCTCTGTAGAAATGTGTGAATGGTATAAGTAGGATGAGCGAGAAAATTAAGTGAACTATTTTTCTGAGGAGAGTCGATGTTAGTATTCGTCGTATACTCTGGGATAGCATGCTCAACTTGGGTCACCTTCTTCCTTATTGAAGCCATATTTATCCTTAATTTCAAACTCTATATATTCATAGCCACCTGTTTTCCTCCCTTTATACCCATAGATAACTAGTATATTCTTACTAACTATATCCCATTCTTCACCCCCGGAGCCCATATCAACCTTTAGTATCCTTGAGCTTGGCGGGAAAACCCAGTATGCGACATAATCGTACTCTACTACCTCAGGTTCGTATCTATTCTCGTAAATATTTAAGCCAATCTTTATAGGCGCTTTAAATCTAATACAAAAAACTATGGTAGGCCTTCTCTTGCTACCCCTAAAACCAATATCTATCATAACAATCCTTGGTTTAACCTTAACGTTATTCACAACCACCTGTTCATCGTCTAGAAAACTCTGCATATTAGCCCAAAGCTTGGATACTTCATCGTTGAAAAGTTTTTCATCTCTAAGCACGGTTTCGTAGTAACCATAGGGATCATTGTAATCAAATACAAGGTAATACGATATGTAGCCTAACGATACGTAAAAAAATCCTTGAGCATAAACAGGCTCTACATGTTTACTTGCTTCTTCAAGAAAACGGGGTGAAGTCATGAAAATCCCTCAAGTTTTTTCTATATTTAACAAGAAGAAAGAGCTTATATCCAGTAATTCGCTGTTTTCTTCTTGTTTAGCTTCAGACTTAACAACAGGCATAGATGATTTAATAAAGTTCGCGATTTTCTCAAGAATCTCGGAATGATGTTCACGGGTAGGTCTTCTCCAAGCCTCTGGGTCACCGAATATTATTGGCGCAATAACATGTTCTACATATACCTCTGCAACAGGGCAGTTATATACACAGAATTTACATTTAATGCACCGAGATTTATCTATTATAGGCCTAGGTCTTTCATCAATTACTTTAATAGATGCCGCACCAGAAGGGCATATTGTTTCACAGGATCTACAGCTAGTGCATAAAAGCCATCTATAGTATAGCTTAAGGATATCTATAAGCTTTTCAATTTCTTCGCTTTCTCTAAAGTTTAGCTCAACCACGTTACCGTTAATAGTAATAGTAGTTGTACCCCAGCTAATTTCTGCCCAACCTATATCGTGGTGCACAGCATAGTTAATTGGGTTAGAAACTGTAATTTGTGCATCTATGCAATTCATATCTAGGTTCTTCGCAAGAACAACCCTAATTTTTCCCTCATCCCAGGAAACACTTTCTATAGCCGGGTTAGCGATTCGTGTAAAGGTTTTATACCAATCATCTATTCTTTCATCAATGCTCAACCTTTTGGCAAGCATAGTTCTGTAGCGAGCTGGAGCATTCCATCTCCAAAGGGCAAAGTCTATCCATTCCCTAGGGAGCTCAAGTGTCTTCACCCAATACTCTAGAACGTCTAACCATCTACCCCAAAGCTCTTTATGTGTTTGAGAGACAAGGTCTAGCTCAGCCATGGTTGAAGCTGGACACATAAAACATCCGATTCTTTCGTAGCCCATGAAGTACAGAGGATTTACCTCTAAATTGTTTAGGAATATATATAGCCATACCTCAAACTGAGACCAATCTATTACTGGGGATAGATTTAGTAACATAGGGGCCCACCTAAGCCTCCATACCCTTGGGCTTCTAGCTCTATCTATAGATTCAAAAGCTCTCTGTCCAACAACGTTTAACCCTCCGTTGCTCCACATTTTCTTAACTGTTAGCGATAGAGGGGCAAGCTTACATACCTTACAACACCACCTATAGTCTCTACCAGGTATACCAAGCTCGTAAACACTGCCCCAGAATTTGTCGCCGGCAGAAGCTTCTATAAGTTCAAGCCCGTATTTACTGGTTGTCCGATAAACTGTTTCAACTGTTTCAGGTAACTCAATACCAGTATTATTAAATAATACAGCTGGTTCAAAACCAAGGTCGATGGATAAATGAAGTGCTACAAGGCTATCTTTTCCACCGCTGAAAGATACTATAACAGGTTTTCGTATTTTCTCGTACATAATAGCCAAGAACTTCTTAGACTGAGCAGCCATTATCTTTATGCTGTCTTTGTTAACGTTAATAACATCTGGTAGATTTGATTTTCTGTAAACATCGTTGTTAATCATGCTGCTTACTTTACCCTCTGATCCCCACCAACTATGAACCATTATTTTCCCTCTTCCTTTTGAGTATCCAAGCCCTACGACTTCCCGAGATTGATTTAGCAGAACAACCTGTTTATAGCGTTCAATATCTCTATCTACGCGAATTACATCTCCATGTATATAGTGTTTCTTATTAACTACTACTACCTCAAGTATATCGGGGTAGCACGTATACAACTTTAGGGCTGTAAATCTCGATAACCTAAATCTCCACCTCCGAAGCATCGGCTCGAAGTAAAGACGGCCAATGTTAACACCATCTACTATAACCTCTTTCATTTCATCATAGTAAGGAGCTTTATTCAGCAGCATAGCTGATCTGCCAACGATATCATTGAAACCTTTAGAAGTACCAAATTCAAAAGCATATGCATTGTAGAGAAACTTGTAATCGCGTTCAAAAGCAGGTCTAGCATCACCTGGATCAGATAACGGTATCCTCTTGGTTGAACCACCGCATCTAGGGCATATGTTTTGAAGTACAGGTATATTGCAGTTAAAACACCACCAAATTTTTTTCACTTTAGGCCATGTTATTCTACTCGGCATAGTACATCATACTCTAACCTACTGTTAATTTTAGTAGGCATACCATGCTTTTCTACCTTAATCACCTAGAGTATTTACTGTCTTTACCTAATGAGTTTTATATTAGTTTACACGTTAAGCTTAATAATTACATGCTATGTTTCCTTCTGTAGATGGTAGGTATATTAGTTATGAGTAAAAGATCTGAAGAAATAGTTAGAAACTATTTCATAGATAAAGGTCCTTTGTTCAAGATTATAATGGATTCTAAGCCGATGATATTAAGGGCTAAAAAGTTAGCTAAAGGCATAGCTAAACAACTTATATTCATGGGTATAGAAAAAGGGATTATACTGGATATAGGTTGTGGAACAGGTAGAATAGCTTTAGAACTTGCCGAGATAGGGTACAACGTTGTAGGAATAGATATATCCCCTATATACATAGACGAAGCTATTAGAAGGGCTAAGGAAAGAAAATTAATAGATAAGGTAGAGTTCATACTTTGCGATGCTAGAGAGTTAACTAAATGTGTAGGCGATAGAAAATACGATGCAGCATTATTTGTTTGGTCTTCTGTTATAGGATACTATGACGAAGATACAGATATAGATGTTCTCTTGCAAGTTAGAAACGTAACTAAAGATAATGGGGTACTACTTTTCGTAGATTTCGTAAACAGGGATTACACAGCTATGGAGTTCACTTTTTTAGGTACTAAGACTATTACCTATGATTATGAAAACTACGTAGTTCTCGAGACGACCATATTCAATCCGGTGACAAGCGAGATCCTAATAAAACAGCTATTCTATAGAAAAGAAGGCCGTAACTTAGTCTACGTAGATGAGCTACACTTCAGAATGAAGGTCTACAGCTTAAGCGAGTTAGTTAACTTGGCCAAAAGAAGTGGTTGGTGTTTGAACAGAGTTTTAAAAGAGATAGGCGGTGAACCAGGATACGATTTTATGAAACCTCTTAACCTAATGTTTACACCGTGCAAAACATAGGGATACGCTTATTAATACTGCTGAAACTACTTACAAGTGTAGATGATGTAAGAGTCCCGCGAAACAGACACGATGATGTTAACCACCGTCGCTGAATAATATAGGGAATTCTATATGGCAACCCCATTGGCTAATAAAGAGATTAACAAACCATGTCTTGATGAGATAGTTAGCGTAAAACCCATTACGTTCAACGACATAAGACTTAAGGTTTTAGAGCTCTTTGCCCAGAAGGTAGCGATATCCTCTAATGTTAGAGATGAGGTTAAGCGTAAAATCCTTAGGTATGTAGTAAAATGTGAACGTGTTTTCGAGTTCGTTGCTTCAGAAGTAGGTGTTATAGCTAGACTCCCCATAAACCTCCATCCTTTCTACCTTGAGCTACTCAACTTAGCTAGTGAAGGCCACTACAAAGATTTAGTTGCTTCAGCAAAGAAAATTGTGGCTGTTGTTAGCGAACTCTGGAGAGAATACCGAAGGAAAATACTAGGTTCAATAACACCTGAGGAAGCTAAGAAGTATGCAAAAGAATTTGTTGGTAGAACTTTATCTATTGTTAGGAGGAATTCGAAGTACTTCAACTACCTACAGGAGATAACTAAAACTGCCCGGACAACACCTTGCATAATAACTGATTGGCCAACAATAATAGTTGCCGGCATGCCGCAGGTAGGTAAATCAACATTAGTTGGCAGAATATCTACTGCTAAGCCAAAGGTCTCGCCGTACCCATTTACCACGAAAACAATTGTACTAGGACATGTAAAACTTAGAGAAGGTATATACATACAGATAATAGATACCCCTGGAATTCTCGATAGACCTGTAGAAGAGATGAACGTTATTGAAAGAAGAGCTGTTGCGGCTCTAAGGTATCTTAATGCTGTTACTGTGTACTTAATAGATCCTTCACCTGATGCCTACTATGGGTATGAGCAACAGTTAAACGTACTTAAATCAGTTGAATCTATAGTAGGCAAGGAAAGAATAATAGTTGTATTCAATAAAATTGATAGGGTTAACAAGAACAGAATAAAACAGTGCTTAGAATTAATTAAAAACCTAACAGGTCACGATGTAAAGCTGATGATAAGTGCCCTCCACAGATACAATGTAGATAAATTACTTGTTGAAGCCCTTAAAGTATATGATAGTATCTACGGCACCGATTACCATAAGAAAGTATGGGGCTCTCCCTTGAACTCTAAACCATTTCCTTAATCTACTTCCTCCTCATCGTTAGCCTTAATTTCTTCCTCGGTTTCCTCAACTATTTCAACACCGGATTCTTCAACAAAAGCTTCTTCGGATTTCCTAACATCTGTAACCTCAGGCCCGACGACTTCTGTTGTTACAGGTTTAGTTTTTACTTCAGTACTTTGAACTATATCAAGTACTCTAGAATATACCCAGAATTCATCAGCTATTACGGGTATTTCAGGAAACATGTATGAAAATCCACAAGCATTACATATAACCTCAGCGCTTCTCTTATCTGTTTGCTTATCTACTTTAATCATTATCGATAGACTATTGGGGTTACCACAGACAGGACATTGTCTAAGGCTTTGTATAGCTCTTACTTTTCTAGCTTCTTGCATCATCTTTTTAACTACTTGCCAAGTTCTACGCCATTTACTTCTACGTCTACCCATAGCTAACACCTATAGATTATTTGTTGAGTTCAGAATTTATATAACTTGATGCTTAGATTTAAACCTACGTTATAGCCAATGATGCAGAAAGCTTAAAGGTTTGCTAAGCATAAAACATTAAGATCGGCGATATTTGTGAACGAACGGGAATCTGAGCGTAGGAGGAGAAGATCTATATTCGATATATTTGATGAGCTTTTCAGAGACCTTAATGAAGAACTAAACGAATTTCTTGAAGAAGTTTGGAGATTAAGGCCGTTTGCTGAAGAATCGCCAGATATCGGTAAAAAACCTATAGTGTATGGTTTTAGGATAGAGATAGGGCCTAATGGAGTTCCAAAGGTGTACGAATTCGGTAACGTTAAGAGAACCCCAAGAGGTCGTGTAACTGTTGTAGAGGAAAGAGAACCTCTAGTTGATATCTACGAGGAAGAGGATAAGATAAGGGTTGTAGCAGAGCTTCCTGGTGTTGACGAAGATAAGATAAAAGTTCAAGCGTTAGACGATAAGAGGGTAGTTATAGAGGCTTCTAACCATAATAGAAAGTATAGGAAAGAACTCGAACTTCCTGTTGAAGTAGACGTTGATAGCGCAGATGCTGTTTACAAGAACGGTGTTCTAGAGATAACATTTAAGAAAAAAAGTATAGAGAGGAAAGGTAAAGAGATAAAGGTTAAGAAAAGCTAAATATAATCCAATAAAGTTTTGACACCTTAAGCATTAGGTATAATTACAATTCTCAAAGTTTTTTCGATATGTTTTCACCACCCTTATGTTTCCATAGTTATTAGTAATTCTAACAGTTATATGCGCAGAGACATCTTTTAGGGTTTGTTTAAAGATGTTCAAAGCGTACTCACATTTGCTGGGGCCTAGCTCCAGCATTATTTGCGAACACGTATTTTCATATAGTTCAGTTATATAGTGTAGAATAGCTTCTACTGTTACATAGTTACCCATGCTAGTATCTGCAAATTCGGCAAATTCTATTTTTATCTTAAGCTCTGGCAACTCTATAGATGAACCAGGGGGCACGAATAACAATGTGTTAAGGTCTTGGGGATACTCAACCTTTACTTCTAGGCATTTATTTTCGTCCTCCTCTATAATAGGGAGAATATCACTCCTTCTATACCCACAATAAGAACATTTAATTGTTGTAATAACGATTACTTCATAGGGAGATCTGTACTCAAAGACAGTAAGATCTGCTTCACTACTACACATAGGGCAACTGCTTTTCTGCTCAAAGAGTACATCTATCCTCTCTTCAATATCGACCAAATCCCTATCTATGTTGCCCAGTGTTTACACCCAAGCAAAGATTTTTATACTGCTCTCCACAGTTTATTATTTGTGCATAAGGCTTAAAACTTCTTTCAACATGATATCTGATTTAGACATATGGTGGTTATAGTGAGCACAAAAATTTATGCAATGCTACACAAATTCTGGTCTAAGTATTCCTTACTAATTTTGGCCATATTAGTATTTTTAGCAGCTTTAACAGCCTTTTGGCTTAGAGCTCAGCAGTACTTCAACATTGTCAAAGGTATTGGCGCTCTATACCCTGAGGCAAAATTAGATGAACTTGATACATTTGTCAATTACTGGATTGTATATTACATGGATAAAAATGGACCTTTGTCATTTTACGACTTAACTAAGGATAACCCGGCAACATGTTTATTCTGGTACCCTGAGTGTAGAGATATTGCGCATAGTGAACTCCCAGGGCATATCTATACAATCTACATCTTATATCAAATAGTCAAGCCTCTAGGTATATCTCTCTACGATCTCATGGCCCTTATACCACCATTGCTAGGAGCTTTAGGAGTTATATTTGTTGCTCTAGTTGTTAAAGAGGTTTCTGGAAACAATTTAGCGTCAATTCTATCAGCTTTTGCATACGCTTTCATGTTTATGAGCAGAGAAGCCGCTGGCTTCACAGTTAAGTACAGCTTTGGGTTGTTCACAGCTCCGCTATCGCTATGGCTACATATACGTCTAGTTAAAAAACCGTCAATACTAAACGCTGTTTTAGCAGGTTTAGGTTTAGCTTACGCAGCTACTGTATGGACAGGAGTAGGCCTATCTTATATTCCTGTATATCTAACACTTGCCCTAGCCCCTTTATTCCTAGATTTATCAACTAAAGAAAATCTGAGAAAATACACCTTAGCGTACGCAATAGAAATACTCATACCTATCATGACGATGTTTCTTATACAGCCTTACAGAGGTGGAAGAGCTGTTATATGGTTAATGTTCCTCGTAGCTTTCACCCTATACGCTATTGGTGCTGGTCTCAAGTTCCTCCTAGGTAGTAAAAGAGGGTATAAACTGTACATCGTGATTCTAGTGGTATCTATATGCTTAGGATTATCAATTGTAGGACTAATGGCGACAAGTAGGGAATTCTTAGAGGCTGTTACCAAGGTTATACCTATGGCTGGTAAAATCCTACTTGGGCTAGGAATAAACCCTGGCGGTGTTGCGGAAACAGTAGCTCAATACCAAGCTGGACATGAATTAGCAGGCGAACCATATATGCTCATTCTTTTACTATCTATAGTGTTTCTAGGTATACCCATAGCTATAGCCGATATAATTAGAAGAAAGGATGTCCTACTCTTATCATTAATGATATGGGGGTTTATGGCTTGGTATGCAACGTATAATACCTCCTACTTCAGCGATTATACTAAAATAGCTTTCGCTATTGTTACAGGCATTATTGCCGGTAGATTTCTTACGCTATCAACCCCTACGATTAGAAGTGTGGGCAGGTACATTAAGGTTAACTTTAGCTTTGAGAAGTTCCTAGCGTTATTGCTAGCCATAGCTGTAGCCCTACCAACAATATATGCAGCCTACGGTATGTCTACTACGTACAGCGCTTTGAGTACAATGATAACTAGGGCAGAAGGATTCTTCGTACAAACAGATGTATGGCTTAGAGCACTAGACTTCATTCGTAGAAATACATCGGAAAACGCATTAGTTATAAGTTGGTGGGACTATGGTTACTGGCTATCTGTTATAGGCAGTAGATCTACGGTAGCTGATGGAGCAACAATAAGTGGGTCAAAAATACAGAGACTTGCACAATTCTTTGTCTCCGAATACAATATCTCCTACGAAATACTGAAGGAGTTTGGAGTATGCAGAAAAGATGATGCATATATTGTTATATTTAGCCCTGTAGATGTGTACGTTAATACTCAAGAATTAACTCTATACATCTCGTTCCCTGTATACCCGCTTGGTTTCGGCGATATACCTAAATTCATTAGTGCTATGGTCTACTTAGCTACTGGAACTTGGGGATCCTCAGGTCTTCAGTATACAACTTCAAAACTTGGCTACGATATATATGCTAATGAATGGATTATCCAAGGCGTAACTACGATGGGTAACATTAGAGTAGCAGCGTTTGTGTCTCTAAACTTTAACTCTACAAAGGTGATCAGCGCTACTTTGCCAAGATTATTCATATGGGCTGTTACAGAGAAGCTTAAAGAGCTATATCCAGGATTTAAGCAAACAATAATACCAGCTCTTATTGGTGTTGAACAGAATAATGTGGTCATATATGTATCGTCGGCCACAGGAGAAGCAATAACGTTTGATTATTCGTTAAACCCAACATTGTTAAATCAAAGTATATACGAAATAGCTTACGTAGCTGTTTCACAACCATATCAATTATATCAATTAATGCAAACGTTTAGTGTGTCTAGATATGTATTTGTAGCGATATTAAAGCTTAGAGAAGATGTTTTGAAGACTATATGTAGCTAGCCTTCTTCTTCGCTTTCAGCCTCTTCTTCGCTTAATTCGGCCTCTTCTTCCTCTTCTTCGCTAGCTTCGTAAACCTTCCACTCACCAGCTTTCACATGAGCTCTCATATGGTAGAATAAGTCGCTAGCTGTAAAGAATAGAGTAGCACTTGAGTTAAGAGATGCAGTTGTAACCTCTGAAACACTAGGGCACAATCTAGATATATCAGCACAAAGAGGACATACGATAAGCCCTGTTATTATATCTTGACATGTTTCAACCTCTATACCTTCACCCATTCTAAGTTTTCTCTTAACCCACTTAGGTTCCCAACCTGTTGCCATAAGTACCACGTTAACCAATGTTATTCTATTAGATGTATACCTTTAGGCTAACAGATTTATCATCTCAAGTCTTATATTTACCATACCTTAAAAATACTGATAGCCAACAAAATAATATTTTTCTTTTTGCTTTTGAACACAGTTGAAGGTTTATTAGATCGACAACGTCATCAATGTTTAAATTTTCGTAGGTACTCAAGAATTTTAGGCAAAACTTGGCTTTTCCTCGATATAACTCCGCTTAATTCAGCGAATCCTTTGGATAAGTCAATACCTAGTGCTTCGCCAACGACTTTCTCATCGCCTACTGCTAATATTAAGCTTTTGTTATCAATGTAATCCGTTATCATAAGTATTAAGAACCTCAAATTCATTTTATAGACTAGCCCACTCATTACTTTCTTAATCTCATCGGCTTTAGCTAAGTAGATAGTAGGTTGTACCGTAAATATTTGAGCAATACCGAACCTAATATCTTCGAATTCAAAAATCTTTAAATCCCTTGTAACCAGATCTCTTAAATCCATTGATTCGCCTAAAGCTATTGCCGCTTTAACAAAATCTATAGCTTGATCAATATCAACCTCAGTATAACTAGTTAGTTCTTTGACTACGGATCTATCAATGTTTGTTACTGTAGGGCTTCTTAAAAGCATTGTATCTGATATAATTGCGTATAGCATTGCTTCAGCAATATTCTTGGGGATAGAGATACCGAACTCTTTAGCCATTAACCAGAGTATGGTGTTTGTAGAACCTAGAGGTTCAACTCTAAATACTATAGGGTTCAACGTCTTTATATCGCCACTTACACGGTGGTGATCGACAACGGCTACGATTACGCTTTCTTCTATTCCTTCAACTGATTGGTTAAACTCGTTGTGGTCTACGAGGGCAACTTTCTTCCTGTAATCTTTAACAAGATCACTCCTAGTAATAACTCCTTTCAACCTCCCTAAATAATCTACTACAACAACTGTTCTAATGCCTCTCTCAACCATTGTACTAATAACGTCCTTGACGTACGTATCTTCTGTTACGCTTACAGCTTTTTCGCTGAAGTATTCAACAGGTTGGCTAAGGTCTAAGAGACGAAGAGTTGTATAGGTATCGTAGGGAGAAACTACAACTAAGGTATTGAACCTCTTAGCAACTTCAACAACGATCTGAGGAACATTGAATCCTCCTGTTACTATAAGCCCAGAGACACCTGATTCAACTGCTTTAAGCTGAATATCTACTCTATCACCTACAACAAGTATCTGACCTCTAATCTCATTCAAAATTCTTTCTTCAATAGCTTCTAGACTCCAAGCAGCCACAAAAACCTTACCGTTTAACTTAGCATCCTTAGAACCAACAACAAGCCTACTTCCGGATACCTCAAGGAAATTCTTCACAGGTACATTATTAAGGTTAAGTCTAAGGAGTGTAAGCTCCCTTAGATAAGATTGGGCAAAAGACTCGACACTAAATAAACCAAGAACTCTAAGTTCTTCATCAACAATAGGAACAGACCTAATAGCCCTAGACACAAGTATATCGATAGCTTTCTTAACAGGTTCACCAACTTTAACAGCAATAGGATTAGAGGTCATAACATCCTTAGCCCTAGGCCTAACATCTTCTATAACCTCGGGTATTCCAAGACCTACTCTATCTAAAATTGCTTTAGTCTCAGGCTGTATATTTCCAACTCTATATGGGGTGGCATCGAAACCTAGACAACGAAGTATGTAGCTGAAAGAAATAGAGCTAACTATAGCATCCGTATCTGGGTTTCTATGACCAACAACCACTACTTTCAAAAATCCCACCATATAGATAGAGTTTGATAAGCTTTAACAGCTAAACATTCTTGTACTTCGGAGGGTAAAAACTATTTCGTCATTGCCTAGCTTAATAACGACAGCTGATCAGCGGTAGCAATTCTGTGTAGAGGGATCTAAATCTTTAGAGAGAATACTACTCGCTGTATTTTTTAGCATCTCTTAAGCCTTCTAGGAAAAGTATAGCGAAAGCCGCTAAGGAAACCAACGTTGCCGAAAACCTATCAATGTTAATGCCATCAGCTATCGACAGAATTACGAAGCCTAAGAAAACGCCAAGGAAAAAGAAGGAGTATATAACTAACTTGGGTACAAATCTACCTCCTATAGGTATTAATTCATCTGGGCTAACAACATTTTTAACCTTATAGCCATTACCTTCCCTCTCGATAAGCCCAAGCTCTTCCAATTTCTTTAGATTATAGTGAACTGTACTCGGTGGAAGCTTTAGTTCACGAGCTATTTCTCTAACACCTACAGTTTCACCCTTCCTCAAAATATGTAGATATATCTTAGCGGCTGTCCTACTAAGCTTAACTTCTTCGCTCAAATACTCGAACACCAAAAATACATTCTCTAGAGCTACATAAATATTTGTTTGCTGAACAAAACGTCTAAGTATCTGAACAATTGTAGTTCAAGATCTAAATTGAAAACTGCTACGAGGGTAAGATAAGGATAGGGTGTAAAATTTTGAGTATAGAAATACGTAAATCTATAGCGTTAGCAGCAATAGCCTTAATATTAGGTATATCGCTAGCTCTAACACCGTACCTATTATACACGCATAGAGAGAAAACACCCACGCAAATATCTACTACTGCTGTTGCAACTATAACAAAAACAACAGTAAGCACTATTACCGTAACATCTCTAAAAACGTTAACACCAACAGCTACAGAAACACATGAGTACATAGATAGCAGGTTCACCGATATCTTAGGGTATCTACTTCAAGCGAAAAGCCTATACAGTATCGCTCAATCCACATACATATCTACTCTACCACTCCCTGTGCTAGCTGGAGTACCATCTACACCTACATTAGATTTAATAAGAGCAGAAACATCAACCTCTAAAGAGCCAAAGGTATCTGAAACAAATGTGCAGGTTGTTGGCGTTGATGAACCTGATATTGTTAAAACAAACGGTAGGCTCATAGCTGTTGCAAGTAGCTCTAGTATATACGTAGTTGATGCTTTAGATAGGAAAGTTCTAAGTGTGCTTAACCTCAAAGGAGAGGTAATAGGGGTGTTCCTTTGCGGCGATACCCTAACCGCTATAGTGCGGTACAACATGGTTAAACCAATAGAGGTAGGTGTATGGAGAGATCTTAGAGCTGTAGTACCTCTAGGGACTGTAAACACAAGCATATTCGTTATAGATCTTACCGATGCTGTAAACCCAAGGGTAAAATTAAGCTTAGAGGTTACAGGGAACTTCTTAGATGCACGGAGAATAGACAAATACGTATACCTAGTGCTAACCCAAGATCTAGACCTTAACGTTATCAGTAAATATACGTTGATCCTACCTTTCGTAAACGGGGAACCCCTAAACCCAGAGAATATCCACAGAATAGATCAGGCACCAACAAGCTACGTAAACATAGCTGTAGTAGACCTAGAGAACTCAACTTATAACGTTGAATCCTTCTTAATAAGTAGAGGAAGCAGAATATACATGATACCTGGGAAACTATACATAGTATCAGATGAAATCCCGTACCGCTTAGTAATTGAAAAAGTGTTGGAGAAAGCCTTGGCCTTGTTCCCTGAAGAAATAGCGAAGAAAATATCCGAATACATGGCATCTAAGGAAATAGATAAAGCATACCAAACAGTTATCGAAAGTATTAGCGTTCTTGATGAATCAGCGGTTAGAAAATTCGTAGATGAAGTAAATAAAGAGTTATCAACCATAGATGTTGAATTAACTAGGGTATACGTATTCAATGTACGTGAGCTCTCTATTCAGTTATCGAATTATTTCGAAGTTCCTGGGAGATTGTTGGATCAATTCGCTATAGAGGAGGTAAACAACGTAACAATTTTAGCAACTACTGTTTCTAATTTAAAACCTAAGCTATATGCTCAATACATTGATATAGGGGCTAGAAAAGAAACAGTAATACAAGTAGTCGAATGTAGTGGCTCAATATGCATAACAAGAACGATTACTAGACCTAGGATTGGAGAAGAACAGAGAAAAGTCTTGTACATAGGTTTAACGTACGAGTTTAGCTCAGAATCAGAGAACAACGTCTATATATATGATGCAAACACATACAAACTGTTAGGAAAGCTTGAAGGGCTTGCAAAAAGTGAAAGAATATATTCAGCTAGAGTTGTTAAAAACATACTATTCCTTGTAACATTTAGAAATGTAGACCCCCTCTTTGCAATAGATATCAGCGATCCCTCTAACCCGAAGGTACTAGGTTTCCTAAAGATACCTGGATTTAGTGAATACTTACATCCACTACCAAACGATATGCTGTTAGGGATTGGCAGAGAAGGCTCTGATCTCAAGATATCTCTATTCGATGTCAGTATCCCTGCGGATATGAAGGAGGTATCGAGAATATACATCAGCAACAGCTATAGCGAAGCCTTGTACAACCACAGAGCTGTTACACTAGATATAGAGTTTGGTAGAATATACATACCGGTAATGTTATTCTGGCAACCAGAAGGTATAGCTGTAATACAGGTTAAAGATAGATCAATATCTCTAACAACAATACTAATGCATCAAGGCTCTAGAAGAGCTATATACATAGGCAACGAGCTCTACACAGTAGCGCTAAACAGTATAAAGATATATAACTATCAAACATTAGAAGAACTATACGAAATACCGTTAACTGGATAGCAATAGAGACTTCAAATGCAAACCTCTTAATAACATAAAATTATTTTTATCTATAGATTTGCTCTCTTAATAACTCTAGAAAAAGTTTGCTTTTCTTACCTCGGTTTATCTGTTAAAACTTAAGATCGTTGATAATGGCTTCAGCTACTTTTCTACCTGATAAAAGCATTGAGCTGAATATAGGTCCCATTCTAGGTAGACCATGTAGTGCTGCAACAGACATTCCGGCTACGTAGAGCCCTGGTATAACTCTCCCTGTTTTCTCTACAACAACTTTTTCTGAAAACTCTGAGTAAGCTGATTTCTCCCCATGGATTGTAAAACCTGCTTCAGGTATCTTCTTAGCCACTATTTTAAGGACTTCCGCATCGTGGCCTGTAGTATCTACAACAGCTCTAGATCTTACGAAGATCGGATCTACGTGGAGACCAGATATTATTACAGCGCTCCACTGAATAACAACACCCTCTATTCTAATAGGGTTAGGTCTATAGATAACATCTTCTACGTGTACTCCATTGATTATTTTAGCGCCTGCGTCTATAGCTCCAGAAGCCAGTTTGGCCATAAGCTCCGATGTATCTATGACATATAGATCTTCTTCTTCGTCTCTAGCAAACCTTATGTTAAAATCCTTGAGTATAGGAAGAGCAGATTCATCTACAACAACTTTATGGAAAAGCATACCACCACCCCCTATGCCACCACCAAAGCTAAGCCTCCGCTCAAAAACAACAACCCTAAATCCCTTCTCAGCTAAATACCTAGCCGCAGTCATACCAGAAGGACCTGCCCCAACAATAACAACATCAACGTTACTTAAATTCAGCCAATCAACCATAGTATTCTTAATTATAGCGCGTGTAATTCTCTCTTCTAAATCTCTGTTGACAGCCATAGCCATTAACCCCTATAACACCTACTTTGAAATCGCATATAGATCTAGATAATAAGCTTAATCCCTATAACAATACCAACAAATTTAAATAACAATAAAACTAAGAAAGTATCTAATTAATAGACACGAATATGCTATGGAAAATTAAGTTAGTTCATTGTATATAAGACTACACTAAAATAGTGATCTTAGCTAATACTGATATACCATTTTTCAAATTAAAAATTCAAGAAATATATTGTTGGTAAAAAATAAGTAAAAAATAAAAGTATATAATGGGTTATACATCTACTAATAAACATTATAGTATTGAAAATTCGTATGCCTTGAAATCCGAATAATCTATGCTAATAGTATACGTCGTATAGTTGCATCCCGAAAGTCTGTCCTTTAGGGTGGGGAGGAGATCAGTAGTGGTTGCCCGTGCCCGTTGGCTAGGGTTTTTAATTGTTTTAGCTGTTTTTGGTTTTTCGGACACGGGCAACCACCTCGATAAGATCAAGCAGAAAAGGTTCACTAGTTCACCCATAGCCAACAGGAAGATATCTCGGTTCCCGAAGAGAAAGCTCCTGGAGCACTGAGTTGTCATGGCTTTGAAGCACGGTTTCAAAGTGTACTTGGTTGATCCATCCTACACATCCGCGGTCGGTAACTACTTATCCAGAGAACTGGGATTAGACAAACACACAGCATCAGCATACATGCTCACAGCAAAATACCTAGAACTAGACCTGAAATCCCTTAAAGTAACCCAGATAACCAGAAAAACCAAAAACTAAACAACATACAGACGGTCTACTTGTTTATATCATTGTTTAACAAATGATTTAATATTTAATCTAGATAACTTTATAAATTCTTAAAATCTCAATACACATTCTATAGGTGATTTATAGTGAATGAAGAACAATATACTGAAATGTTTAAGTATTTAGTTGAGATGGAGAGAAGATATTCTGAAAATCTCAGGATTTTAGCAGATAGAATTAAGCATCCTGTTATGAAAGCGCTATTAATTGGTATTGCAAACGATAGCGAAAAACACGCACAATTTTATACAGCCATTATAGAGCTTATTACTAAATACCAACCGGCCATCTCTCAAGAAGAGTTCAAAATTCTTAAAGAAGAAATTGAGAAACATATAGAAACTGAATTAAAGATGATCGAGACAACAAAACAGCTCTTCACCAAATTCGGCGATCCTAGAGTAAAGTTATTGCTAATGGCTATACATGAAGACGAAATTAAGCATCATAAAGTTTTAATCAGCATTAGAGACAATGTGACCACAGAATATGTTATTAATGAAGAAGATATGTGGAATGCCATATGGAGAGATAGCCCATGGCATGGAACCCCGGGAGGATAACATTAAGCATGTAAAGCCAATATAATGGCTCTAGCATCTTCAATAAGTAAAGCTCTTTTTAAACATCAATACACAACAGCTACCACATTGTTTATTGAAGAACTCCTTATACATAATCGCACTAAATTTGTTATTACAATTCTATACTTGCTCAAAATTCTATGTGCATCTCTAATATTCTCTTTATCCTACCTTCTTAGCAACAGCTATTAGGGGTCGCTAGCTATTTTGGTGAGTTGTTTTAAGGTTTTTTATAAGATTTTCGTATTGCTGTAGGGGTTTGGGATGAACTTGGTGGTATAGGGTGTTGCTTTGAGCCACCTAAAGATCAAACTAGATGTAGATCATACACTCTCAAGCTCTAAGGGTTCCATGACCTCTACATGGAGTGATTAGTAGACACAGTAAAATACAAAGTAGAGGTATAACCCACCCTAGGAAAACCTAACAGAAACCCAGGACAGAAAACGGTAAAACCTTATAGAGGATATACTCTGCTACATATTTTCTACCCGGTGACGATGCGAAGCTAATATCTAAAAAATTAACTTTAACGGTGATTGTAGGTAATATTACAGAGTTCCCCAGAGATGCTATAGTTAACCCAGCCAATATGTTACTCATCATTGGAGGAGGAGTTGCTAGGACAATAAGGAAGAAAGGAGGTGAAGGAATAGAAAAAGAAGCTCGAAGACATGCCCCTATACAAATAGGTAAAGCCATAGCAACAAATGCTAGAAAACTTAGATGTAAAACAATAATACATGCTCCGACGGTAGAAAGACCTGGATAGCTGTCTAACTACGAAAATGTGTATAAAGCTACTAAAGCTGCTATCGAGTATGCTAAAACCTAGGATTTAAGACCATGACGTTTCCGTTGATGGGGGCAGGTATCGGGGGATTAGCTGTTGAACACTCAATTGAAGCAATGATCTCAGCACTTAAAGAATATGAAGAAAGAGAAGAAATAGACGTATACATCTATGTTCTCAATGATGAGATAGCCCAAAGGGTTTTAAAGAAACTTGTCTCTCTTGGTTTTAAACAGAATAATAGATATTAAAAATTATGATAGATTCAATGACTAAGTGAGAAAACCTATTATTTAGGTATAGTGTATTACTTATTGTAGGCAATGTTTTGCATACTAATTATTTAGCCAACTATTTTTGAATTACATTATTTTGAACATGACTTTATGTTGGTCAAACTAAAATCGTTACAATTGTGTAAAAAGTTTATTTGTTTAAATACATAAAGCTTTTTACCTACTGTTTAAGGATAACTCTAATGCAACAGAACGTGGAATCTATGGATGGCTCTGATTCAGAAGATGACTCATCCGATCATCATATAAACCTAATTATTAGAAGAGCGCGTCTTGATGATGTTGATGATATTGTTAGGATATATGATAGCAGCATAGAATTCCTTGACAAAGAGAGTAAGGAGTGGATAGAGAGCGTAGTTAAAAGAAGAAGTAGGAGAATAAGAATATACGTTGGAATTCAAGACAATAAGGTTGTTGGATTTATGATTGTATACAAGAAGAAAGATAAAGCGTACATAGATTCTCTCGCCGTTGATCCAATGTACAGAGGTAGAGGTATAGGTCAACAACTACTAAAACACGTAGAAGAAATCCTTGCAAGTGAAGGTGTTGAAAAAATATATCTCTCAGTCAAAAATCATAATAACAAAGCCTTAGGAATATATATTAAGAATGGCTACAAGATATCAAATATAGTCTTAATCCTCGAAGCCACCTCTAAAGACATAGATGTAGAAGACGTTGATATAGCTAATACAACGATTAAAATTGAGAGTGTTCGAAGAAGTGCTTTCCCAAAGGCGAGACTTTTAGATACCTCTATTTGGAGCAACTTTACCTGGGATGCAGACGAATACATTTACAGAGCATGTAGAGAGGAGGTTACAGCTATAATCATATACAGAGGTGGAAAGCTCTTAGGGGTAGCCAGGGTATTTACCGAACAAAACAAAATCTTTGTGGAAAGAATGGCGCTCTCATTCTATAGACCAACAGAATCACTTAAAACAGTAGTTAACACTATCAAGACCAAACTATCCCTACAACCTAACACAGTAATAACTATACCTGTAGATTCCTCAAAATCATCACTACTAAGAACCCTTATATCAATGGGGTTCAAGGTTGTAGATAGCGAATACGTTCTACACAAAGATATAGTAAATCACCAAGTAAAGCGAAAACAAATAGCATAGTGAACTAAAAGGATGCTATAAACACATAACAACATAAATACGCTATGATATGTTTATAGATTTCAACATTTTAGTAGAATCATCTACATATTAACTGATAGTAATTCTATATCGTAACGCATAAAGCGATATTATGTGAGGACCACAACTTATTAAAGCTTATCCTAAGTATTTGTTATGAGGTGCGGGTTTTGTCTTTAGCTAAGAAATGTACCGAGATATGTGAAGATATAGTGGATTGTAGTGTATGCAGAGACGAAGCATGCGAAGAAGTATGCGATGAACTTGAAGATAGATGTTTAAGTATATGTATCGATGTACTAGAGAAATAAAGAGCCATGCGTAATAAATATTTTTATTATACTTAAGGTATTTAAGGTAGATGAGCTCACAAATATTATATTGCTAGCTGTTGCCAGACCGCGATGAAGAAGCTTTAGGCCTCTGCTGAGAAATGATGCAGCCCCTACCTCTGAGGCCATCAAAACTTAGTACGTAGTGATTAAGAGATGTACACAGCTTTGGACTCAATGATTATTTATTATGATTTTGTAGAGGTGTTTAGCGTATTTTGAGTGATACAAGTTTCCCGTACAGTAAACCAAGAATTGGACAATTAGAGCTTGCTAAGTATATAGCTGAAAATATTAAACATAGTAATATAATCTTAGTTCGTGCACCTACGGGTTTTGGTAAAACAGTCTCTGTTCTATACGGAGCTTCAAAAGTTTTGGGGAAAGAAAGATTAAATAACATCATGTACGCGGTTAGAACGAGAAATGAATTAGACCCCGTTATAAGGGAGTGTAAAGTTCTAAATCTTAGTTTTACCGTAATCTATAGCATTAATAGGATGTGTCCCTTAGTTAAAGACGCAAATATCTCTCTTGAAGGTTTTTGGACCATATGCGCTGTTCTAAGGCTTAGAGGTGAATGCAAGTACTTTACGAGGGCAAGCAGTGTATCGTTTGACGACATAAATAATGTAGTTAGAGGCTCCGAGGATCACTCAGCAATAGCTAGAAATTTAGCTAAAGATCTTGGTATATGTCCCTACTTCACCCTTCTCCAATTAGTTGATCACGCAAAGGTAATAGCCTTCACCTATCCATACTTATTTAAGGAGAATATTTGGTTGAATACATTTAGGGATTTCAATACTTCGCAAACCCTACTTATAGTTGATGAAACCCATAACTTGCTTAACTTAGGAAGTGTTATGGGTGAATCCATAAGCTTAAACGACATTAGAAAAGCCATAGATGAAGCAGCCAGCTTATCGGCCGAAGATGTTGTTGACTCATTACGAAATATTTTGGAAATAATGATTAACATAAATCATCAAAGAGGCTACAAATACGTAGGCAAGAAGTTACTAAGCATAGATTCCTCCCTTATTGATAAACTCGATAATCTAGTTTTTTCGGCCATAATAAAGGCTATGAAAGACTTTGAGTATAAGCTAAACATCGCAAAACTTGATTTTGCACTTTCTAGGGTAGCAAAATTTCTAGAGTCTGCCATAAACGATAACTACGACATATTCATCTTTAAAGATCCCTACGGCACGATTTCTATATCCTCGCTACCCATTAACTTCGTACCACTAAAAGGTGTTCTAGAGAAATTTCCCGTATCTGTACTTATGAGCGCCACACCGCCATCACGTGAGTTCGTGGTTAACTGTATAAAGATTCAGAGAGAGGTCTATGAAGTAGATGTAGAAGATTTCGGCGCTAGGAATTTTGTAAGAGAGAACACAGCTATAGTTATTTTTACAGGTGCTACGACAAGCTATAAGGCTAGGAGTAAAGAAATATACGAAACCTATAGAAAACTTGTTGAAGCTGTTTTTCGCCATGTTCCTACGGGTATAACGCTAGCTGTATATCCAAGTTATGAGGTTATGTACTCCGTTGTAAGCGATTTGAAAGACGAAAACATTATTGTTGAAGGTTCTGAACCTTTATCAGAGTTAATGCGGAGAATGGCTTATAAGTCTTCAGATAAATTATTATTTAATGTAGTTGCAGGTGGAAGGCTAACTGAAGGCATAGAATTTGTTGTAGATGAAGAAAGTTTGGTTAAGTCTGTAGTTGTTGTAGGTATTCCCTATCCACAGCCAGATGATTACATAGAACTGCTTAAACGTAACATTACTACTAGTGGTGGCTCTTACACAGGCTACTATAGAGATATAGCTGTTGCTAGAATCCTTCAAGCAATTGGCAGAGCTATTAGAAGTGAAAGTGATTACGCATTTGTTGTATTAGCCGATAAACGCTACCTATACCGTACAGTACTTAGTAAGTTGCATCTACAACCGAAAGCTGTGACAAGAGATCTAAGGAGGGTTGTACAACTTGAAATATCATTCTTTGAACAAATGCAATAAGCTGTAGCAGATATGTTATTCAGAAAATTTGTATTGAGTAAAAAGATTTTAACCTAAGATTGTTTAATCCATGTAGAGTAAAACCAATACACAAAATCTTTGAGCGTAGATCTAGAGTGAACTAAATATGATTGGCTATAGCTTAGCGAAATTTGCTTCAGGATATTTGTTTACAGCATCTTCATTTGGTGTTATCCTACTTGCTTCACACCATTCTAAGAATGATTTAACTATTTTAGTTTGGTCTTTTTGTATTCTTTGAATATCCTTGGAATACTTTTTCATATTCATTTATTATATCATTTACGGAAAACGTAAGCCATTTATTTCGTTCCACTCAATCTCCCAGAATTTTGTTTACAAGTTCACCAGGATCTACCCCAAGTTTCTTCGATGCAAGGACCATTTTAGATGCAACTTGAGAATCTATACTTATAGTCGCTGATTCAACCATTTTCTCTACCAATACTAAACTCGACATCGAACAATATTTAAATTGCTAAACCTATAGCTTTACATATTTTAAATAAATACCTAGGATGTACAGCGTTCAACTATATAGAATATTCAGCTAATCATATATTAGTTAATCTACTTAAACTCTACCCCCCTTAAACTCTTAACCCATTCACTTGTTATAGTTTCTATAAAGCCTTTGACAAGTTTAACGGCGTTGACAACGTCATTTAGATCCAAGACCTCTACAGATGAATGCAGGTATCGTGTCGGAATTGATACTGTTCCCACCGGAACTCCTTCTCTATTAAGTTGAATAGCTGAAGCATCTGTGGTTCCTCCTGGTAGCACCTCTAATTGGTATGGTATACCTAATCGCTTGGCTACCTCTATGAGTTTATCGACTATCTCTTTATGCACTATTATACCCGAAGCCCCTCTTCCATCAGCAACTTTTATCGCTGGTCCTTTGCCTAAAGAAGTGCACCATTCATGTTGAGGAGTGCCCGGTATATCATTTGCCACAGTAACATCTAAGGCTAACGCAACATGCGGATTTATTGCGAATGCAGCTGTTCTAGCTCCTTTCAAACCTACTTCTTCTTGGACTGTAGCAACTAAGTATACATCAACCTCGTTTTTCTCCAAAAGCTGGAACGCTTTTATGGCTACCGCAAGGCCTACCCGATCATCAAAGGCTTTACCTGTTACACGCGCTGGACTTAGCCTTGCAACCTCTCTATCGAATACCACTATATCCCCGATATCTATACCCATACCCTTAACTTCATCCCTAGATGCTGCGCCAACATCAACGAATAACTCCCTTAGCTCCGGTATTTGCCTGGCTTCTTCAGGTTTAACAGCGTGAGGTGGTTTAAGCCCTATTACACCTCTATAGATTTTACCATCCCTAGATACGATCAACACACGTTGATATGCTAAAGCTCGCTCTTGGATACCACCAATAGGTTGAACACGTAGAAACCCATTCTCATCTATATGCGATACAAAAAACCCTATTTCATCCATATGAGCTGCTAACATAAATCTAGAATTATCGCCTTTACCTCGTTTAAGCGCTATTACATTTCCTAAAGAATCTACCCAAACCTTATCTGCGTAATCTTTAACAAGCTCTACAACTAATCTCCTAACATTGTGTTCTCGACCTGAAACACCTATTGCTTCGCTTAACATTTTTAGGTAATTAAACATCTCGTCAACAGATATCAAAATTCATTACACCTAGTTCATATCGTCTAAATACTTGAAATATAAATGTTTTACACCTAGCTTTTATCCTCAATACAAGCTAACCAACATAAAATTGTTTGCATTTGCATCCTACATCTTAAATCAGAAGTCTTTAACCATGATGTAAACTAAATCGAATCAAAGGTTATTAAAGGCTAGAGCTCATATTATGCATTAAGGTAGTAGGCGATGGGCTTATTTAGTAAGATCGTAGTTACAGGTGGAGCAGGTTTCATAGGTAGCCATTTTATAGATCTACTAATAGAGTATAGCGTAGCAGACCAAATAATTGTTGTAGACAACCTTAGTAGCGGCTCTATAAACAATTTAGAGCACCATATTTCAAATAAACAAATTGAGCTAGTAATTGCAGACTTAAAGCATTACGATAACTCATGGGTTACCAAGTTCAAAGATGCAGAAGCTGTTGTACATTTAGCTGCAAACCCAGAGGTAAGGATTTCCTCAATTGAGCCTAAGATACATTTTGATGAAAATATTGTAGCTACTTTTAATGTTCTAGAAGCGGCACGAAAGTACGATGTAAGGTACCATTTCTTTGCATCAAGTTCTACAGTCTATGGAGATGCATCAAAAATTCCCACGCCCGAAACGTACCCCTATGAGCCTATCTCTATTTATGGAGCTTCTAAAGCAGCTTGCGAAATTCTTTATCGCTCGTACCATAGTTTATATAGTTTCAGTGTATCGATTGCCCGATATGCAAATATAATAGGCCCTAGGTCAACGCATGGAGTAATAGTTGACTTCATAAACAAGCTTAAGAAGAATTCTACCGAGCTTGAGATTCTTGGTGACGGTACTCAGAGGAAGAGCTATCTATACGTCCGAGACGCTGTTGAAGCTTCGTTTTTACTCTTAAAATTGGCTAAGAACGATAAAGGGTACCACGTTTATAATGTGGGTAACGAAGATTGGGTAACAGTAAAAGAAATAGCCGATATAATTGTAGAGGAGATGGGTTTGATAAACACTAAATACGTGTTTAAGCTTACTACGCCCGATGGAAGAGGATGGCTTGGTGATGTAAAGTTTATGTTGTTAGACATATCTAGGCTTAAATCGTTAGGTTGGAAACCTAGGCTAACATCAGCTGAAGCTGTTAGGAAAACTGTTAGAGATATCCTTAGAAAACAAGATTAAGTAGATAAACTACATGCTCGAGCTTTTTCTCTAAGCTTTAAAGCGTTTTCCTCCGGCAACGAATCGTATGTAAAGTTCCCGCCTCCTGTCTCCATCCCGGCTGCGTACTTAAGCTTACCTTCGTCTCTAAGCATACCATAGATCTCTATGTGTAGATGGTAGTAGTCGTAATCCCCTTTGAGAGGTGCTTGGTGAACAACCATTAGGTAAGGAGATGGTTTGGAGAACAACGTTTTAAGGCTACATAGAACTACCTTAAGGGTTTTTGCTAAGTCGTTAACTTCATCCTCTGTTAGTTGCGTAAGAAGTTGTATGTGTCTTTTTGGATATATATGAACTTCGAAAGGCCAATGAGCGTAAAACGGTAGAAAGCTTACCCATTTATCTGAATCATATATAATCCTAATGTTATCCCTTACCTCAGTTTCCATGATTGTGCAGAAAAGACATCTGCTGTTATCATACCAATACGTTTTAGCATTCTTAAGCTCTCTCTCTATTTTTGATGGTATGAATGGTGTTACGTACACTTGACTATGAGGATGTGTTAAAGATACCCCTATTTCCCTTCCTTTGTTCCTGAACCACAGAAAATACGTAGCATAGTCTTCTTTAGCCATCTCCTCCTGTTTTCCAATAACCAACTTGAGTACGTAAGTTATATCGCTTAAACTAAGATCACTTAAATCATCTAAGTCGTGTTGAGGAGTTTCGATAACCACAAAGCACTTACCTTGAGCTTTGGATGTTACGTAGAAGCTATGCTTGCTCGGCTCAGGTGGTGTAGAGATAAGCATAGGGAACCTGTTCTCAAGTATAAGTGCTCTCCAACCATAACCTGTTTCCGGTGCACCAGGACAAAATGGACAGAAGTTAGATGGTTGCCAAGGCCTAAAGCTACGAATATTTGATACCATTACCCATTCTCCTAGTACTGGATCCCACCTAAGCTCTATAATCAACTTATTCTCTTTATCCAAATCTTTTTCACCAATGCCTAAGCACTCCTCTGTCTATTTCTAAAACCCATCCACGAGTGCCTAGCCCAAGCTCTAAAACTTTTCTGACGGCGTTTTCTGCTGTAGATCTATCCTTAAACAAAGCTATTACAGCTCCACCTAGCCCAGCACCGGATAGTTTAGCACCTAGAGCCCCGAACTCAATCAATTTCTCTACTAATAGATCTATTTGAGGTAAGCTTACATCGTAAAGCTTGCTTAAGAGCTTGTGTTGATATGTCATAACCGCACCTACAACACCTAAAATACCTATATCAATAATTTTCTTAGCTTCTTCGAAACCAACCTCAAGAACATCCGCTAATTCATTCACAGAAGGTAATACACCTTTTATCACCTTAAGAGCTAACATCGTAGATCTATGGGTTTTCAACGTAAATACAATTCTTTTTCTAGACCTTTCACCAACAGAAGCAAAGTACGGCTCTATAGAGCTTAAGTTGAGTAATTCCCATCTAGGTTCCCAATACCTTTGACCTAGAAGACTCCTAACATTTTCTGGTACAATATTAACCAACTTTGCTAAACCTTCATCTATTTCTCGTTGCCTTATAGGATGTATCTCAGCAGTACTATGTCTAATACCTGTATCCACAGCTACAAAGAATCCAGGTATTGTGGGGAGTACATCCACGTTATACGGAGGCTTAGTCTCTATGAACACGATATTACCAAAAGCAGCAGCATATTGATCTAAGCGGCCACAAGGTATCCCCATAATATCGTGTTCCGCTACATAAGCTAGTTCTGCTATATCCTTGGTTGAAAGCCCTAAATTGAAGACTTCGTTGAAAGCAGCTATAACTGAAACAAGTAATGTTCCACTACTCCCTAGTCCAGATCCTATAGGAATCCAGCTTCGAATCCATACTTGCGCACCCCCAATCCTGAGCCCCTTCATTCTAAGGGTTATTACAGCAGCTCGTATGTAGTTACCAAACCACTTAGGCTTATCTAAGAGCTCTGGGTTTTCAGCAAAAAATTCATCTATGTATTCAATAGATTCATCCTTTATATTCCCTGAACCCACAACAATTTTTACATTACTGCTTCGCTTAATAGCTACGTATGTTCTTAGGTTTACACCTACAGCTACAACAGGTAAGCCTTTGTAATCTTGGTGAGTATTGAGGAAATCAAGCCTTCCGGGTGCTGATACAACTACGTCGGGTATAGATTTGAACATATTTTCGAATTCTCTTCTAATTATTTCTACTTGTCCCCATAAACCCATATAGTCTTCAACCTCTGTAAAATAATGTAGAGGTGCTAACCTTTATACGTTACCTTAGTTGCATAACATGAGTCTCCTTATGGGAAGATTGAAAACAGTTGTGCTCGACGTAGAGAAGCTAGTTGGCTTAACATAGATAGAGTCCGGAAGTAGGTAATACCATACCGCTATAAATTCTTCTTAATAATAACTTTACTCTATACCACGTATAGACTGGCTAGGAAGCTGTTAACAATAAGTTGACATAGACTAAGATTAGGTCGATGTAGAGAAACAAATTTTGCATAGTTAAAGATGCAAGGAGTTGCTTAACAGCAAATTACGTGTAATAATGCCTCCTCTATACATTAATAAGGCATAACAATAGATCTAATGCCCAATACTTCGCTAACATAGGAACTAAATGCATGTGCGCAACTACTTCTATATCCATCAACAACTAGTAGTCGCGGTCTTGCTTCATCAACATAGTAAACTAGCTCCTTGAAATCAGCGTGGCCACTTAAACCCACTACCCATGTGTTACCTAATTTTGCTACAGTCTTTCCGTATCTACCGGTTACGAGTACATGTGACAGCCCCTTTCTTCTCTTCATGAAGCTATACTTTGAGGTTAAGTTAAACTCTATATACCATTTACTCTTCTTAATTTCTTCAGCTTCTCTAGACCCTTCAAGGAAGACATCTTTTACATCATACCCATATTTTTTGAGGGTAACGTATATATTCCATTGATTTAACGGTAGTATAAACGGTGTATCTACGTTCCATCCCCGAAGTTTCATCATGATGTCGTTTATCTTCCCATAATAGGCATATATAGCTATGGGGCCTTCTAATGAAAGTTTTCTCAGCAATTTCACAAACTCATACATTATAGTCTCTTCGTTTTCTCTAACATATGATGGATCTCCGTATGTAGCATCTATAACCAGTATATCTAAGCTTTTCAGTATTTCTGTTTTTGTTCCTGGATTTCTGAAATCGCTAGTATAGCCCACAGAAAAATCGTTAAGTTCAAGAATTAGCTGAGCTGTTCCAGGTATATGATCAGCTCTATAGATCTTAAGCCTAACGTAGCCATGCCCATCCAGGTCTATGCTTTGACCATAGTCTATAGCTAGACATTTCGATGTAGGTATAGTATAGCCTAGAACTTTTAACAAGTCTATTGTTATTGGCGTCCCCATAACCATTTTGCTGAAAGAAACGCTTTTCTCTACATCTGTGACGTGATCAGCATGAATATGTGTTACAAATCTATAGTAACATCCATTTTCATGTCCATCGATACATATACCGTAGGGAAAGAGTATGGCACCTCTCCGCCCTATAGCAACATTCATTGCTGTCTCCTCTGCTTAGTTTTGTAGCCGGCGTTGATATTTTTAGGGTATTACAGGGTTAAAGCTATATAGCTATATGAATTCATTTAATGCTCCATATTCGCCAGAGTATTCGTCGCCAATATCTCTATCGTACCATGTTATCGGTGCATTGCCGTGTCTTATAATTGGTTTATCTAGTTTGGATAGTAGTACAACTCTACTAGGCACACTCTCAGATACAATTTTGTAGCCTATTTCCTGGGCAAGAGCTGTAGCTATGCCTTTGACTTCTAGGTGGCTAGGCATATCGTATCTACTTAGTCTTAATATCGATGTCCCTATATTCATGTAGGCTTTAACTTCGATGAATGTTGGTTCTGCTATGCTAAGAAGCTTACTCCAACCTTCAATTGCTTTAGGGTGCATATTGAAGCTTTTCACTAACGTTATCCTTATAACAGTAGGGGATGTAAAGCTAGGGAGAAGCTCTAATGTTTCCAATGTTTTCGCCCATAGATCCGGGTATACAGGGTTGTTGAATTTCTTGTAGCTTTCATCATCATAAGCCTCTATAGATACATAGAGCTGTGAAGGTTCTTCAGCTAAATTTGCTAAAATCCTGGGTTTAACACCGCGGGTAACTAAGAACGTTGTAAGACCTCTTCTATGAAACTCTTCTATTAAGTCGCTAAGCCTTGGGTAAAGTGTTGCTTCACCGGTTAAGCTTATAGCTACATGTCTTGGATTTAAAGCTTCTTCAAACATTTTAGGATCAACATTAGGATAACGTTTATAGCCGCTTACAGTTCTCCTATGTTCTTTTATAGCAGCTTCTACTATGAACTCTGGGTCCTCTACGTGACTTGGAAATTCACTCCATTTACTAGGTCTATACCTCCAACAATGGGCACAGAAGTTTAAACACCATAGAATAGAAGGTGAGAATTGAATACACCTATGGGATTCTATTCCGTAGAACTTCGCCTTATAGCAAAACATTCTCTCAGTTAAGGTTTTGTGAACCCAGTAGCATTTCTTTACAGCACTATGACTTCCTATGATATGGTATTTCTGCTTACGTAGAACATCGATAGGGTTTTCGCTTAAAGTTCTTTGCATTGTATTCTCGACCGCATCTGTTACCAAGATTTATTCACATTAGAGTATATTTTAGGGACATAATAAGTATATTATGTAGAGGCTCGAGCTCATGAGAAAATGTGCGGTATTATTTCATGGAGATTGCGATGGGGCTATAGCCGCGGGATTATACATTAGAAGGTTTCTTAGGGATATGTACCCAGAACAAATTATATTAAGACACTCCCATCCATGGAGATTAAACATAGATTTAAGGAAGGTTTTATCAGAACCTAGTATAGAGATGGTTGTTCTCGTAGACCTTGCTCTAAGCGAAGAAAATATTCGGCTTCTTCTTAGCTACGCTAAGAAAGGTACCTCAATAATTATTGTAGATCACCATCAATCCTCGGAGAAGGCTTTGAATCAATTAAAAGAATTAGATAACATTAAGATTTTGTGGGCTGTAGTTCAATCAACACCTCAAGTGCTTGCACAGTCAATTCTACGTAATCTGAATAATTATGAGAACCTACTTGTAAACGTGGCGAACATCTGTGAAGGCGGTAACGTAGAAGACGAGAATGTGAGAATAGTAGCTGATAAAGTAAAACTTGTTCTAGCTGTTGGACCCACTAACATCGAACTCATACATAAAACAGTCGATTATATAGTTAAAGGCGAGGAATTCTGGAATACACCGATATTTAACGATATGTTCTGGAAAGCTAAGTGGCTCTTAAACTTATTACTAAAGAAAATCTTTGCAAAAGCTAAAACCATCTGTGAATGGGATATAGTTTCTTTCACATCTCCCGAGTCTCTTATATTCGCTGGTCTCTTCGGAATTGTTTCTTCTGAGCATATGAAGAAGGTTAAAAGGTCTATTGTGCTCATAAGGGAGGAAGAAGATAAGATAGTTGTAACCATAAGATCGATGAAAAAGAAAGCCCTAGATCTATGTCAAATGATTATGAAGAACATAGATAGCAAAGCTAAAAGTACATTCGGCGGACACAAAGAAGCCGCTTCGTTAACTATTAAGAAGGTTTATAGTTTAGAAGAAGTAGAAAATATAGTAGAAAATGTTATAAAAAACACGATATGTGCTGAAAAATGAAGATATGTATAGACGTGGATTTTACGAATTGCTATAATGCTTCTCAAATGCTAAACATAGCTAAGAGAGAAATGGTTGTGCTCATCGTCGGGAAAATGAGTATAGAGTACACAGGTAGAGCATCATCATATGCTCCAAACGCTTATAGGCTCCTCATGGTAAAACCCGATGGAGCTCTTTTGGTCCATGAATCAACACGTGTAGATCCTATTAACTGGCAACCGCCTAGGTCTAATGTTTACTTCGAATGTATAGAGAATAAGCTTAAGGTTAAATCTGTGCGCGATGATCCACGCGAAGAAGTAGTAATAGAGTTCTCCGACATCGATTTTATAAAAACATGCAGCCTTGTATCAACTAAGCTCGCCGTTGTAGGTAGAGAATCTGACATAGTTAAGGTTATACTCATGAATCCCTCTGTGATAGAGGATAACGCTGTACCTATAGGAACTGATATCCCTACAGCTTATGGTAAAATAGATGTCCTTCTAAGGAAGGATGATAAAATAATCGTTGTCGAGGTTAAAAACGAAAAAGCTGGGGTCTCTGCAATAGTTCAGCTGAAAAGATATGTGGAATTCTATGCTAACCAAGGTCAGAAAGTCGAAGGTGTTTTAATTGCACCAGATATAACGCGAGATGCCCTAGCTTTACTTAATAGAGAAGGATATAAATTCATAGACTTTAATACTCTGAGAAATAAATATAATGCCCGAAAAACGCTAGAAAAATTCTTTAAGATAGGTAGGGAACGATAAATAAGTGGGATTAAGATGAGCACCGATGTGTTAGAATCCTTGCCGACATCTATTAAGAATCTTTTAAGTGTTCACGAAGTAGTTAGGGATGAGAGAAGAGGTTGTATAAAAATAATACTCGATCCAAACCCCGAGGTATTAACACTTCACGGAGAACTTCACGGTGGGTACATATCGTTAATAACAATTATATCAGCTGAAATTGCTGCTACAAATTTACTAAGTGAAGAAGAATTCCTTGTTGTAGTTAACCATAGTGTGAACTTCTTACGACATGTCGAAGCGTACGAGCAAGAGCTAGAAATAGATAGTTGTGTTCTAAGCAGAGGTGAGAGGATAATATACATTGAGACATATATGCGATGTAGGGGTGAAGATATTGCTCAAGCAATAACGTCGTTTACTGCAGAAAAGCATAGATAGCGATGATGCTACATGGATATAAAGTTAGTAGCTTTCGAGAGCTTAGGCGTTAGATCTCAAGCTTCTTTTATTCAAACGAAAAACGCTAACATATTCATAGATCCTTCAGCAGCTTTAGCGCCTAGGCGATTTGGGCTCCCACCCCATATCATCGAGGTCAAGAGACTATTCAATATTTTCGATAGGATAGAGGAGTTAATTAGAGATAGCGATATATTAATCTATACACATTATCACTACGATCATCATGATCCAGGGAGGTTTATCGACGCAAAGCTTTACGAAGGTAAAGTAATTTACGTAAAGGACCCTAATCACTACATAAATACCTCGCAGAAGATCAGAGCATCTAAATTCCTCAGGATCTTAAAAGAAAAAGCGGAGGCTGTTCATATAGCTGATAGACATTCAGTATCCATAGATAACTTAGTAATACGTTTTTCAGACCCTGTGCCACACGGCGAGGGAAATAGGCTTGGTTATGTTGTTGCTGTATGTATAGATGATGCCGACGATACCCTACTATATACATCAGATATCGAAGGCGGGCCTACAGAAGATCACAAAGTTCTACTCAGTTTTTGTAATGCAAGGGTGGCTATTGTTGATGGACCACCCACATATTTGCTAGGATATAAATACAGCGAAGAAAGTTTAAGGTTATCTATTTCTTTCCTTAATAGGTTACTAGAGCTTGAGTCTCTTGAAGTCTTGGTGCTCGATCATCATTTATGTAGAGAGCTTAACTACATGGAGAAATTTTCTCATTTGCTGGAAAAAGCTAGAAACTTAGGTAAACAATTGAAGACCGCAGCCGAAGCAATGGGTTTAAGCCCATTATTTTTAGAAGCTAAGAGGAAAGAGTTGTACAAAGAGAGAGTTGAAAATGGCTTAAAGCTCCTTATGTCTAGGTACAAAGGTTTTGAAGGCGGAGAACTTAGAGAAGTATTCGGTGAGGAGTAGATGAAAGCCTTAGCTATAAGCGATGTCCATGGCTATGTAGAGTTCTTAGGTAAAATTCTCGAAAAGGAGATAGAAGTTGACTTGATACTGTTCTCAGGGGATATAGCCCCCTATAAAGCGCCGTACAAAACCTTAGACCATTTGCTTAAAGCAGTAGATATAGCTAAGCTATACAGAGTGAAGCTGTTTATCGCTGTACCAGGTAATATGGATGTAGCAGATCACTACGATAAAGTTAAATCTGATATCTATGTAAATGCCCATAACAGCTATAAACTATTTGGAAACTACGTATATGTAGGTTTTGGAGGATCTCTTAGATCGCCGTTCAATACATTATTTGAATTTGACGACGATTTCGTTGAACATTCTCTTTTAAGCATTTATAACGCCTTAGAATCCTCTGGATACAAGGGCTACCCTCTGGTATTTATAACGCATACACCCCCTTACGGCACTAAATGCGATATTGCTTATAGTGGAAACCATATTGGATCCAAAGGTATTAGAAAATTTATAGAGTTAGTTAAACCTGTTCTTGTTGTCTGCGGCCATGTACATGAGTCTAGGTGTATTGACAGAATAGGTGATACTATTATCGTAAATCCTGGTCCTCTATATAAGAGGTTCTACGCTGTTGTAGAAATAGAGGACAGTAAGGTTAATGTCTATCACCGCATTTTGGGTTAACGTTCGTGTATTCCATGAGCCAACTTTTTATCATATTAACGTCTGTACCCCCACTTTCCTCTAGTACCTCTATGTAGGTGCTAAGCTTAGCTATTGGCACAATAGTAGCTGTAGAAGGTGTTAACTCTATGATAACGTCATCGAGTTTGTAAACAGCTATTGTCTCCCTAGATTCGCTGGAACTATAGACTCTGTACACGTTCTGCATTGCCTCGAGAGTATTTTCAAATATGCATGTACAACATTCGCCAAGTACCTGTATATCCATTGGAGGAGACTTAGATAGCGAATAGATACAGGGATCCTCTGACGAACAACTAGGGCATAGAATTATAAGTTCCTCTACTCTGTTAAATATTTCTTCAACTAGGTCGCTCCAACAAATCCCCATGAATTTAC
>JAWASI010000010.1:39991-48440 GCA_038892955.1 Ignisphaera sp.
AATGTTACCTTACCTAATCTTTCGTTTATTTCTTCTTTTTTGAAGTTAAAAAATCTCTCTACGAGTTTCTCGATTAAAGTTCGTACGGTATCTATGACCTTGCCTTTGGGTATATGCAGAATGTCTGCTACTAAATCCCAGCCTAATCCTTGTAAAACCTTAATTATTGACGCGAGTTCTTCAAATTCATTAAGATTTCTACAGCTCTTTGGCTGCAACCAATAATGTTTAACGATCTTTACTATAACATCGTTGCAAGATTCGTAAGTCATGTAACCCTCGATGTAACTAAGCAATCTATCTAATTGAATTGGTGTCATCTCCGGAGGGAAACATTGTATTTGTTCCTTATCATCCGCACCAATAATTACATCGGCGTTAAGAAGAAGGTATGCAACCTCTACCTCTAGATCCCTATATGTATCATATAAACTTTCTATAAGCTTCCTCTTGAACTCGTTGTATAGAATTTCAACAATGGTCTTCCATTTATTGTTAAGAGGCCTTACTACTAGCACCGTATACTCAGCGCTTACGGGGTTTCTATCAGGTGATATATGTATTGGTATAAAGCTGTTCTTTAACCAAAACCTTAACAACTCCTCGGTGGCACCAAAACCACTGCCAATCCAATCGTATCCTCTTTCAATGGATTCCTTTACAAGCATGGAAATTAAATACGAGCCTATGCCTCTACTCTGAACATCAGGGTGAACAGCTATTCTAACGATTCTCCAACCTTTTCCAGTTGCAATATCTCTCAGCCTACCATGCTTTAGCAACCTATCTGGGATGATATTCCCAGGTATTCTACCTCCTCTTAACAACGAGTCCAAATGTTCATCAGCTATAGGCCCTTCTTCGGCTAGCTGTGCCGCTGCAACTATTTTTCCATTAGGTAAAGCTAAACCTCTTACACTATGATGAGGTGCATCTGCTATCATCCCTAAATCGTCTGGCTCGTTTCTATAGTGTGCAAGAACGTATATCCCAAACAACTTTCTGAGGATACTTTCGTTCTCCAGCGTAAACAAGTTATCAGGGTCTAAAACAAGGTACGTAAACTCTTTCTTCTCTATGTACCTTAAATCTTCTTCGGTGAGTTCATCTGGTTCTGCATCAAGTAGGAGAACTCTAAAGACCCATTTCTCAATAGGATCGTTAATGCTATAGCGTATCGGTTCTTCCATCTCGTATATAATTAGCTTAGTCTTAGGGTCTTCTTTAAGCCTCTTTAGAAATCTTACAGAGAAACCTCTTCCAGCCCCTTCGTATCCATGAATCGTTGTAGCAAAAATTGTTCTTCGAAATCTCTGCCAAATTTTATGGAGAAGCGGAACAGGGATACCTGCTGCTTCATCTACAGCAACTACATCTACATCTTGTTTAATTACGTTAGCTGGGCTCCAGTACTCTATGCTAAATCTCTCGCCTTTTAACTCCATAATCATGCCTTCTTTTTCTATCACTTTATGATCTAGACCTAGCTTGTTAAGCGCTTTACGCGCCAACATCATCAGTGCTTGAACATTTGTAAGTTCGGGAGCTGTGACAGCAATCCTAATTCTATTCCTAGACTTGAGCATACCGTGTATAAGCCCTGCCAAGGATATCCCTATAGCACACGATTTACCTCTACCTCTATCAGCTATGAGAACTACTGAAGCCCTTCTATATGGATCTCTAGGTTGATCCAATAACCCTTCTATTATTTTAATAGCCTCAACCTGGTCTTGAGTTAACGCTAGTTCATATAACTCTTTAGGGAAGTTTACTAAAATAGGAATAGAAATAGGTTTTGAAGACGACTTTATATCAAGTTTATCAAATTTTATAATCTTATTTTCGTCAACATCATAGATGTATATGCCTTCGCTAGTCATCGTTATCGTTTGAAACCATCGGACGAAGATATTTCTAGGTTCAGGATGCTGGGGTACAGCTAACGACATCTGAAACAAGTTTCTCCTATTAGGCCATTCTACCCATTTAGGGGTAAATGTTATTATAAGTCCTCCTCCCTCAACTATGTTGACGAGCCTACCTACGTCGTTAGGTTTTAAGCTGTTAACTAGGTCTAGTATAAGAAGTTGGTATGTAGTTCCTAAGTATTTCTCACAACCTTCGTAAACTGCTAGCTCAAGATCTACGCTATTACTTAGCTTCCTCCTTTCTATAAATCTTCTAATAAGTCTCTCAAATATTTTGCGTCTATGCTCTGCATCCTCAAACTCATCATGATGTATATAGAGAATTTTTATGTTCTTCTTCTCGCTTAGAGCCCACCTAATGTAGGATATTACTAAATCTACACATTGAACTCCTTGCTTCTCTGCATCATTTCCCGATAACATTACCAACAACCTATACCTACCTTTTAAAGCTTTAGCTACCTCTTCCCTAAGCTTAGCCCTAAAGTCCTTGAATTCCTTAGATAGATATAACGGAATTCTATCCCTTAAATTTTTCACTTACCAGCCCCCAAAATATAGGAATAAACGGTGTAAACAAGGAAAAACCTAGTTAGAGAATTACATATACAGCATTCTCTTGAGCAAATCTTCTCTAACTCTTTCATATGCTTGGAGTAATTCAGAGGTAAGGCTTGGTTTTACGTAATCCATAGCTTTATTGAAGTATTTGAACGATATTGGCCTAGGCCTTATATCTTCTCTTAGCGCAAGCATTACAGCTTCCCTCACCAAAGCCTCTAGATCCGCACCACTGTAACCCTCTGTGATCTTAGCCATTTCTAGTAGATCAACATCTTCACTTAGGGGTATTTTTCTTGTGTGTATCTTTAAGATTTCATATCTAGCTTTAACGTCTGGCGGAGGTACATAAATTATCCTATCGAATCTCCCTGGCCTTAGGAGAGCTGGATCTAGGAGATCAGGCCTATTAGTAGCACCTATAACGACAACACCTCTAAGAGGCTCTATACCATCCATCTCTGTGAGCAGCTGATTTACAATCCTATCTATGACTCCAGCTGTATCGCGCCCCCTTATAGCGGCTATAGCGTCTATCTCATCAAAGAAGACTATGACCGGTGCAGCTCTTCTTGCACGCCTAAATATTTCCCTAATAGCTTTCTCTGATTCTCCAACCCATTTGCTTAGCACCTCAGGACCTTTAACAGCTATGAAGTTGGCACCACTCTCGGTAGCCGCGGCTTTTGCTAGTAATGTTTTTCCACAACCAGGAGGACCATAGAGAAGAATACCCTTCGGAGGTCTTATACCCATTTGCTCAAATATGCTGGGGTACTTTAATGGCCATTCAACTGCTTCTCTAAGCTGTTGCTTAACTTCGTCTAAACCTCCTATGTCATCCCAATGAACTTCTGGAACCTCTATAACAACCTCCCTCATTAGCGACGGCGTAATGCTTCTCATAGCGTTAAGGAAGTCCAGCATTACAACCTTTAGTTTCTGCAAAAGTTCTGAAGGTATAGGTTTATCTAGGTCTATTGCGTGGCTCTTTAAGAACCTCCGCAGGGCATTCATAGCCGCTTCTTTAACGAGAGCAGCAAGATCTGCTCCTGTGTACCCGTGCGTTATCTCAGCTAGTTTGTCTAGATCCACGTCTTCAGCTAAAGGTACGTTTCTCGTGTGAACAGCTAGGATTTCTCTTCTAGCTCTTTTATCAGGTGGAGGAACCTCTATCTCTCTATCAAATCTCCCTGGTCTCCTAAGCGCTGGGTCTATAGCATCCGGCCTATTGGTGGCACCTATAACAATTACCCTGCCTCTCTCCTTAAGGCCGTCCATTAGCGCTAGTAGCTGGGCAACAACTCTTTTTTCCACTTCACCTACAACTTCCTCTCTCTTGGGGGCTATAGCGTCTATCTCGTCTATAAATATTATTGCTGGTGCTTTTTTCTCAGCTTCTTCAAATATTTGTCTAAGTCTTTGCTCTGATTCTCCGTAGTACTTAGACATTATCTCAGGACCATTAATAGGGATAAAGGTAGCACCAGTTTCATTAGCTAAAGCTTTTGCTAGTAATGTTTTTCCACAACCAGGAGGACCATAGAGAAGAATACCCTTCGGAGGCTCTATACCTAGTCTTTCGAAGAGCTCTGGATGCTTTAACGGTAGCTCAACAATTTCTCTTATTCTCTCCTTAACTTCCTCTAGATCCCCTATATCCTCCCAAGTAACCCTAGAGATACCCGGTGGGGTAATATAAGCTGGTTCTGGTCTTATCACTATATCGGTGGTCTCCGTCACGTAAACAACTTGGTTAGGAATTGTAGATATCACTCTTAGTCTCAGGGGATTACTGAAGTAACCAAAGTAAGAAACTACCACGAGGTCTCCTTTAATAAGTGGTTTCTGCAGAAGATCTCTTTTAACATATTGGGCAAGGGTACGTGCATAATGTTCTCTATACCTAGGATCATAATCAGCTCCTAGAAATTCTCCATCTGCGAAGGCCAGAATAATTCTCTGTGCTGGAACAGCGTATGTTTTTCTAATTGAGACAAGGTCCCCTACACTTACACCTAAAACTTCCCTCATGAAACCATCTATCCTTATTATTTCGTAGCCTTCATCCTCTGGATAAGCAGGCCAAGCTTGAGCAACTGTAACTCCTTTACGACTTCTAATCTCTATATAATCGCCTACATCTATTCTCAATTCCTTGAAAACCTTTCTAGGGACTCTGGCTATTTTCTTACCAACATCACGTTGTCGTGCTGATTCAACCCTTAATGCGACCTCTGGTTCATTACTGCTAGACATAGCGAGCACCCATTCTAAGCTATATTACGATACTGTCGCAAAGTATATAAGTTTAGTTTATAAAAATGGTCTATTGTATAACGTGTTTGATAAAAAATAAATTAATTCTAAGTTAATCTAAGAGAACAAAATATGTCTAGGTGTTTAAGCTCTTTGAATATTTCAATGTTGCCTGGGCTGCTGCTAATCTTGCTACAGGTACTCTGAAGGGCGATGCTGATACGTAATCTAGTCCTACTTTGTATAGGAACATTATTGAATCAGCATCTCCGCCATGTTCTCCGCAAATGCCTATCTCTATCTTCGGGTTAGCTTCTCTAGCAGCTTTAACCGCTATTTCTATGAGTTTACCAACTCCTTTAACATCTAGTGTCTGGAATGGATTGAATGCCATTATTTTCTCTTGTAAGTAGATTGGTAGGAACTTATTCTCTACATCATCTCTGCTGAAGCTAAATGTTGCTTGAGTTAAATCGTTTGTACCAAAGCTTAGGAAGTCAACTTCTTTAGCTATTTCATCCATTGTTAAGCAAGCTCTTACTGTTTCAACCATAGTTCCTATTTTTACGTCTAGCTTTACATTATACTTCTTTTCTGTATCCTCTAAAGCTGGTATTATAGCTTTTTGTTTCACATACCTAATCTCGTTAACTTCTGATACTTGTGGAATCATTATCTCTACAACAGGATTATAACCTTCCTTAATTAGCTCTGCTGTTGCTTCTAGGATTGCTTTTGATAAGTAGTAGTAGAATTCTGGATGAGTAACACCTACTCTTACACCTCTGTGACCAAGCATTGGATTAGCTTCTTGTAGTGCTCTAACCCTTCTAAGTAACCACTCTTTTTCTTTTATAACACTCTCGGGGGTTCCTCTAGCTTTTAGCTCATATATCTCTTGCAGTATTTCGTCCGGCTTAGGTAGGAACTCATGTAGTGGTGGATCAATTAAACGCACTATAACAGGCTTACTGTTCATTATCTTGAATATCTCCTTAAAGTCCTCCTTAATCATATCGGCTAGAGGTTCCAAATACTTAATCCTTTCATCTTTTGTTTCAGCAAGTATTACTTTTCTTAAAAGCTCCAGTCTCTCTGGTTTCCTGAACATTCTTTCAATCCTTAGCAAACCTATACCTTCAGCTCCAAATTTCAACGCTATCTCTGCATCCATAGGCACATCGGCATTAGCTCTTACACCAAGTTTCCTAACCTCATCAGCCCAATTAAGTATTGTCGCTAGTTCAGGTATTAACCCACCCTCTATTGTTGGAACAATACCTACGTATACATTGCCTGTGTTCCCATCTATTGTTATCCATTCACCTTCTTTGATTATTAAGTCCTTTACTTTGAGGTATTTCTCGTCTTCATGTACATCTATTGCTTCTGCACCTACAACTGCTGTTTTACCAATAGCCCTAGCTACAACAGCTGCATGACTTGTCATACCACCTCTACTTGTTAATACACCTACAGCTGCATAGAACCCATGTACATCATCTGGTTTTGTCTCCGTTCTTACTAAGATAACCTTCTTACCGTGTTTAGCCCATTCAACAGCTGTATCAGGATCAAATACAACCTGGCCGCTTACCGCACCTGGCGAAGCTGGAAGACCTTTAGCTATAGGCGTTACTTTCGCATTAGGGTCAATTCTTGGATATAGCAATTGAATAACGTGTTCTGGTTTTACTTTTAGTATTGCTTCTTCTTTGGTTATAATTCCGTCTTTAACCATATCAACGGCTGTTTTAACCCTTGCCAAAGGAGTCATCTTGGCATCTCTATGTTGTAAGAAGTATAGCTTACCTCTTTCTACCGTGAACTCTATGTCTTGTACTTCTTTAAGGGCTTTCTCCATATGTTTGGATGCTTTGTATAGCTGGTTATAGAGCTCTGGGTGAAGTTCTTTTAGAGCTGATATAGATAACGGTGTCCTTATACCAGCTACAACATCTTCTCCTTGAGCATTTGGTAGGTATTCGCCATAGAGCTCATCTTCACCTGTGGCAACATTCCTTGTGAATACCACTCCCGTACCGCTATCCCATCCCATGTTGCCGAATACCATAGTAACTATGTTAACGGCTGTACAATGAGCTATCTCCGGTGTAATCTTGTTAACTAGCCTATAGAATATAGCTCTTGGATTCATCCAAGACCTGAAAACCGCTTTTATTGCTAGCTCAAGTTGTTTCCATGGATCTTGCGGAAACTCGCCCCAATAATTTTTAACAACCTCCTTGTACCTCACAACAAGTTCTTTAAGGTACTCAACCGATCTTCTCCATAGGTTTGGAGCTAATTCTCTAGGCGGTTGTGCATCTAACCTAGGTTCGTAGTTAGGAATCTTAGCTTTTATATTGGCTATTTCATCAGGGTATTTCTCTTTAACTTCTTTGATATAGCTTTCATTCAACTCTTCGAATACTTTATTAAAGTGTTTATCCTCAATACCTAACACTATTTTACCAAACATGTTGATAAATCTCCTGTACGCATCGTATGCAAACCATTCATTATCTGTTAGTTTAGCAAGCCCAACTACTACTTGATCATTCAATCCTAGGTTTAACACAGTATCCATCATACCAGGCATGGAAACAGGTGCTCCGCTTCTAACGGATACTAATAAGGGATTGGCAGGATCACCAAATCTTTTTCCAGTCTTTTGTTCAAGGATTCTCATATGTTCAACTACTTGATCCCAAAGTCCTTGTGGTAAACTTAGTGTATCTATGATTTCCCATATCTTCCTTATAAGCTCGTCTCTAACATCAGGTGGAGGATTTTTAGATAATTCGAATTCTAGAGCATCTATTTCCGATTTTCTGGGATGGTAGAAATCAACGCACGTCTCCGTTGTTATGATAAACCCCGGTGGTACAGGTAACCCTAATTTAGTCATTCTTATTAGACTAGCTCCTTTGCCTCCAAAAAGCTTGCTATCCTCTGGATCCCCATCTTCGAATTGATAAACATACTTCTTAACATTGCCCATATCTCGATACCTAAGTAAAGATAAAACCTAGCCCACAAATTAATAAGGTTTACAGTTCTTGGCATGGTAACAGCTTTAATCCCCGATAATAAAATCCTATATACGTGTCCCCCCTATGTACATAAGCAAAAAAGCTGTTATAGCTAGCACCACAATATTAGGAACTAATGTAAGAATCTATGGACCAAGTAGGATAGGTCAAAATACCTTTATAGATAGTAATATCGTTGTAGGCTACCCTGTTAGATCAAAGATTCTCGGAGTACTTTCGTTGTCTCGTCTTGATAACTTCGATGAGCTATTGAATAGTCTAAGCGATGGTTCTTCTATTGGAGATAATGTTATTATAAGGCACGGTACTACAATATATGAAAAAGTTGAAATTGGGGATCACGTCGAAATTGGGCACAATGTTGTAATTAGGGAGAATACATCAATAAAACCAAATTGTAGAATAGGGACAGGAACAGTTATAGATGGGTACGTAGTAATAGATAAAAATACTGTTATTCAGTCCTATGTCTACATACCTCCAGGTGTTAAAATAGGAAGTAATGTATTCATTGCGCCTAGGGTTGTGTTTACAAACGATAGATATCCTCCTAGTAGGAGACTTATCGAAACAATTGTTGAAGAAGATGCTATTATAGGAGCTAACGCCGTGATTACGCCGGGTATAGTTATAGGTAAAGGA
>JAWASI010000011.1:0-32115 GCA_038892955.1 Ignisphaera sp.
ATCTTTTGTTAATGTTGTTACAATAAGTTCTCCTTTTTCTTCAATATCAACAGATTCACCTGTTTTTGGATCAACAACTTCAACTAAATAATGATCTTCCCAAACATGAAGACCTTCATGGTATTCACAATCAATCGCTGTTCCAGGTCCATATAGCTCCGCCATACCATATATATCGAAGGTCTCCATATCCCATATTTTCTCTATTTTCTTCCTTAATGCATTGCTCCACATTTCAGCACCAAATACACCTTTTCTAACCTTGGTATCTTTAGCAGGATCTATACCTAGCTCAAAAGCTACTTCAGCAAGCCTAAGAGCATAATTTGCTATCCCCGCCAACATAGTTGTTCCTAGCTTAATCATTACATATATCTGCCTCTTTGAGAATCCTGGGCCTATTGGCACTATGCATGCCCCTATTTTTCTAGCTCCATAGAAGAAACCAAAACCTCCTGTGAATAAGCTGAAACTAGGTGTTATCTGGATAACATCGTTTTGAGTTAAACCTGCTGCAGCAAGCGATCTTGCCATTACTTCTCCCCAGTTCTCTATATCTTTAGCTGTATAGTACATGAATATAGGCTCACCTGTTGTACCCGATGTCCCGTGTACCTCTACAATGTTTTTATAGTCTGCTACAAGATATCCAAATGGGTAGTTCTCCCTTAGATCGTCTTTTGTTGTAAATGGTAATTTCTTAAGATCGTCGAGGTTTTTAATATCTTCAGGTTTTAAATTTATTTCTTTCATCTTTTTACGGTAGTAATAACAATTTTCATAAACTCTCTTAACCTGTTCTCTTAATCGTTTGATCTGGATTTCCTCTATATCTCTATGTTTTGCACACTCAATGCTAGGATTCCAAATCCAGCTACGGCTCAATGTGTCCACCTTTAGGAGAAGAATTTTTGTATTCTAGTACTTTGATTTTTGTTCTAGAAGTTAATGCTTTGTATCTATGTTGTTTACATAGATTGAGTTGGGTTAAATCCATTGGGGCATCGAATACACCTCTCAATTTGATTTAATTAAGGGCAGAAATTTAAGCTCTACTATGCATACCCATGTATAATGGTTTACAGCCTAGGCCTTAATTATCAGATTGCTTGAAATATTGTGTTTAAAAAATATGGTTGTGATTTAGATAATCTGTTTAACGTTATCTACGTTTCTTAGTAATACTCATTAATATGAATACCAATAGAGCTAAAGCTGTAGCAGGTATTGTTGGGTATATCCACGTTGTTCTGTATAGGTAGAGATACCAAGTTATACCAACCAAGGTACCTGTAATCATAGAAGCTATAGCACCTTCCCTGGATGCTTTCCCCCAATGTAAACCTATTGTTATTGGACCTACGAAACATGCAAATATCGTTCCAAAAGCTGCGCCAACGATTTCAACTATTAATTTATCCTCTGTTAGTACAAGGGGTATAGGTATCAACGAGAGTAATATAGACATCAGCTTTGCTATGATAACCAAGGTTTTCTCTTCTTCAATTTTAGCAAAAGGCTGGATAAAGTCTCTAATAACGGTGTTCGCGAGGGTTAAAACAGTTAAAGCTATGGTGGACATTGATGCAGCTACAGGTGCAGCTAGTATTAAACCTCTTATAGCTGGTTGAACTATGAGGGAAACAGTTTTAGGTATAACCCAATCTGTATCCTTCATAAGCTGTGCTATTTCTTGTGGCTGGAGTTTACTGTCTATTATTGGGTGGCAGAATATTCCAAGGGAGAACATAAGCATAGCATACAAAGCAACAAGTATAGGGCCTATTAGCCTTCCTCTCGTAATAGTCTTAGAGTCTTTAGCTGCATAGAACTGTATCAATAGGTTAGGTAGTGCTACCTGAGCCATACCTATAGAGAACGTTATACTCATTATTAGTAGCGGTACAGCGTTTTTCTCCATGGCCGGGGGTGGACCCATGCCGTTTATTTTTAGCCATAGCTCGCCTGGATATTTACCTAGTATTGTTGTGTTTGCAAGCATCTTTAACCCATTTATAGGCCCCCCAATATAGCTCATTATGTGGTAGAACGTTAGTATAGCTGCTACAAGCATCATAGATCCTAGGAAGAGATTATTTACAGCAGCCGCCTTCATTCCCCCAACAACTAGGTATATAATCACAGGTACAACGAGGATTAGTAGCGCTGTTAATAAGTCTACCCTAAGCTGTGAAGATATTATTATAGCACCTCCTTTGTATACACTAGAGAGGTAAAGCGTAAATAGGGATACTATTATAGCTGAAGCGATTAGTCTTGCCGAAAAGCTTCTATACCTATACTCTATAAGCTCTGGGATACTTAGTACTTTTGCCTTCGATATATAGTCGAATAGCTTGCCGGCGACAATTAGCCATAGAGCTACAACACCTATAACATGCCAAGCTGTTAACCAAGCACCAAAACCTAGGTTGAAGAGATAGGTAGCACCACCTCCTCCGAGAAATGATGCAGCACTGAAGTAGGTAGCCATTATGGAGAAGGATAGAAGCCACGGACCTAAACTCTTGTTGGCGAACATATAGCCTGCTATAGTTTTGCTAGCCCTATGGCCTATAAAGCCTATTGCTATAGTTATACCTAGTACAGCAAATATGATAATTGTATCTATATTGATAATACTTTCTGAAATAAATTGTTGTACCACAATAATCATCACCCTCTTCTCTTAGAATTAAGGTAAGCGCTTAGTGCTATTCCTAGAACTAGCGCTACTATCGATACTATATACCCTAGGTTTATTATTGGATCTAGTTCCACAATATAGGACACCTTTGACTCTGTATACGAATTGCACACCTTTATAAATTTTACTATAAATGAATTAGCCATACATTCTCTAGGTAGTACACATAAAATCAATTAAAGAATTTTGAACTATTTCCATAAGTTATCTAAGCAGATAATGTCTAGTTATGTAAAATCTACGACAAAGTGCTTTGAATAAACATACCTAGTCAACCCTTTGATTAACCCACTATACTCAGGGAAGAACCTGCTTTTGGCATGTATTTTATAGTTAGCTTTACTTATTTTATCTTATGGTAGATTTTAACTATGGATTAAATTTCTTAAGTTAAGGTATGACCCTGGTATTTGAGTTTATCTGTTTATTGGGGAATTACCTCCATATGATTACCCTAGGAATTTCTTTAACTAGGAAAAGGAGCTTCTTTTTAACGCTGTTTACACTATTTTTAAGGAGTACAATGTTAGAGAGGATAATTCCTTAGAGTTTTTCTCTAGGAAAAGTTTTTACCAAGTGATCTTTTTGACGAATCTTGGGTTAAGCTAGAGGGAGAAAGAGGTATTGATAGAGTTGTTACCAGTAGAGAAGTTATAGAAGCTATTCAAAAATTAGGGTAGAAGTAATAGCTAGGAAATAGTCCACTTAGTTGTAATCCTCTGTAGAGTATTTAAAGCGGTAAAACATGTATTTGAGAAACCGAAAAACTCTATACATCTGTCTACTTACCCTCTACCTAAGAATAAAACTGCTTTAGTAGATATATTGAAAAAGTTGCAAGGATTCTAGAAATATCAAGAATAGAAAGATATTGATCGCATAAATAAGTAGGTTACTCAAACTATGTAAAAAGAACCATAGCTACGCATTAGTTACAGCATTTATATTTTAATAATTAATTCAAGTTTTTAAATCTCAGTGGGAGAAGGGGAAATAGGTTAAGCTATTCAATATACAGGTTAACTACATGGTTTTTGGTTAAAGCTATGAAAACTATACCGATGGTTTTATTTTTACAGCTAACTATAGCTATAGAGCATTCCCTAGGTGCGTAGTACCTCTTTATCCAACTACCTAGCCCTATAACTCTATACCTAGGGTCTAGAGAAGATACATGGCTATGCCCAAGGATAACCCACGCCTTGTTATCTATATTAAAAACCTTACGCGCTATTATACCGGTGATACGTTTCCCGATTACCTTCCTACATACTTTGTCTAGAATATATGCTATAGCACCATTTCTTGAAATATAATCGCCGTGTGTAGCATAAATATATTCATTGCATTCTTCAAAAAATATCTTAAGCATATGTGGTGCATAGATAAAATCTACGTTTCTACTACGTAGCTGAAACCTGCGAAAGTCTTTACCTTGACCTTCGAAAACAACGTCATGGGAAGTATTAGAGGGTATGTATATAACAGTTACATCCTTAAGATCAAGGATTTTCACAACTAACTCAGCTAGTTTCTCTAGATACCTAGAGCCAAGGTGAATTCTTTCATCAATTAAATCGCCGACAATAACCAGTACATCAACATTTAATATCCTTAGTATTTTTCCAATAAACTTAAGCAACATAATATTACTTCCACTAGCACCTATATGGATATCTGAAACAAAAGCAACTCTGTTACCCTTCCTTAATAAGAATTCTCCTGAGTTAAGTCTATAGTATTTCGTAAGCCAGGGAAAATTATAGATAGTATATAAAAAAAGAATTGCTATTGAAAACAAAAACACAATATAATACATAAACAATGTTGACCTAGCCCCGAGATTCGCTTAGCTTTTGTAAACGTTAGAGTAAAATTAATAAGTTTATATAATTGTACCATACTTAACATAGTAGCTAAAACCAATTACCTGCTTAATATTGCGTAAACAGAAAATACAGCTATTCTTGAATTGATTACATAACTATTTATTTAATTCAAACCTGTACTAGATATTATCTAAAGGCTGTAATCATGAGGAGATTATATAACTACTTTATACTTGGTTTAAAACATATACCTCTATTCATAGTTTTATCTATTTTCTATCTATATGGATTCCTTTGGACTGTTAAACCTAGGAAGGTAAAAAATATGAGTGATTTACTTAAGGTCTTCTACTATGATTTTCTAAGGCTTAGAGTAGAAGATGTTGAAATTGTTAGGCTAACGAATTCAGAACTTATAACTATATCGAGAAATCCGTGCCCTATACTAAAGTTAACGCAAGCACTTAAGATGGATACTAGGTATACATGTAAACTTGTATCCGAAACAGTCTGTAGATATGTTCTTAAGAGGATATACTCTAACCTTGTGTTTGAAAGAGATTACAGCTATATAAGGCCGTACAAAGATGGATGCTTGGAGAGGATATACCTAAAGCAAATAGTGTAATAACATAGTTATTAGATGTTAGAGAATCTATGTATGATTTAGCAAGATAATGTAGTATGTCTATGTCATTAAAAGTTAAAGTATTTAATATGTATTGGTTTTAAACTTAGCCAAATTTAAGTTAAGAACATACGCTACATATATAATAAATCTGTTATCAATTATATTCATTGTAGATCTTCATGAACTCTCTAAGACATGGAACCCATATATTTAAATACTTATAATCTTTTTAGAGTACCTTACTTAGTGATAAGAATGAGTAGTATTTTAAGCAAGGAGGAGGAGCTCCAGATACTTAAGACATTAGAGGAGGATATAGAGCTTAGGTACGCTATAGTTGGAGTACTTGGGGTACTAGAGATTTTTAGAAAAATAGATGCAATAGAGATGAAGCTTGAAGAGCATAGCAAGATTTTACAAGAACATAGCAGAATTCTACAAGAATATAGCAAATGACTTGAAGAAGTTGTAAAGATCTTAGAAACCCTTATTACAGTAATTGCTGAACATAGTGAGAAGATTAATAGTCTAAGAAAAGAAATTTCAGCTCAATCTTTAATTCTAGGTGCACTTACAGAAAGTTTCTACGCTAAATCAGTTTACGAAGACATCAAGAAAGAAGCACTACAAAAAGGGGAGAAGATATTAAGTAAAATTAGAAACGCTAAGATAGATGAAATAGACATAGACCTCCTCATAGAAACTTATAAAGTCGTATACATAGTTGAAGTCAAAGTTAAAGCTGATTACGAAGATATTGGTAGGCTTATAGCTAAAAAACACTATCCAGAGAAAAATGTTGTGGGTATACTTGCTGGCGCTATGATAGGGAAAGAAGTAGAGGCTTCGCTAAATGGAAAGGAATTATAGTGTATAAATACTAGTTAATTCAAGTATTATTCCTTCTTAAAATAGTTATCAGTTTTATAAACTCTCTTACTTTTATCGCTTAACATAACTATTTCGGGTTTAAATTGCTATATACCATCTGATGTTATTTTTCTGCTCTGATAGTTATGCAGATTTCTTTTCTGTTGAGTTTCTTGACCTTCTCTTTGTCTTTCTTTAGCGGGTATAGGATGTATTCTTCTTCTATATCCTATACTTTATAATGTTACATAGCAATCTCAATTCTAGCCATATATATCCATCTATATCTATACTAACACTGGAGAGAAATCTTATAAACACATCTCTACTGCTTCAAATATTGTGAACTACTTGGTGTGGGGTAGAAAGCTTGTTAAAACTATTAGGATGGGGTTTTCTCTCCAAGGGTAGCAACGACTATGTTACCTTAGTTGGGTTTCTGGAACTCTATCATGATATAGTTCAACTTGTTATTAACAATTTGTGGAATCTAGATGAAATACTATCTATAAGTGCTTTACATAAAATGATCTATTCAGTGCTAGGGAAATACAGTTTTAGGGCACACTATGTTAAGCAGACGTATATCTATGCAAAAGCTATTGTTAAAGCATGTAAAAGGAATGATAGTAGGAATCAGTTTTAAGGAGATTATCAGTTAGAGTTAACGAATATGATTATAGTCTGGAAGTAGAGAATAGAAAACTCATTCTAAAACTACATAGAGGTAGAGAGATTAAGCTAAAACTATCGACGTCTAGTAAGAGAGTGAAGAAGTTTAGGGATTGAAATAAATATGAACTAGCTATAAGAGTAAATGAAGACAAGATCTATATAGCGATATACTTCAGAAAAACAGTTAAGCTTAAGAAAACCAGAACTGTTACGGCTATCGATGTTAACTTTGATAACATAACTTTAGGCTATCTTCACATCTAGCAGGAAAAACAATTAGGCTCAAATGCTTTGAAACACACCTCTTAGGAAGATAACTGACATACAGGGTATGGATTAAGAGAATACAGAAGAGATACCCAAGATCGTGGGGGTTCATCAAGAGCATCATAAATGTGGTTAAAAGACATGATTATAGGATTAAGAATATAACTTGGGATTATGCTCGCAAGGTAAGCAATAGTGTTATTGAACTAGCAAGCGAGTAGATATGGTTTCATCATAGTACTGGAGAACTTGAACTACCTTAAGGATAGAGTTAATGGTATGGCTCTTTCAATAAAAAGTTATTGTTCCAGTTCTACAGAAAAAACACAATTCGTCGTAGGCTACAAAGCCTTTGGAGAAAGGTTTAGAGGTTAAGTATGTTAATCCAAGGAAAACATCGTCAACATACCCTACATGTGGAAATAAGCTAAAAGATAACGTGGCAATCTGTATGCTACCCTCGAAACAATTGTAGATAAAATTATTAAAATTATACAAGTATTATTTTTCAAGATGTAGTTTTATCTAAATTTACAAGGTTGTAGCTAAACTTTGAATATATATAGAAATTTCTTGGCGTTAGCTTCTTTTTGTAATCCTATTTTGTACTCTTAAACATATAGCTATTGTACAAGCCTTAGAAACATAGCCTTTGTACATCAACAATATATTGTTTTCTAAATCATCAGCAACATTTGACAGATGTTCTCTAAGTTGTTACCTAGTTGAACGTTTACAATTAATTTAATATTTATAGACTTGTATACCTTTTTCAATATCATAGGCGTATCCCTCTACTTCTCTACCTATCGTTGTTGTTGCTAGAATTCCTACGAACGTTTTCCCCGGAATACTTTGTTCTAACTAAAAGTAAACCTACATCTTCATGTCTTAAGTTTTACTTTGACTTCAACTACATATAGATTTATCCGTTTCGATAAATAAATTGATATATGTTTCATTAAATCTATGATTTCTAACCTTCCTCAATATCTTCTCACCTTTAGATGAAACCTCTATACATAGATCATCATAAACATAACGAATAAATGATGCTTCTGTTAAAGTACTAACAGCAAGCTCTAACCTACTAACCCTTTTAATCAACTCCTTAACTACGTTACTATGCTCCATAAGATCTTAGTATGCCCCTTCAAAATAGCAGCATGCTCTTCTAAAACATTTAAGTAATGTTCTAACCTAGCCTCTATAACCTCAAGCTTCTTCTCTATAGCTTCAAATCCCTTATAAGCCTCCTCCCATCTTTTTGCATTCTCTTCTCATCTTCTATTATTCTCTTCTCCAACCTCCTATTTTCCTCTCATTTCTTTTCTTGCTTTTTAACAAAACAAGAAAATCTTCTCTAAACTTCTTAAATTCCTCTTAATGCCTATCAAGCTTCTTAAGAATCTCATCTAAACCAATTAAACCAGCAACAGTATATCTAAATTCTTCATCTTCTTCCAGAAGATGAAGAAAATTCTTCTTAAGTACTACTACATCAATAGATTCGCTAACCACGTTTTCTTCGTAAACCAAATCTCACCCCCATATATTCTACTTAATTATATTATTATATTTAAAACACTAGGTATATCTTTGTAGATCTACTTATAAACATTACGTAGTGGTACTCAATCCTTATTTTTTTAGATTTTCAACCGTAAAATCGATTAAAAGAATAAGCTTAATAAAATAAAAACCTTTATAGAAAACATTATCTCATTAGAGTAGATAATAACGTGAATAGTGGGCAGTAAACAAGTTTAACTTAGTTTATTTTCTACAACTTTTCTTTTACTTTCAAAAGTAGATTTTAGCTAAAAATACTTCCAAGTACCTACTAATAACATCTAACATCAACAATAATAAGTTACTACATCAACTAGAACATTAACAAAAAATTGCAAAACATACTCTGCAAAAAGAAGTCTAGAAACTACGTTAATGCTTACACAATCTATTGAACAACCAACATAATGACGTAAGCTTAGCTAAGGTAAACCCAAAACTACATCATAATACATTAACATACTTTCTAAAGAGTACACAACATCAACGAATTCTACAGCTAAGCTTTTATCTCTAAACCAAGAACCCTAAACATAAAACTAAACTTCTTAGCGACTCTTATCTGTAACACTTAAACAATATTTAAAATAAGAGGTCTACCTTTTAAAATGAGTTAAACTTTAAAAACCTAGGTAAAAAGATAACAATTGGTGAGACTCTTGCCAACCAACAACAGTAAGAATATTAGAATAATATTAAATGCTATAGTGTTGTTTATATTAATAACCCCAGTAACAATCTATGCTCTTACCATAAATATAGACGGTAACGAAAGCGATTGGATGCCCAGCAACTGGATATGTCCAGGTGGAACCGGGTGCAGTATAACAGGGATGAGTGATAATAGTGTTTGGCTATGTTGCGATCAATACCCAAATCCAACAAAATGCCAACTAATGTGGAAAGATAGATCAGGTGATACACCCGCCGTCATCGACATAATATATGTAAGGTTTTACGCAAATAGTTCTGGTTTATACATATACATGGTAGCCCGCAACCCGTTTCAGCCTCAGAACGATATAGTAGTGCAATTCTGTGGTACAAAAACAACCATCAATATAAGAACTCCTCCAACTAATGTTACATTTACAACTACTAAAAGAAGTAAGGACGATTATGCTTTAGAGATGAAGATACCGCTAACAGTTGCTCAATCAGGTTCCTGTGTATTTGGAATAGGTTTAAGCCAATCTGGAAATACAGAGAATCCAAGAATTATCACTAAAGCTCGTACTATAACTACTGTGAATTTGTATGTTAGCGGTGGTTATGTTGTTGGCGGATTCTATGATTCTATTCCTATTCCTGTTCCAGAGCCTTGGTATATATCTATGGTTGTACTAATTAGTATTTCAATTACTTTGTTAGTAGCATTGAAGAAATTTAATATTTAATCATTTTATATATTTGTTAGGTTATTTTCTTGGCAGAGTTTTTGAAGGAGTATAGCCTAAGCATAGGTTGAGCATTAATTATTTCGCTATATATCTTTGGTGGGAATAGCCTATACAGTTATATCAGCAGATCCTAAGTATCTAGGCTTAAGAAAGAAACTCTATGGTGGAGGTTATCTGGATAAAACTACATAATCTATACTTTAGAAAAGTTTTAATTTTTAGTAATAGTTAATGGTTAAAGCTATTGTGAATAGGTACATCTATTTTGATGGAAATTCTATACTTGTTGTTATAGTGTATCTCATAGGTGCTCCAATAACATCTATATAAATATCTATGGTTTTTGTTTTTCCTTTAAATTCTTCTCTAAAACTGCTTAGTATATCTATAGACCCTCTTATGACTTTGAATTCGCCTGGCATTACTATGATCTCTGAAGGTTGGTTCCACCATCCTATCACGGTATCGGTACCGCTTAACACAAAACCTCCACCACTTATTATTAGAGGTATATCCCCTGTGTTATTCACCTCAATCTCTATGGTTTCATTCCAAGTGCTCCATTTAGTAGGTTTAAAGATAGCGTTGAAGGAGAATATATGTGTGAAGTTTTTGCTGAATAGAATTGTGTAGTTATTGTATGGACCTTTTAGCCAAACAACAACGCTGTATATTCCTTCTAAACATATTTTCTCCCACCATTTAGTCGGTATATAGATATCTAAGGTCATCTCCTTCGATAGGTATGTGAATTGGGAAACAATATCTACGTAGTTGCCTACTATATGGATTCTATCCTGGGTATCTCCATTAGGTAAAGTTACGTTTAAGCGTCCAAACCAATGGCTGTACACGCCATTGATCTCGATTTTATTCCTTAGATCAGCTTCCCCTAGGATTTTAATCCTCCAGTATAGATCTTCGTCTACGAATACAAATCCTTCTGAGATGATATCTGTTATTATTGGCTGGGTAGGAGGTAGTGGAGAAGATGGTGATACGGTTGTTGTTTGGGTTTGGTTTATTGTAGTGGTTACCGTAGTATACGTTGTTTGCGGTGCTATAGATGGTGTTAGGTAGTAGATAGCAACGGCTATTACCATAAGTATAGCTAAGGTAGCTACGATTAGGGTTAGGATCTTCAATGTTACCATTTTTATCCCCTAAACCTACAATTTAAAAACAGTATAAATCCGCGGGTTTCGTATAGCTTCGCTGATGGTAGAACATAGCTTAAGTTAGAGTTTATACTTCTATGCTCTAAAGTATACACCTGGAATACGTTATCCCTAGTAATGAGAAACGTAGGTACATATAATACTTTGATTAAGGGTGTAACTAGCTCGTTTTTAATGCTATTGATAGCCATATTTTATACCATAGGTATAGTTTATGATTTTCGTCGAGAAGTACATCCTTTAAAGCCGGCTGCTGGGCTTACATCAAAGATATGCTTCTCTCATCAATAGTTATTTACTTCTCCCATCTTAAAAGTATTAATGCTTAAAAATTTGTGATCTACACCCTAAGGTTTTCACATAACTAGTTCTGAATAGTCCTAGGCTTGTAGTTTAAGTAATAAACTTGCGTAGACTATATTGTTTTATTCTAGACTCTTCCTTATTTCTTCGACTAGTATTTTACTTAGTAATTTTGCTTTGGAGATTCTCTTCCGTAAGATCTATTATTCTTAGTGGTACTTCACGTCTCCAGCTAATAACAATAGGTTTAAACTTTTCCCTACTTGTTTATATTGAAGTGAAGTCTTATTACAGCATCCGCTATTGCTTCGTGTTTTTAACCCATTTAGGATCTAAGGACCAGAGATTCCGAGAACTAATTTCCCTTGATTTCTTAGCCGTGTTAAGAGATTTATAACTATAGACCAGTATTCGCTTGGTCTTTCAACAATAAATTGAACTACCTCGATAGCGTAGAATATCATGAAATCTGGATTGTATTTCTTAACTAGGTTAACTATATGTGATTACAACTATGTTAACGAGTAACTAGCTGAGTGAGTTAATAGACTCTATGACGCATATTTTCCTAAAGCTTTTATAGCTATTTCTTTATCTAATCCAAGTTCCTGTGCTATAGAGGTAAACACTTCTATAATTTCATATTGAGAATACCTGTTGTAGGTTACCACCAAAGTCTTCATTTTATTTTTTGCAACAATATCTACAAGAGGGATTAAGACTTCATAGTGGATTTCGCTACCTTCAGGTATGTTCATAAATATTGTATCGCCTCTGTATATATCTGTTACTTCGTGGGCTACTAACTTAGTCATAGTGATTGAAGCAGGTCTCTCTGGTCTTGGTGGAACAAATAACTCTACACCTCCCCTAGACTATTGAGAAAGGTATTTCTGCTACTGTGATCAGTACTCCACGAATTTTTCTAATCTCTAGAAAATCTAAGATAATGTTAATAGAGTCTATAACAACAATCTTTGGTCTTTCCTTTACAACAATATCTGATACAATATCCATTACTTCTTCTGCTGAAGATAACACAGAAAGTCTTACATATATTAACAAACCTCTAGACCCAATCTCCGCAAAATTAATGCCTAGCTTCCCCATATTCCAAAAAGCTTGTCTTTATCTTCATAAAAAGATGTATAGACACTTAAACCCATTCAATGCATTTGCATAGCAAACCTGAGAGGCCAAGGTAGTTTTACCTGCACCAGGATTACCAACAACAAGTAGCATAGAGCGTTGCTTAAAACCACCTAAAACTTCGTCAAGCTCTTTACTACCAGTTGAAAAGACTAATCTCAACTATTACGCCAAGAGAATACAACAAAATATAGAATTAAAAACCTATAGCATCTAGCGACAAGCTCATATAAACAAACTATTAAAAACTAGGTATATACGTAGGCTAAGGTATTAAGTAGAGTAAGTTTTTAATAATATAAGCAAATCTGTCAAAGCATAGCATATATTTAGCTGAGAATAAGGTAAGTTTAAATGTTCTTTGTGTTTATAAAGAAATGTACATTTAAATTACGCCTTTATTCTTACAGCATAACGTTGAGTATATATTAGCAAATTGTTCGCATAATAGTATTGAGATTATTAGGAATATAGGGTGGTTACAGATTTATGTTTTCGATTTCTTGGTATACGTGAGAATAACCTCATGCAAGTTGAGGTAAAGACATTGAGCTAAATTTATTCTTTTATATTTCTTAACCTGGGTTTACACTATATGATTTTAATGAGTTTATTCTGGTGAACGTTCCACAAAGCCTAATTATAGTGTTGTTTACGTTGTAGTTCCTGGGTTTAAACTTATGGTGAAGGTATACGACGCTGTAAGGTTAATAGTCTTCACTGTAATAACCTTCATAGCTACTGTGCTGTTGGTTATAGAAACCCCTGCTACAGGTGGTTACTTTAATTTAGGTGAAGCATCGATATATGTTATAGCTTCTATAGCTCCACCTATGGTTACAGCTGTAGCTGCTGGTTTAGGGCCTGCTTTAGCTGATTTAGTTCTTGGTTATTGGTATTTTGCTCCAGCAACTTTTGTTATAAAGTTTTGCGAAGGATATATAGTTTCATATCTTTTGAAGAGACTTGGAAAACCAAGGGTAGCTACTTTTGTTAGGATTTTAACAGTTGTTATTGGGTTGATATTATCAGCTGTAGTGTTGTACAATATGTTTGGGTATGGAGAAGAAGAAGCAGGTGTACTATTTACGTGGACTGAGACATCGCTTCTAGGCGTAAAAATATTTATACCTAGTTTTGCTGTACTTCTTCCATCATACATATGGTTAGCTATATCAGCGTTAATAGCGATTCTATCAATTGTCGTAGCATTTGTTAAGAAACCCTATGTATTAGCTATGGCTGTAGGCGGTATGGTTATGGTTTTAGGCTATTTCCTCTACGAGTTCTTCGTATCTAATCCGTTAATATTAGGTAGAGACCCTATTGGGGCAATATTCGAGGTACCTGTTAACGTAGGGCAGTTTACAGCAGGTATACTGCTATCTATACCTGTGGTGCAATTCATTGAAAGAGCTACTAAAAGTTGAGAAATTAAAGCTATATGCTAAGGATAAACCTATAACCTCTATAAACTCAGCCTCAGTAGGAGAAGGAGAGGTAATCCTTGTAACAGGTCCCTCCGGAGGAGGTAAAACGAGTTTTTTAAGGTGTATTGCAGGTTTAAACAATTTATTTAATATCGAGTTCTCTGGATTTATATCGCTGAGTATTAATAGGGATTACATTAGCTACATCCCTCAGGAGCCATGGTTTGGTGTAATCTCTCCTTACCCTGTTCTAGAGGTAATGAGCTTCAGCGAAGAATATGAAGATCATGTTCATAGATACGTTAAGCTGTTCAACGTTGAACATGTTTTGGAGTCCAACTCTATGGATTTAAGCGCAGGTGAAATCCAGAGAATTCTCTTCATAGAGGCTATTCTAAGTAGATCAAAGCTTATCCTAGTCGACGAAATAACGGCTTACCTAGACGAAGAGCTTAGGAAACAACTTGTTGATGTAGTTGAAGAAGTACGAAATAGCTACGAAATGTCATTCGTTGTTGTAGACCACGATATAGAGCTTTGGAGAAACCGTGTAGATAAGGTACTCTATGTAGAACCTATGGGTGAATCACGGATGTATCCAAGCGTAGACGAAATCCCTTTGATAAACGAATTAGATGAGTTAAAAGCTGAGGTTAAAAACTTATCAAGGAATATCAAGGATGTACTTGGGAAGGATACCCAACTTAAGCTTTCGAATGTATGGTTTAGATATCCAGACTCAAGAGAGTATACGATCAAAGGTGTTAATCTCGATATAAGAAGAGGTGAATTAGTTGCTATCCGCGGACCATCTGGGAAAGGTAAATCGACGTTGTTGAAGCTTATAGCTGGTATCTATAGAGCGAGTAGAGGAGCTATAAAGAGGTTCACCAAAAATATACAGTATATCCCTGAGAACCCCTTGCTATACCTTTCGGAACCAACACCAAGAGATGAACTTCTAAACCAAGTAGATTTAGCGTTAAAATCTTCGTTGGTAAACGCCCTTGATACACCTATAACTAGGCTAAGCTCAGGTGAAAGAAGGCGTTTAGCTATAGCATCTGCTTTAGCTAGAGGAGCAGATATAGTACTAGTAGATGAACCATCTGTTGGGCTAGACGTTAAAAACTTAGTTAACGTGCTTAAGTTATTAGCAGAAGCTATTACTAAAGGCGTAAGCGTTGTTATAGCAACCCACAGTAGTTTGCTATCATCTTCTGCGCATACTACTGTTTTACTCTAGGTAAAGAGAGGATCTAGCCATGAGGAGATATGCAAAAGCTTTAACAGCTATGGTTATTGTTATCCTTCGGTCTCTATTTCTCTACGGTTTTTCATTGCTAAGAAAAGGCTCGGTATTACTTAGCTTTACACATATCGCTATAACTTATATCTTCGGGTTAAACGATATCCGATTCCTTGTACTATACACATTGCCTATACTAATAACTTACTATATCCTTGAAATGCGTAAGATACTCTTATACACGTTAACTATATCCTCTATACCAGGGCTATGGATGGCATTAACTCAACTTCTTCTAGACCTAGCCAAAGGTTACATAAACCCCTTTAGATGTATAGCAATATATGCTAGAGCAACCCTTGTAACAGTAAATACTATGTACATATTGCATACGTTTAACCCTACAGAGGTATCAATATTATTTAGTAAGGTGAATAGATTTGCTGGAGTATACCCACAGCTATTTTTTAGAGTTGCATCTTTTCTCGTAAAAGAAGGTATAGAGATAGTCTACACCCATGCACTAAAAAAGGAAAGTATATGGAAAACATTAGCTATTATAATACTACGAGGAGAAGAATTAGCTAAAGGATTTAGTGAAGGGCTTATACCAAAGTATAGAAGGTATAGACCTATAGTTATCTACAGCTTAAGAGCAATAGCGATACAGTTCGCGGTAATAGCCTACGATATCGTTATAACGTTTGTATTAATATTTATAGCTCCATAGGGTAGATGCTAACTTTACAACAAGGAACTCTTGTTTAACAAAAATTTTGTTTAGACAAGCGCTTTTAAGTAGTTCTCTATGTAATTGGCATGATCAACTATTCTCTCTATATGCCTCATAATCAGAATCTTTAAAGCTGTCAACCTATCCACGCTATCCCTTGATACAACCTCTTTTAGTAATTTTTTATAGTATTCATCTACTTTATTGTCTATTTCGATAACAGTTGCCTCGTTGATTGGTTCAAGTGAGATAAGATCGTTTAAGGATATCTCTACAGCTTTTACTGCTTCGCTAAATACCCCCTTGATATCCTCTACATCTGATAAACTTGATTCTGGGTTTAGCATAGAGTCTATCCTAGCTATTTCTCTACAATACCTCGATATCCTATAAACATCATAGGCGATACCTATTAAAGTATGTGCTACTAGAAGCTCTTTACCAAGGGGCTGTCTTCTAGCCATAAAAACTAAGACTTCATTTACGAATTCTTTTCTAATTCTTTCTAGAAGCGATGCTGAATTATCTATCTCACTCCATATCCTCTCTCTATACGAACTTTCTAGCTTTTCAAACAAACTACTTGTTTTATAGATGACATCTTTGGTATATTTAGCCATATGGAGTAGCACTGATTTAAGTTTCTCAAGTTCTTCAATTAACAACATATCTATATTTCACCTCTAAGGAATTTAGCTGTAAACTCGTTGGATGGGTGTAGGAATACAACTTGTGCTACACCTTGTTCAACTACAGTTCCATCGTATATAAGCGTCACGGTATCCGCAACTCTAGCTGCTTGATGAGGTGAATGGGTCACCATAACTACTGTTATCTCGTCTTTTAGCGATACTATAGCTTCTTCTAGTTTTCTAGCGTTTACAGGGTCTATGTTAGCTGTAGGCTCGTCTAGAAGGAGAATCTTAGGTTTCATAGCTAGTGCTCTAGCAAGGCATAGTCTTTGTTTTTGGCCACCGCTAAGCTCGTGGGGATATCTATCTAATCTATCTTTAACTTCATCCCATAGCATAGCTTTTTCTAAAGCCCATTTAGTGATTTCATCTAGATCTTTTCTATTCTTAGCAATTTTGTTTAGCTTAGCTGATATAGCTACATTCCAGTATATAGTCATATGTGGAAACGGGTTAGGTATCTGGAAAACCATGCCTATGCTACGCCTTAGTTCGTAGGGATCGATATCGAAAATATTTTTCCCTAAAACAGAGACCTTCCCGCTAATCCTTGCCCCAGGGGTTAAATCTATTAATCTATTTATCACTCTTAGAAGTGTTGTTTTACCAGAGCCCGAGGGCCCCATGATTACGTGTATAGTGTTATAGGGGATTCTTAGCGATATATTCTTAAGAATATGCCTATTACCTATGTATAGGTTAAGGTTCTCAATCTCAATAGCGTACACTATAGCTTCACCTCTTTGACAACAATTTTTACAGCGATAAAGATAACCAAATATACCATGAATAGAACAAAAGATGCACCCCACGCAACTTCGTGATATATCCTAAAAGGCGATGTAATAAAATCGAATATCAGTAAAGGTATAGCATCTGTAGGAGCTAGTACATTTAAGCTTACACCAGCTCTATACCTACCAATTGTGAAGAGAAGTGCTGCTGTCTCCCCCATAGCTCTAGCAAATGTTATTAAAATACCTACTACGATTGCTTTTCTAGCTATAGGTATAAATACCTTCGATATCGCTTGCCATCTATTCATACCTATAGAGTAAGAAGCTTCTCTATAAGTTTGAGGAACAGATCTTAGCGCTGACGAAAATGCTGTATAAGCGTAGGGAATAGATATTAGTGTTAACGCTATTGCTCCTGCTAATGCAGAAAACCTACCCATAGGGACAACAACTACAGAGTAAACAACCATAGATACGATTATTGTTGGAATACTTGCAAACGATCTACATAAAATGTCTACTAATCTCGATATAGTTTTCTGAGGAAATTCGGTAGATAGGATTGCTGCTGAAAGAGATAGAACCATTGTTATCGGTATAGCAATCAATGTTGTTATAAATGAGCCTACGAGAGCTGGTGCAATCCCTCCAATATCTCTCGATAAAGGTGTTGGTGGTATGCTTAAGAAAAAGCTTAGCCCAGCTTTAGCTATAACTTCTATACCTCTAACAAATATTACTATTATCATATGGATAAGAGGTGCTAAAGCAATTATAGATAGTAGCAGTACGAAGAATACAAATAGTTTATCTCTTACTGTTCTCCATCTAGACAACTATCTTCACCCTCCATCTATCTAGGATCCTTAAGCCGATGAAACTAAGTATAAGCGTGGTAATGAGTATTGAGAGCGCCGCTACATGAAGTACAGATTCAGCGTATTTGTAGAGACCAGCATTTTCGTATTGAGAGGCTATTAAGGCTGATACCGTGTACCCAGGGGTGAATAAGCATAGGCTTAAGTACATAGAGTTGCCTATGGTTGTAACAGCTATAGTTGTTTCCCCAGAAGCTCTAGCAAAACCAAGTATAGCTGAAGCTATTATAGCCGGTTTTGCTAACGAGAGAAGTATCTTTATTGTTTCATATCTTGTTGCTCCAATACCTAGGCAAGCTTCTCTATACATTACCGGTATAAGTTTGTAGGACTCTATTATAAGAGATGTTGTGTAAGGTACAAGGGATATACCTATAGCTACACTAGCTGTAAAAATTGTTAACCCTGTTATAGGTCTACACGAGAAAAACGGTATAAAGCTTAGGTAGTTGTGTAGAGGCACCATAATGTATGATCTAAGGAATGGCGCTAAATAATATAACGACCATACAGCGTACACAATAGTTGGGATACCACCCATAAGCTCTACAATAGATGAAAGAATATCTCTAGGCCTACCTTTTAAATATTCCGTAATAAGAATAGCCAAAGGTATCGAGAATACTAAAGAAATAACTACAGCAATAGATGAAGTAATAAAAGTACCTATAATTGGTGCAAAAACGCCGTAAACTTCTTTCTCAGGATTCCATACACTTTGAATAAAAAGGTTTAAACCAAAGATAGTAATTGATTGAATGGATTGGTTCAAGAGGATAATAAAGAAGATAACGAGTATTCCTGATATTATTATTGCCGTAGGTAAAAACGAAATGAAAAACATTTTATCATGATTAAACTTAGGCATAATACACACCTAATGGGTAAAGACTCCTTCAGCGAATTTAAAATTAATCTAAGTTAATTTTCCTAATACTTCTGCGGCTTCCAACAATAACTTTATAACTGGTTCTGGTGGTGCTACATACCCTGTAACCATATGTTTATACCCTTCGTATGCTATCCACTTCAGGAATTCACTAATAGCTAAAGCTTTATTAGGATCTTGGTAACTTGTCCACAGTATCAAGAAGGCAACAGATGATATTGGGTACGAATCTGGGTCTTGAGAATATATGATATCAATGAATAGCTGGCTAAAGTCTTCGGTCGGAGACTCCGGTATAGCTACACCTTTAACTGCGTTTCTAATGTTTTCTTCCGTAGGTAGAACAAACTTGCCACCAGCATTTCTTATAGCGGCAATAGGTAGGTTATTCTCTATAGCATAGCTCAACTCTACATATCCTATAGAGTAAGGTGTTTGCATAACAGTTGCCGTAACACCTTCATTACCTTTTGCACCGATACCTCTACCAGTTTTATCAACAGGCCAATTCACGATTTTTCCAACAAGATCTCTAGGCCATTCAATAGGAACAGCTTTATTTAAGAATATTGTAAATATTTCTGTTGTTCCACTTGAATCTGATCTATGGACAGCTATTATGGGTTGCCTAGGGAGTTTATCGGCTACATCTGGGTTTAACTCTTTTATAGCTGGGTCATCCCAATACTCTATCTCACCTTTGTATATCTTAGCTATAACTTCAGCTGTAAGCTTAAGGTTGTATCCTTTAGGTATCTCTGGCACATTATATACTACGGCAATAGCACCCATAATCCATGGTATTTGCATAACCTGACCTTTATACTTCTCATACTGTTCTCTTGTTAAAGGCGGATCGCTAGCAGCAAAATCTACAACCCGATCAGACAGAAACATCTTTTGCCCAGCACCACTACCAACAGATTGATATGTAACCTCAACACCTATAATATCTTGGAATAACCTAGCCCATTGAGATATCTGAGGATATTGAAATGTTGCACCAGCACCACTTATAGAATACCCTCTAAGATTAAACGTATGTATATAAGTGGTTTTACTGACACTTAATGTAGGTGTTGATGAAGTAGCGCTAGTCTCATTAATGACAATAGGTTTTACAACAAGTTGACTCCACAGTAGGTATACTGATGAAGCTACTATAAGAGTTAATACAGCATAGATAACTAAGTTCCTTAATCTTATAGACACATTTTCACCTATATGGATGTTATTCGCTCAATAATATAAGGTTAACCTATGATAAACTATATATTTTAACAAATAATTATAAAACCACATTAAAACTGTATAAATACCTTATCTAGTTTATAATAAGCTGATATCCTTCTATAAATAATTATATTTGCCCAAGCTATGTTATGGAATTACATAAGTTATCAACTATTCTGTCTTAATAAATAAGAATATGTACTAAGCGGTAATTCACTACTCTTAATTATGATTCAGAAAGCTGTCAATAACTATGGTAATTAGAAGAAATTTAATAATTTTAGGCATAAAGTTATAGAGTTGTTTAACTATTTCATTATATCATCATAGCATGTATAGTCAGAGTTAAATAGTCAGAGTTAAATAGCTTAGCTCAGTAGTGTTGCTTCAAAAATAATATTCCATACATTTAAACATAATCTACTATAATTAGATATAGACATTGTGTTGTACTAGATCTTTTTGAAATGTAGGTTTGCAGTCTAATTTCATTTTTAGTAGAGTAGATTGTGCACGTACATATATGTTGGCAAATTTATTCTTATTAGTACCTATTAATTAAGAGAATTAATGTGATACAAAGTCTTTTATCTTGATCACAATTAATCAGTAGATTCAAATCTTAACATGTTGGTATATGCAAATTATAATTTAAAGAACAAGGTTATTTAGTAGCATATTTTTCAATTAATGAAAAGTTTGTAAAGTAGATTTAATTAATATCTGAAAAATTTTGTTTATTTTTGCTTGCTAGACTTCAACAAGGATGTAGTTATGTTCGTAGGGTCTCCCATAATCATCAACTATATTTAAAAGCCATAGCCTACAGCGTTCAACTTTATGTAGAACTAGTGTTGGAGGTACGTAGTGCAGGAACACCTGGTTAGAAAATTTATCTAGACCTAGTACACCAACCCATTTAATTCTGTATATGTATTCCATCAGTTTATAGGCGCCAACAACTTTAAATACGGCGTAGTTTTTGGTATCAATACAGTCATCTACATATATAGAGAAATCTTGTAGATTGTTGCTATTTTTAGTGATGAGTATAACTCCTTCTCTTGTCACAATTATTGGGTTATTTATTTCTGCAAATCTTACATAGGCTTCAGCTACCCTATCATCAAATAATCTCTTCATGAAATTAGCTAATTCATCCAAACTTCTATACATAAATACGTAGGGATTAAGTAGCTCAGGAAAGTATTTTTGAACAAGATCTCTACACTTCATTGTGTTTTTAGTAAACCTTGTTGTTAGAGCTTTTCTACCCCTTAAAATCTTTCTAGCTATTGCGTGTTCAATCTTATTTCTCTCATTAGTTAAAATTTTAATACATAAGTCGACATAGTTACATTGTTTTGATATTCTATCGATATGTTTAATTACTTTATTCACATCCCTATTGTAAAATCTATAGAGAGTAGCTATGAGTCTATCCACTGATTGAAACAGTTTGTAGAAGTTTTCTGGGAATACATGGTAAAACCTATTGCTGTACCAATATCTATGAATTACGTATTTCTCAAATTTTTTAACAAAAATTTTTAAAGGATATCCAAGGAACCCTTCAACTCTTATAACTTTGTAAAATTGTTTTTTAGCCCCCTTACTTGTTATAACATCGGATACAAAGAATTCATACGATCTTCTGTATGCTTCGCCAATACCTATATGGCAAAACACTTTTTACACCTAAAGCTAGGCCTACGAATACTGCTAAACCTTTAATCTATAGCCTTTTCCCTGTTTAGAGCATAATCTCTTACAAACTCAATTCTATAGATGCCAGGATCTATTATTAATTCTGGATGTTGTTGATGTATTAGCTTAGAGGGTTTATCTACGACTATGTACTGTTCATTGTGTAACCTATACACAGGGGCCTTAATTATATGCTGGTTACCATTCTCAGATTCTACCTTGAATTCATCTCCTTCTTTAACTGCAAGACTTAGGTCTACCTTATCCTCTTCTACTAAAACGAGATCCCCCTGCCTGTAAATCTTCTTATGTTTAGCCATGGATCCCTTACAGAGTTTATATTAAAATAGGTTTCAGTAAGGCTTTTTATGTTCTAGAAATAAAACCTGTCATGGTTTTATCATCAGCTGTTAGAAGTAATTTAAAACACTCTTCTGCGTTAATCTTATTTACACCTTACCTAGGTTTATAAGGTTAGGGTATCTAAAATGACTTTTTCAATTGTTGCGGTCGATAAGGATAAAGGGGATATTGGGGTTGCAGTAGCATCTAAGTTTATAGCAGCAGGATCTATTGTTCCATGGGTTAGAGTAGGTATTGGGGCTGTAGCAACACAGTCTTGGGCTAACGTCAAGTTTGGACCCCTTATACTTTACCTCTTAGAGAACCACTATACACCTAAGGAAGCAGTTGAACTTGTTTTAGCAGGTGATCCAAGGAAAGATTTTAGGCAGATAGGGGTTGTAGATGCAAAAGGTAATGCCTACGCTTTCACCGGTAGCAAGTGTATTCCTTATGCAGGTCACATAATTGGCGATGGATTCGCTGTTCAAGGTAATATACTTGTTGGTGAAGAAGTTTTAGAAGCTATGGCTAAAGCCTTTGAAACAACGAAAGGAGAACTGGTCGATAAATTGTTGGCTGCTCTTAAAGCTGGAGATGATGCTGGTGGGGATAAGAGGGGTAAGCAGAGTGCAGCCATAATAGTTCTAAGACCTTGTGGTGGATACGGAGGGTGCATCGAGGGTGTAGATAAGTATGTAGACCTAAGGGTAGACGACCATTTAGATCCTGTTAAAGAGCTTATTAGACTCTTCAAGATATGGGAGCTTACAATCCTTGAAAGAGAAGATCCCTCAGATGTATACGATTTAAGCCAAGTTGTTCACAATGTTCAACTTGCTTTAAAAAAGCTAGGATATTATAGAGGTGAAGTAAGTGGTATACTAGATGAGGATACTGTGAATGCTTTAGAGCTCTGGATGAGTATTAACAACTTCGAGAACAAAATAAGAAAAGACGGTAAGATATGGGGAACAGTCTACAGGTTCCTATTAGAACAAGCGGGTTTACCTATTTCTTAGTATATAGCCAGCATGCAACTAAATGGCTTTTTTCGACTTCTACTAAAGGGGGTTCTTCTCTCCTACATATATCTGAGGCGAAAGGACATCTAGATTGAAATCTACAACCAGTTGGTGGGTTTAGAGGACTTGGTGGTTCGCCAACTATTTTAGTTTTTTCCCTTAGTTTAGCTATTCTATAGTCTGGTATGGGGATAGAAAATAGAAGCATCTTGGTGTATGGATGGTATGGTTTAGCAAATAAATTTTCTGTTTCGCTTATCTCCATTATCTTCCCGAGATACATAACCGCTACCTCGTTCGCCATATATCTGACAACACCTAGATCGTGTGTTATGAAGAGGTATGTTAGGTTGTATTGAGCCTGTAAATCTTTTAATAGGTTGAGGATTTGTGCTTGAACTGATACATCAAGCGATGACGTTGGTTCGTCGAGTACTACGAAATCAGGTTTAAGGGTTAGAGCTCTAGCTATAGCTATTCTCTGCCTCTGGCCTCCGCTAAACTCATGTGGAAATCTACGGAGATGTTCTTTACCAAGACCCACTTTCTCAAGAAGTTCTTCTATGTATTTTTCCTCATCTTCTAACTCTACGCTATGAGCTTCTAGAGGCTCCTTCAAGATATCATATACTGTCATCCTCGGATTTAAGCTACTATAAGGATCTTGGAATACTATTGCTGTTCTTCTCCGAAACTCTAGTAGTTGTTTCCCCTTCAGCTTAGTTACATCAAAACCATCGAATATTATCTCCCCAGAGTCAGGCTCTATAAGCCTTAGGATAAGTCTTCCAACAGTAGATTTACCACTACCGCTTTCTCCAACTAGAGCTAAAGTAGAACCTCTCTGAATAGAAAAGGATACTCCGTCAACAGCCTTAATATAGCCTTTTGTAAACAAGAAGCTTTTTACTGGGAAATACTTCTTTAGATTATTTACAATAAGTATAGGGTTTGTCAATACCTACACCTTGAATTCTAGCCAACAAGCAACATAATGACCAGGTTTAACCTCTGTTAAGCCAGGTTCTTTAAAGCATTTCTCTGTAGCATAAGGACATCTTGGCCGAAATCTACACCCCTGGGGAATATTTATCATATCTGGAACTGTCCCCGGTATAGATTCTAAACGCGGTATTTTCTTGAATGGATTTGGTACAGCATTCAGTAGTCCTCTTGTATAGGGATGTAGAGGGTTTTCAAATATTTCTTCCGTAGAAGCTTTCTCTACTATTTTCCCAGCATACATAACTATTACCCTATCACACATCTCTGCTACAATCCCTAGGTTATGGGTTATCATAAGCACAGCTGAACCGTATTTACTTCTTAACTCCTTCAATAGCTCGAGTATCTGGGCTTGAGTAGTTACATCTAGGGCTGTTGTAGGTTCGTCTGCTACTATAAGCTTTGGGTAGTTGCATATAGATGTAGCTATAACAACTCTTTGCTTCATTCCACCGCTTAACTCATGGGGGTAGCTCTTAACCCTAGCCTCTGGATCTGGTATCAGCACCTCTCTAAAAATTTCGATAACTTTTTTGAAGGTATTCTTAATCTTTACACCTTTGTTGTGTACAAATATAGTTTCTGCAACATGGTATCCTCCTGTGAATAAAGGGTCTAGAGAAGCTGAAGGATCTTGGTATATGTACGCTATATCTTTACCCCTAATTCTGCTCAACTCATCGTCGTTTAACTTCATTAAATCAATGCCGTTGAATAGAACTTTTCCACTAATAATTCTACCCGGGGGTTTAACCATCTTTGTTAACGCTCTTGCTGTAACAGATTTCCCGCAACCTGTTTCACCTACTATGCATAGTGCTTCTCCTTCGTGTATCTCAAAAGATACCCCATCAACAGCTTTAACTACCCCGTTGTAGGTGTAGAAGTATACTCTTAGGTCTTCTACCTCTAGTATTTTCCTCATTATCTCTACCCCTTAACCTCTATACTCCTCCTATACCTTGGATCCATAATATCTCTAATGCCATCGCCTAACAAATTAAAACCTAAAACAGTTAGAAGTATGGCTAGCCCGGGGAAAAAAGAGTACCACCATTTATCGGGAAACCACCTTCTGCCATCTGCTACAAGTCTACCCCACTCAGGTATTGGAGGTTGAGCGCCTAAGCCTATAAAAGAGAGAGCTGAAGTAGCTAAAATAACCGAACCAAAGTCAAACGTTATTAAGACTAGTATTGGTGTTACAACGTTTGGTAAGATATGTCTCAACAATATCTTCCTTGTCTTAACACCAACAGCTTTAGCTGCTTCAACAAATGGCATCTCTTTAACAACTAGTACTTGCGCTCTAACAACTCTTACGTATGGAGGCCACCAAACAGCTGATAACGCTATAACAGTAGATGTTAATCCAGGTCCAAGTGTTGCACTAAGCGCTATAGCTAGTATTAAACCAGGGAAAGATAGGAATATATCTGTTACCCTCATAATCATTTCGTCTACTGAACCCCCATAGTATCCAGCTACAAGCCCTAGAAGAATACCTACAGGTATAGCTATAGCCATTACGCTCATAGCCGCTACTAGGGAAACTCTTGCCCCGTAGAGCACTCTACTGAATAGATCTCTTCCGTATTCATCTGTCCCGAAGAGATGTTCCCAAGAAGGTTGAAGCAACTTCTTTGTACCTGTAATATCTATTGCCATCGGGTCGTAGGGGGTTACATAGGGCCCAATTATACCTAAGATCACAAACCCTAAAACTAGCGTAAAACCTGTTGCGGTTAAAGGGCTTCTCTTAATCAAGATTAGTGTGTATCCCCACTCCCTAGCCAACCCCGTAAACTTAGATATCATCGACCTAAGGAAACTACTTTTGTTAATCATTATAGCCTTACCCTCGGGTCTATAGCAGCGTAAGCAATATCTGTTATAAAGTTTATGAGTACAAAAACAAACCCTGTTAAAAGTGTTACCCCCATGATAGCTGGGTAGTCGAGGCTACTTATAGCGTTGTAAGCGTATAACCCTATACCTGGCCAAGCGAATACAGTTTCTATCACTATAACTCCGCTGAGTATATAGCCGATTTCCAGGGATAGAACGGTTATAGCAGGGATTAAAACGTTCTTCAGTATATGTTTATATAGCTGTAACCCCTTTAATCCTCTAGCTTTAGCGAAGTCTATGAAATCCGATGAAAGTATATCTAGTGTTGTATTCCTTACTACTCTAGCTAGTATCCCCATACCCGTGAATGCTAATGTTATGCTCGGCATAAGAATATACTTAAGGTTCTTTATGAACAAACCTAGGTCTCCATTTAAGAGACTATCTAGAAGATACATACCGGTGTACTGTGTAGATGGAGGTATACCTCTACCTGTAGCTGGAAGCAACCCTAAGTGGTAGTAGAAAACCCATTGAAGTATGATTGCTAACCAAAAAGCGGGAGCAGAAGTACCCATTAGTGCTAATACCCTGATAACATTATCGATAACATTATCCTTTTTAAGAGCGGCAACTAAACCTAGGGGGATACCCATGAACGCTATAAGGATTGCTGAGATAATGGCTAGCTCAAGCGTTGCAGGAAAGTATTCAGCTAAATCAGCTAGAACAGATCTTTTAGTCATAGGCGATGTTCCCCAATTCCCAGAGAATACATCTCGAAGGTATAGCACTAGCTGTTCATGCAGAGGTTTATCGAGATGATACTTCTTCCTAATCTCCTCGATAACCTCTGGTTTTGCTTTATACCCACCAGCCCAAACTCTAACGGGATCAGCTGGAATAATGTGGCTTATTATGAAGGTAAGCAATATAATGCCTAGAATCGTGGGTAAAAAAGATATTAATCTTCTGAGAATATACCTCTTCAAATCCCCCATAGGTGTTCAGCCAAGGTGAAAATATTCTTGGTTTACTTCATAGGGCCTACAACTACAGCTACATCTTTATATGTTATCACTACAGCTTTGCTTACATCTATGTAGTTAGCTATATCATTGGAAGAGGTTAATATGTATACCTTTAGGTCTTCAAATGTATAGCCACCTGATTGCAGAGGACCAGCATAGTCATCTGGGTCTACGTAGTCTGGACCCCAAGCAAGCACTTGGACATCGAAGTCGCCACTCATAAGCTTCTCGTTGAATACAGGCCTCGATAGTACCTGAACCTTAACGTCTATGCCTAACACTTTACTCCAAGATGCTTGAAGTATTGTTGCTATCTGCTCTTGATCGCTGTAGCCTTGTGGAACTATTATCGTTATGCTAACGGACTTAGGGTCTATACCCGATTCTTTAAGCATTTTCTTAGCCATTTCCTCACTGTATGTATACTTAACTATATCATCTTCTTGGTAGCCGAACATCCCCTTAGGAATAACTCCGTAAGCTCTATCAGCTAAACCATTGAAAACTGTTGATATTATTGTATCGTATGGTATAGCCCACGCTAGTGCTTTCCTAAAGAGTGAGTTATTGAATGGATATTTTTCGCAATTTAATGTTACATGGTATAACCAGAAAGATGGAGCTACATCTACTACAAGCTTGTTATTGCCAAGCGATACATCTTTTACCTGGTCTACAAGCGATGGAGGTACTAAAGCTATATCAAGGTCTCCTTTCCTAAGCATCATAATCCTAGTAGAGTCCTCGGGTATAAGCCTTATCTCTACCTCCTCTATAGCTGGCTTACCACCCCAATAATACGGGTTAGCTTTTAATCTATAGTACTGCTTATGAACCCATTCAACTAAATAGTAAGGACCTGTACCGACTGGGTGTTCATATAGGTATGGATTCTCTTCACCTGGTTTAATACCTCCATGTTCTTCAACAACCTGCATACTAACTATACTTGCTGGAACTGTTGCTAATACATTGAGTATTGGAGCATAGGGGAAGTTCAGCTTAATTTTTACGAAACCAGCTATAGTACCATTATAGCCGAAGAACAACAGTAGTTCGTTCAACGATGAAATTTTCTTACTCACACCTTTGTACTCTGTGTAAAGTCCTTTCGATATAATGTTATTGAATTCTTCTTCATCTAACACAGTTGTTTCATTAATATCTATGAATTCCTCTATAAGCCACGAAGGATCTAGATGCATTATAGCAACACGTTTAAATGAGTAAACCACGTCTTGCGGTGTAAGAGGTATTGTTCTATTTTTCCAAGGATCGTAGAACACTACATTACCTCTGATAACGAAGTACCATTCATCATTCTCCTCGTTATGAGCCCAAGCAACAGCTAAGCTTGGAACTACGTATTCTGTTTTATCTTTTTCATATGTTACTAGTCTTTCATATATTTGATGCATTATAAACCAATCAAAAGCCCAGTAGCTAACAGCCGGGTCTAAGCTATGACCTTCTTCTGATTCCCCTATGATAAGCTTGTTGGGATTAGGCGCACTAGAATCTTTGTATAAATCGTCAACTCTATATACAAGCGTTGGATGGAAGTATATGTTTTTAACCCAATCCCAGTAAACTCTAACCTCCCTAGCTTGGACAAGCCATATAAGCGATAACCTATCATTTGAGAGCTTCTGTATAACGTTATATATTATTTTTCTAGCCTCGGCGTCTGTTATTATTCTACCTGCTTTAATCAATGCATCTATTAGTTGATTTCTATCAAATCCTGGGTCTATGTTTGAGTATGGAACTAGTTGATCTCTTTCTATTTGTTGAGGATTCTTATAAGCGATAACAATGTATTTACTAGCTTGTGGAATAATTGGTGTAGTTGTAGTAAATACTGTAATTGAAGAAGTAGTAGGTGTATACGTGGGTGAAGAGAGGTGGGTGGTTGTTAGTGATGGCTGTAGAGGCTGTCCTTTGGATACTAAAAATAAGTAATATATAATACCTACAATTACTATTGCAACAACTACTACTGCAAATATTTTCTTGATATCCGTTTTATATCACCTTAAGTTATGAGTTCAGGTAAAATCATACTATTTTTAGCTTTTAAAAATATTAATGAGGTTAAAACGGGTAGAACTAATAAAAATAAGTTTAGTATATAGAGAAATCTTATGCTTAGTGGTGTTGTAGAGCTTACTTATTGGCAGATTTCTTTAACTAGTCTACGCTATTTTGATTTATATACTAAATTGATTTAAAATAGATAGCTAAGCATACAATTAAGGTAGAATATCTACAAGTACTCCCCATAAGAATACTAGGTATACGGACTAGACCTAAAAACTACTTATGGTATTATTTACTTAGGGGATATATGTTTAGTGTTTACATTGAGAGGTAGAAATAATATGATGATATTCGGTATACCGGTTAATATGTTGGCAAATAGTTTTTCACTACATTTTATTAGAAAACGAGGTTCCTACCTTATGTTATACTTATCGAAGGTTAATAGTTTGTTGAGATGGTGCATCTATGGCTGATGTCTTGATGCACTATGTAGTAAGTTATTTACTGCTTAGAAGGGTTTTCAGCTGGAGGATTTCTCTAATAATAGCATTAGTGGCTCTACTACCAGATATAGACGTTTTCTTCAGGATTCACAGATGGTTTACTCATAGCATTATAGTGCTAGGCATATCATCGTTGTGTTTAACTATATTGTTTACATTGTTTAAGAAGTACCGTAGGTACCTCCTATACCTAAGTTCAGCTATACTGATTTATCTTCTACATCTAGTTGTAGACTTGTTTACAGCTTCAACACCTATTCTATGGCCTTTAATAACTGAATCGTATAGTCTAAGGATATTTGTTCAAGGCTATGTAGCTAAAGATAGAACTATATCTATCTACCCAGTACTAATGGTTAGTACATCGTCATCCAATTTTACGCCTAGAGATAGCTTAGAAGGTCCTTTAGCAACAGATCTAAGCATTGTTATAGCTTTAGCTATTCTAGCTTTAGAGCTAGTAGAGTTTAGAACTAAAGTTGCTAAGAATAAAAACGAGTTTGCTTTAAGTTGAAATTAGCTTTCTAGATGTTTAAATCAATATGTGTATTAAAATTTTGCGATCCTGGGTCAGCATAAATTTAATTAATGGTATTAAATCTTATGGTGTAAAGGATTTGCTTAGCTGTTTCCTGTTTATTAATGTAGTGAATATATGTAGAATATGTAGATATACTTAGGTATAATGTACTACTGAGAGATTGATATAAGTTGTATATGGTTAAAGTTATTATAACAGCTTTGGTAACATCTTTTACTGAGGCGGAGATTTATGTTCTGATCATCTAGAGGATATAATTAGGTTTCAGATAGATAAAGGTATTGCTGGGCTTATATTTCTGAACCTATGGAGAAAGAGTTATAACCTCTCCTACAACACGAGAGAAGCTACTAATTAAAGTTATCGAGTATACACCATCTAAAGCTTTTCTACTACTACATACTAGTGGAATAAATATGGGATAAATATAGAGATACAGTAGCTAAGTTAGCAAAGTTAGCCAAAGACTTTGGCTACATTGTTGTAAGTATTATAGGTCCTCTATACCATATTCCAACGAGGAAAGGATTAATAGAATTCTACAGATTTATAGCAAGTAGAGTCAATACTTCTATATTTCTATAGTTATATGCAACCATAGGGAGAGGCAGAGATACAATATTTTGCTAGATGATTTCGAGGCAATAACTAGAGAAGTTCCGCTGATTGTGGGGATTAATGATATTAGCTGTGGTGTTAAGCAATTACTAGAATACGTAAAGAGGTTCTCGGCTAGCTATTTTGTAGCTGGTGGAAGAGATAGTATGCTGTACTATATATTTTCAGTAGGAGTTTCACACCCATATAGTTAAATCTTAAATATTTTCCCAGAAATAGCTACTGCATTATATAGAGCTATTTCCGAAGACAACTACATAAAAGCTATTGAATACCAGTATAAGGTTAACTTATTAGTTAGAAAAATTCTGAGGAAATATAGTGTTGAAATCCAAGAAATGATAAAGGTAATGCTTGAGCTAAGAGGAATTAAAAGCGGTTATTCGCTGAAACAACTTGTATACGATTTTACTCCTCAACAAATTTAAGGAATTATCAAAACTTTTACAGTACTTTACTAGATTTAAACCCTGTACAGTATGTTTAACAATAATAATATAGATACAATGTAGCAAACAATAAACAAGTTTACAACGTGCACCAATATGTTTTACTGTTCTAGTTAGAACATATAAAAATATACGTTATCTTCCTACAAGGTAGAGTTCAAACTTGTAATCTACGTAAGAGAAGCAATCCTGCTATAGTTTATTTTATTATAGCTCTATAATTAGCTACTAAGCTATACACCTAACTGTTACATTTGCTGTATCTGGTGATGCTATAAGTTACAGTTGTAGCGATGACTAGAAGAATCTGTTACTAACAGTAAGTTATGTTTAGATTTGTAGAGGTTGATAGTATGGTTGAAGTGAAGTGTCCTATATGTGGTAACACTGTATCTTTACCAAATGATGTAGTAGCAGGTGAAATAGTAGAACATGACTGTGGCGTAACTCTAGAGGTTGTATTAGAAGAAGGTGGAGTAAAGTTAAAGCCGTTCGAGGGAGTAGACGAAGACTGGGGAGAATAGGGAGGTGAAGATTATTGCCCGAATAGGCATAGCTTACGAAGTTCTTAGATGGGA
>JAWASI010000011.1:32125-47660 GCA_038892955.1 Ignisphaera sp.
GTAGCTCAAGACCTAGGTCTTGAGGTTGAGTTAATACACCTACACAACGTATACATACCAATGGGTGGTTGCTTAGACGTATGTAGCTCTTACGATGTTGTTATTCAAAGAGCTATTAGCCACACAGTAGCATTGAATTCAACACTAGCGTTTGAATCAATTGGTTTCAAAGTTGTAAATAACTCAACAGCTATAGCTATTGCTACCAATAAAATCTGGACATTAAAGATTCTTGCTCAAAACAAGATACCTGTACCGCGAACAGCTGTTTCATTCGATGTAGAGCCAAGTTTTAGAGTAGCTCAGCTTTTAGGGTACCCGGTTGTTGTTAAGCCTATAGACGGTAGCTGGGGAAGATTAATAGCTATGGCTAGAGATAACGAGGAGCTAAGAAGCGTTTTAGAGCATAGAACCTACATTCCAAACCCAAGCATGAAGGTTAATATGATTCAAGAGTTTATCAAAAAATTCAATAGAGATATAAGGGTATTTGTAGTAGGGGACGAAGTTGTAGCTGCAATGTATAGAATTAATAAAGATCACTGGATCACTAATATGGCAAGAGGTAGTATAGCAATTCCAGCGAAAATAGATAAAGAAATAGAAGAACTAACCCTTAAAACAGCTAAAGCTGTAAAAGGCGAAGTACTTGGTATAGATATATTCGAACACCAAGACTACGGCTACATAGTTAACGAAGTCAACGCTATTCCAGAATTCAAGAATTTAGTTGCTGCTACCGGTATTCCAATAAACCGTAAAATAATTGAGTATATTAAAAATATCGCTAGAAAGTAGATTGCTGAACTTAGAACTATTAGTTACGTTAATGCATATACTGTTACGTGTTAACAGTAAATCAATACAATGAGGAATACCATGCTTAGAATACCTATTTGTTTTTATACGTTAAACCTTTTACACTTGACCAAGTTAAAGATGATCTAAGTAAATGTTTTGCATATGTTGATTACGAGATTGTGTTGACTATGGTTAACCCTTAGGTAGGGGTTGGATATGAACGAAAGCTGTACCCACGAGGAGATCATGCTGATAGACGAAGAAATTATTAAACTAATGTTAAAGCGAATAGAAATTCTTAAACAATTTAGTTACGACTATGTTAAACAGATGCTTATCTCTAGGAGGGTAGAAGTTGCCGAAGTTCTTAGCCAAAGGTATAGTCTACCTAAAGATGATCTTCTGTATTTGGTTAGCTACTTAGATGGGATTGCGTTAAAGGCTTTGAAACCTATTGTGGTTGGTTTTCTAGGTCCTAGAGGTAGTTTTGCTGAAGAAGCGTGCCTAAAGGTATTTAGTTCTCAAGGAGTTAATCTAATAGCTTATACCTCTATACGAGATGTCTTTAGGGGTGTAGAAGCTGGGGAAATAGATTATGGGGTTGTTCCTTTAGAAAATTCGCTAGAGGGTAGCGTTGGAGAAACCTTAGATATGCTTGCCCAAACATCCGCTAAAATATGTGGAGAAACAGAGGTAAAAATAAGCCTTAACCTTATAGCTAAGCCTGGAACAAAAATAGAAAACATAAAGGTTGTTCTAAGCCACCCCATGGCTTTAGCTCAGTGTAGGAATTTTATCTATACGAAGCTTAAGAACGTAGTTGTGGAAACTAGATCAAGTACATCTGAAGCTGTTAAAGAAGCTGTTGAAAGAGAAGGTGTAGCTGCTATAGGGTCTGAGTTAGCCGCTAAGATATATGGGGGCGAGATTTTAATTAAGGGGATAGAGGATTATAGGGAGAACTACACGAGATTTATAGTGATAGGCTATAAACCGCTAGACATAGGTGTTAGCGTAAAAACATCTATTATACTAACATTAAAAGATGTACCTGGTTCACTATATAGAGCTCTTGAACCTTTTGCTACAAGAGGTATAAACTTAACAAAGATAGAGTCAAGACCTATAAAAGGTAGACCATGGGAATACATGTTTTTCATAGATTTCACTGGATCTATAGAAGATCCTGTTGTTAGAGAAGCTATAGATGAGCTAACAAGTAGAACAACTTCGATTAAGGTACTAGGTTCTTACAGAAAAATTCCCTAGCTAGTGTAGAAAACCCTACCTTGAAATCTATTGCACATTTTTATGGATTTAATGCATTAACTGCTACATTTTTGAATATATATTCTAGTCTGCCCAACGTAGATTAAGCACTGTATTTAACACCTTAGTAACTTCACTACAGCTTGGCTGACCTAAAGCTGTTGGTTTATCTATGTAGCAGTAAAGAAGTTTTGAGCCAAGAAATGCAAAAGCGATTCTCTCCACCGGGTCTACACCTATAGGCATAACAGCTACGTTATCCCCTAGCTCAAGAAGTTCTACTAAGAACGATTTGTAGCCTGGGAAAGGTTTTGTAGCTACTTTAACAATGAATGCTTTATTTAAGAACTTCTTGACTTTGTTCTTAATATACTTTTTATCTATCCCCTTGGGATCCAGTATATGCATAGAGACAATTTTATTCTCGTAGTCAACACCGTACTTCTCTATAAACTTCATCTCCACATCATACATTAAGCCGAGCTTATTAAGGATATCTAGTAGCTTAAGCTTAACTTCGTCATTATGCTTCTTTAAACCACCTTCATCTACATCTCTAAGGGTTACTATAACTGGTAAACCTTTAATTAAGCTATAGTCAATGGATAGAGGGTTATCGCTATAGTCAACCCTTAACTCTACCAGGTCTACATTTCTAACTACAGATACCCTCTTTAAGTCATCAGCTACTTCTATAGGTATAGATGCTACAAGCATTACTTTTTTACTCAAGTCTTTCACCTAGACTAAACGTATTCTACCACCAAGGTAGATTAAATCCCTCCAGAAAAATGGGTTGCTCTTATCAATGCATTCAGCTTTATCTACTACACCACCACTTCTTAACGCTATCGATGTAGCCATCATAGCTATTCTGTGATCATTAGGGCACTCTATCTCTGTTTCCCTAGGTTCACCACCTTTTATCCATATATTCTCGCCATCTGTTTCTACAGTAATACCGAATCTTTTAAGAACCTCAACCACGCTTGAAATCCTATCGCTTTCCTTAATCCTAAGCCTAGTAGCACCCCTAATAACCGTTAACCCATTAGCTATAGCAGCTATAGGTATAATAGATATCGCTAAATCGGGAGAATCCTCGACATCTACTTCGATCCCTTTATAGAAGTCAGAAGCTTTTGCATACCATACACCTCCGCTATACTCACTATATGCTCCAGCGTTTCTGTATATTTCGACAACTACGTGGTCCCCAATATCGCTTACAGGAGGTGGAAGCCCCTTTATTTCGATGTTTCCACCTGTTAGTAGAGCTGATGCAACGTAGAACGAAGCCAACAAATAATCCCCAGGAATCTCCCCTTTATAGCCTACAAGATTTCCCCTTACATCGATGTCTATCCTGTTACCTGTTATAGAGACATCTACCCCTATTTGCTTGAGTACATATGCTGTTAAGTATATGTAGCTCCTAGAGACAATAGGAGGTTTAATCTTAATAGTACCTCCACCAGCTACAGCAAAGGCTATCATGAAACCAGATACATATTGACTACTTTCGGCACCCGAAATCTCTACGTATGTATCTCTTAGCTTACCTTCTATAGTTGTAGGTAAATTAATAGAAGAGAATTTTACACCTTTACCATCTAAAGCTTCTATTAATGTTTTTATTGGTCTCCTACGGAGGGTTTCATCACCGTCAACTGTTATCCTTCCCCCAACAACCGAAGCTATCGGTATAAACATTCTTAAGGTTGTTGCCGAACCCTTAAAATTCACATATTCCTTAACTATTCTCAGATCTTCTCTTTTCTTACGGAAAACACCTCCTGAATACTCGATATTAAGAGCTTTTACACCGTCTATAGCTGCTTCAACATCTCGTGATAACACTATGTTGTTAAGCTCTATAGGTACTAAAGTTGAGCTAAATATGTATCTAATTGCGTAGCTTTTTGATTGAGGTGCTTCTATAGACCCTTGTACCTTAGATGGATCTATAACTACCCTCATACCCTTCCTAACCCAACAACCTCAACTACTCTGATATCCTCTGAGTACTCTTTAACTAGGTCTACGAAGTAGTATTCATCTCCTTTTCTACTGACTACGAAAGCCGATGGACCATTTCCGCTTATACCTGCCGCAAGAGCTCCTCGCTCTATGGCTATTCTAAGTAGTTTATCATCGTACCCAAGTATTCTAGCTATAGCTAAACCATTTAATTTCATAGCCTCGAATATATTTCCTTCAAGAGCTTTTACGAATATATCGTAGAATATATGGCTATGCCTCCTCATAACCTCTGTATCTACCTTGGTCTTTCTATAGCCTTTGGCAGCTATAACGACCACAGCATCTACCTTAGGTTCAAATACCCTTAGGATCTTCATATTTAGGTTATCGGTTAGAACAGCCCCACCGTAGTAGGATGCAGCTGCATCATCTAGAGCACCGGTTATAGATACCCCTGCTTGTAGAGATAGTTCAGCAGCTAACTTAGGTATAGACAATTCATCGATATTGTATTCCTCTACTACTGTTTTTATAGCTGCAACTGCTACAGCGCTACTACTCTTAAGTCCGCTCTGAGGAGGTATCTCAGAGGTTATCTCTATCTCGAAGGGGTTTAAAGAGTACTTCTTAATAAAGTAGTTAACTATAGCTTCTGTAAGATGCGATATATGTTTGCATACATCTTTACAAGGCTTAATCTTTGCGTAGACTTTTAGGTTTACAGCTAGTGCACCGCCAAACCAAGAAGGGATCGCATTTACTATCGATATTCCTCCAAAGGCATGCATAACGATTTGTACCTCTCCCATCTATCCTGAATAACTCTTGCCTCCTCCTCACCTAGTTTAACTGAGGAAATAACATTAGATCTAATAGCGTGATCAACCAAAACTATAGCTACCATAGCCTCTACAACAGATACACCACGGATAGCTATACATGGATCATGTCTTCCTCTTACAATTACTGTAGCGCTTTCCAATGTCTTCATATTAACTGTTTTCATCGGAGAACGAATAGATGGGGTAGGTTTGAAGGCACATCTAATAACAATTTCTTCACCTGTTGTTATGCCGCCTAGAATTCCCCCGGCATAGTTACGCTTCCACCTAATCCTACCATTTTCTAGAAATACCTCATCAGATACTTCGCTACCTCTTTTCTTAGCTATTTCGAAGCCCATTCCATATTCAAATCCAACGACCCCAGGTATAGACATAACAGCTTTAGCTAAATCAGCCTTAATTTTATCGAAAACTGGTTCACCTAAGCCAGCCGGTGGGTTCAGTATGCGTACTTCTACAATTCCGCCTAAGCTATCCCCTTCAACAACTACCTTTTGGATTAATTCGATAAACTTCTCCTCTGTATCCTGTTTACATGTTCTAACAGGGCTACGTTTAGCTTTAGCGAGTTCTTCTAAGCTTCTGCATTCCCCTGATACTCTTTCGATAGACTTAACATAGCCTAAGACCATAGTATTGGTCAACATCAACAACTTTTTAGCTACAGCTCCCGCTATAACCCTTGATACAGTCTCCCTACCACTTGCCCTTCCACCTCCTTTATAGTCCCAGTTATCGTACCCATACCTAATTATGTAAGGAAAATCGGCGTGGTTTGGTCTAGGAGTAGACTTTATCTCTTCGTAGTAGCTAGAATCAATGTCTATGTTCTTAACCAAAAAAGCTAGAGGAGCCCCTGTTGTTCTACCGTTAAATATACCGCTAACTACTTCAACTTTGTCTTCCTCTACTCTAGGCGATGTATATAATCTTCCTGGTCTTCTAAACTTTAACTCAAACTCTATATCTTCAGGGCTTAGCGGTAGTCCAGCTGGTACACCGTCTACAACAACTCCTAGAGCAGGTCCGTGGCTTTCGCCAAACGTTGTAACTTTAAACATTTTGCCTAGCGAATTTCCGGGCATAGAGATACCTTACAACCTCTTCGCTTCGGATATCAACTCCAAGCCATATCCTCTGGGCTTCAAGAGCTTGTTCAACAAGTACCTCAAGGCCGTTAACCACTCTTACACCAGCTTTCCTTGCTCTAACTACGAGGTCTGTTTCAATAGGGTTGTAAACTAGTTCTACAACTAGCTTAGAGTTAAGACATGTGTTTGGCACTATAGATGAGTTAGGTGTAGCGTTAACCACAACACCTGCTACACCACTACATCCACTACCTATTGAGACATCAAAACCGTAGCTAGTTAGATCTTTTACTAGTTTCTCAGCTCTCTCCCTAGACCTATTAACTACTATAATTTTGCAACCAAGTTCGCCTAAAGCATATGCTGATGCTCTAGCTGCTCCACCAGCTCCATAGATATAGCATATATCTCCTTTGAGGCTGCCGATGTATTTCTTTACTAGGTTTTTAATAGCTGTATAATCTGTATTGTATCCTCTACCTTTGTGAACAGTGTTCACAGCACCTATAGCTTTGGCAACAGAATCTACATCGTGCAGGTAATTAATTGCTTTTTCTTTATACGGTATAGTTATGTTTAAACCTTCGCATAGATCTAATAACGCTGGGAATATTTTCTGGAAACGGTTTTCAGGTATATCGAATACAAGGTAGATAGCGTTGTAATTGATCTTCATAAATATGTAGTTATGAATAGCTGGAGATAACGTATAAGAGATATTGCTCCCTACAACACCGAATAACTTTGTAGAACTGTTTATCCAATCCATTTTAATAAATACCCCACAGCTTTTTCTACTGGTACCTCTACCCTTGTCCATGCACCTATATCCACTAGGATAGGCATAGAGATACTACCTCTATATCTCTTCTTATCCCTGTCAACAGCTTTAGCTATTCTCTTCTTATCTATTTCTACACCTAGATCGCTTAAAGACGTTGGCAAGCTATATCTATGCAGAACGTCTAGGATAAGATCTACACAATAACCTTTGGTGATCCCGATATCTACGCCAAACATAGCCTCTATAGCCATACCAAGGGCAACAGCTTTTCCATGCTTTACAGAAAAACTTGATGCAGCCTCTATTGCGTGACCAAATGTATGGCCAAAATTTAGTACAATCCTAATACCTTTTAATTCGTAGGGATCTTCTTTAACTATATTGAGCTTATTCTTTACAGAGTTATAGACTATATATTCAACCACCTCGTTCTCCCTCTTAAGGACTTCGTCTACGTGATTATATAGGTAGTCGAAGAAGTTCTTATCAAGGGAAATACCGTACTTCACAATCTCTGCTAACCCGTTTAAGTATTCTTCTTGTGGTAGTGTATCTAGGAATTCTAGGTCTGCTATAACTGTGTATGGCTGGTAGAATGTCCCGATAATGTTCTTTACCCCACGGAAGTTAACCCCGTTCTTACCCCCTAGAGCTGCGTCAACCATCCCTAGAAGAGTTGTGGGTATATTGATTAGCTTTACCCCTCTCATGTATACAGAGGATACAAATCCAGCTAAATCTGTTAGTGTTCCTCCCCCTACAGCTACTACATAGTCGTTCCTCTGTAAACCTATTTCATACATGTAGTTTAGTATATCAAGCACTTTTTCTATGTCTTTATCTTGTTCACCTCCTTCAAGCACTATCTCGTGGACCTCGCTATCTAGAGCTTTCACTACTCTACTAGCATCTACGGCTTTTTGCCTAATCAATACTACTTTTCCTCCTCTAACCTCGTTTCTTAGATATTCAACAGCATTTCTACCAACAACAACTTTTGTTTTCTCACAGCATATCTCTTCCTCTAGCACCTTCATACCGATCTACCTATAGCATTTGCTACAGCCTTTATCTTCTCCATAAGGATCTCGAATTCTTTTATGGTTAGCTGTTGTTCGAAATCGCTTAACGCTTTGCTTGGCTGTGGATGTACCTCGACTATAATTATATCTGCACCAGCTGCTACAGCAGCTAGAGCTAGTGGTTCGACATACTCTCTCCTACCTGCTGGATGACTAGGATCAGCTCCTACAGGTAGATGGGTCATACTCTTTGCGGTAACCATTCCTCCTATATCGATTGTGAACCTAGTACTATTCTCAAAAGTTCTTATACCTCTTTCGCATAAAGCAACAAATCCATTTCCTTCAGCTAGTATGTATTCAGCTGATAGAAGCCATTCCTCAACTGTAGAGCCAAAGCCTCTCTTTAGGAGAACCGGTTTACGAAATCTACCTACTTCTCTTAATAGTGCAAAGTTTTGGGCATTACGTGCACCTATTTGGATCATATCTATGTATTCAATAGCTAAACCAACGTCTCTTGTATCCATAACCTCTGATACCACAGGTAGACCAACGTCCTCCTTAACTTTCTTAAGTATCTTGAGCCCTTCTAGGCCTAGCCCTTGGAATGAATACGGGCTTGTTCTAGGTTTATACGCTCCTCCCCTAATCATCGATGCCCCTACTTTCTTAACCGCTCTTGCTACCTCTAGCATCTGTTCGTAGTCTTCGACAGCACATGGACCTGCTATAACTACTACTCTTTTTCCTCCAATCTCTACTCCATCTACATCGAACACTGTTCTATTCCTCCATTCGTTAGACGCAAGGTAGAACTTACGCTTAGGCTTAATCTTGAGCTCTACATCCTCGTCTGCAATATCCTCAACTAGTTTATCAGGCCATGCAACAATTATCTTTTTACCGTAAACATCTACAACTTTATATGAAGCTGATCTACTTTTTATAGCTTCTATAACCTTAGATCCATCTCTACCGCTTTTAATTAAGAACATCATTGTTTACCGCCTAGAATTACTTCGCTAAAACGTTGAATAGACTTAATAATTTGGTTATGGACAAGAGGAGAAAAAGGGTTACTTTTTTGGATTTCGTATACGGTATCCTTTATCTCGTTTAACCTCTTGGCTACAGCTATAAGCTCTTTAAATGTTGGCGTTGAAAGCTTATATGGATCTACTGCTAGCTCTTCTGATAGCTCTTCAACTAGCGCCTGAAACGATAGAATATATAGGTGTGGTAGAACTTGTACAATAGCCATTGCCTTCTCGTGCTCTTCATAGCTTACTATAACAGGGTCTAGTTCTACACATCTCCAGAAATCTACAACATCTACTAGAACATCTCTACCTGTTGCTGAAGGGATAACAGCTATCTTCTGCCCTTCAACAGGGGTCAACGGACCGAACAAAGGATGTGTAGATACGTAGTAAAACCCATGTTTAGACGATAGCTCTTCTAAGTATTTATAGACCCACGCTTTAGACGACAGTATATCCATAACAATCCTCTTACTTAAGCTAGCGGCAATCCCATCTACAAAACCTTCTTCGTACGCTTTCACTGGTAAAGCTAGTATTATGTACTTACCCATGCCAATGGCATTATCTAAAGGTTCTGCTCTACACTTAATTTCTCTAGCTATAGCCTTGGCTTTATCTATGTTTCTCCCTGATAAAACTACATCAAATCCTCTTCTAGTTATCTGGATAGCAAGAGCTTTTCCCATCCTACCATAGCCAACGATGACAACTGTTTCCTTAAGTCTATGATTGCAATTCTTCGAGGCAATACTTAGTTGTATTTTCTTTGAGTATACTAAGATAGCTCTCAGTATTTGTTCAGCTAATCCCCATGGAACCCTGTACGCAGTAGCCAATCTCCTCCATCTTAGCGTTAGCTCTACCTCTCTAATATCATCCGAAATACTCTGACCTAAATTTGTCTTAATCTCGGCAATCACCTTGGCAAGCGATAGCCTTCTAGCTAAGAGATTTATTATCTCTTCATCTATTTCGTCTATCCGTTTCCTAATCTCGCCTACGTTCATCCCTTAGAACCTCGCAACACATTTCAACAATTGTTTTTGAATTTATCTTGAAGTAATCTCTTAATTCTTTAATACTTCTCCCAGATCTACCATAGGTTGTAGCGCCAACAAACCTCATAGGTACTGGGTATTTCTGTACGAGAACCTCTGCAACTGCGCTTCCAAGACCTCCGTACACCATGTGTTCTTCAACTGTAACTATGTGTCCGGTCTTCCTTGCATAGCTTTCAATAAGATCTACGTCTATTGGCTTAACGTTTATCATATTTATAACAGCTACGTCGATACCTCTATTCTTTAGTTCTTCTGATGCTACAAGAGCTTCGTATAGTACTGAGCCTATCCCAATAATAGTTACATCCCTACCATCTCTAAGAACATACCCTCTACCAAGCTCAAAATCGTAGTCTTGGTCAGCTGTTACAGTAGGTGTATGATCTCTTTCAACTCTATAGTATACTGGTCCCTGGACATATTTAACTACGTAAGGCAAGCTCCTTTCGATATCGTAGGAATCAGCAGGGACAACAACCTTCATATTCGGTAAAATCCTCATCAACGCTATATCTTCTAAGCACTGGTGGCTAGAGCCATCAGCATAGTCGCTGTAACCTGCATGAGTACCAATGATTTTAACGTTGAGGTTCATTCTATCAACGCTATTCCTTATCTGTTCCCACGCCCTCATCAAAAACATGGAGAATGCTACTACAACAGGTTTAGCTCCAGCCGATGCTAGCCCAGCGGCGAAAGATATCATGTGTTGTTCTGCAATACCAACGTTGAAGTATCTATTCGGGAATTTTCTAGCAAACATATAGGCTCTCGTAGGTTTCCCTACGTCGGCTGTTATAACAACCATATCCTCAATTTCTTCCCCTAGCTTCTCCAATGTGCACCCAAGTGTATCTCTAGGCGATACCAACTCCTTAGTTGAAGAGGTTTTCTTGCTAGCTATTAACATGCTTAGAACCTTCTCCACTAGTCTTTTTACTAGTTTTAGCGAATATAACAACAGGTCTATCGGATTCAAGTGCTTCTTCTATAGCCAAAATAATACTGGAGATATTATGTCCATCGCACCAGAGAACCCTCCAACCTATTGCTCTCCATACGAAAGGCATGTAATGCTTTGGCTTAACATCATTTAAAGCACCATCAAGTTGAGATTCATTATTATCTACGATAACTATTAAGTTGTTTAGCTTAAGTGTAGCTGCATGAGTTATAGCCTCCCATACCTGCCCTTCATCTTGTTCTCCGTCGCCCATAATAACGAATACCCTACCCCTACCACCACACATCTTAATCCACGTTGCAACACCAATAGCAAAACTAATACCCTGCCCTAAACTACCTGTAGACATATCTACCCTAGGTATAGATACGTCTGGGTGGTTCTGTAGAATAGACTTAACACTATTTATGTTGAAAAGCTCCTGCTTACTTATAACACCAATCTCCGAGAGAATAGCATAGTACGCTGGTGCAGCATGCCCTTTGCTAAGGATGAACCAATCCTTATCTACTTTGTTTGTACTACTCCGCATATATCTAAGCACTATTGTTGCTATAATTTCGAGAGAACTAAGCGATGAATCTAGGTGAATATGGTTTTCATGTTGGCTTAACATTAGAAGTATTTTTCTAGCGTTTTCCGTTAACTCTTTTATTTGGAAAATTTCGTTAGCTATTCTATCTAATATTGGAGCTGCATTTCCCTCAACCCGTGAAATTCCATCTAGTTCACCATCTCAAATCTGGGTTCGGATATGTCTTCTCTCTAGTATTCTATTGGAAAAGTATATAAGTTTTGTGTTTACATAAATTTATAAAAGTTTTTATTGTTTAAAATTATTTAAATCTGTATACAGAGTAGCTCCTCAAAGTCTTGCAGATAAGATAAGTACAGTAGCAAAGGTTTGCCCAATGTATGGTCTATACCTAAGAAGATTACCCAGTTGTCCAGTACCCGATATCTACTAAAAATGAAGTAATGATCATATGGATTACGATAGTTAAATTCTTATATATTGTAGTTTTATCTAAGCTTATTTAGTCAATATATTAATGAATTAGTTTAGTAGAATATTCATTGTTTTGAACACTGATCCAAATTTTTATTTTAGGTTCAAGAGATCTTTAGATAGGTAGATAGGATGAAATTAAACCGTATTACGTATATAGTAGAGTCAATAGTGTATGCGCCGAGCTATATTCTTAGAGGTGTTGATTATAGGGGTAGAGTAGTATACCAATCTATGGAGACCGGCTTTAATTCTCTATGGGTTTTCGATGAAGAGATAGGTAAAAAGAAGCTCACATCCTCTGTTGTTCACTGGTCCGGGGAGGTATCTAGGGATGGTAGAAGGATCCCGATCACAGTTGACGTAGCTAAGGGTAGAGAACTTCAAGTAGTTGGTTTTGTTGACCTCTATAAATATAGTGAAACCTTGTACAGCGATATGACTCCGGTGAGAGTTTTAGGAGTAGTAGACGATGATGGGAAGATATTCTTCGTAGGGGCTTCAACTGAAGATATAGCTATATATGTAGCTGAAGGTAGCGGTAATATAGAGAAACTCGTTAAGTTAAACACCATTATCCGGGTATCTCATGCGTTTAATGGTTTAGTTGTTGGCGAAGGCCATCTGAGGAAGAATCCTAGGTCTTCTGAAATCTTTGTCTATAGGTATAGTAGCGGAGAGATAAAGGTGTATACACCTAAAGAGGGAAGTGTTAATCGTACCCCCGTTGTATTATCAAATGGCAAAATATTGTTTGAAACTAACGCTTTTAATGAAGAGATCAACAACCTTATGCTACTTGACCCAGAGACCAATGAATTCATTAAACTAGAATTACCTGCAAAAGATCTTGAAGAATTTAACCCTGTTGAGTATCCGTTTTATAGAGAGTTTGATGGAAGGATACTTATTGTAGGTAAAAAGGATGGAAGGTCGAAGCTTTTCGTTGATGGAGAGCTTATTAAAACACCTGAAGGCACTATAGCTAATGCTTACTTAGCAAACAACAGGATCTACTACACCTACACGAACCTTACAAAACCTGCTAGAATCATGGTATACGAGAATAAGTATAGCAGAGAACTACTTGGAGCTAAATTACCTAAGGATATAGATGAGAGTTTTGGCGATATAGAGTTTACCTGGATTAAGTCTATAGATGGTGTAGATGTTCCTGTATACGTTGTTAGAAGTAGGAGAAGCAACGAGAAGAAGGTATTTGTAGTATATGTACACGGAGGACCTTGGTCTGAGGTAGCAGATGCTTGGACACCGATGATATCTGTGCTAGTGGCTATGGGTTACAACGTTGTAGCGCCTAATTTTAGAGGCTCTACGGGGTATGGGGAGAAGTTTAGACTTATGGATGTAGGCGATCCCGGGGGTGGGGATCTTTTAGACATCGAAGCTACAACTAAATGGGGTTTAGAGAAAAAGCTTGGGGAAAAAACATTTATATGGGGGTATAGCTACGGAGGTTATATGACTCTTTGGGCGATGTTTAATAAACCAGAGCTATATGATTGCGGTGTCGCAGGTGCACCGGTTGCTGATTGGGAGGAGATGTACGAGCTAAGCGATGCCGTATTTAGAGAATTCATAAATGTGCTATTCGATAACAAGAAAGAACTATGGAGAGAAAGATCTCCATCAACTAAAGCTTCTAACCTTAGAGCTCCTCTAGCAATTATTCAGCCGCAGAACGACTCAAGAACACCTCTTAAACCGGTGCTAAACCTGGTACACAAGCTTATGGAGCACGGAAAAACATTTCAGCTACATATAGTATCAGGAATAGGCCATGCAATAACATCGCTAGACAAACTAGCTGAAGTACTAATGTACATGCTGTTGTTCTTCGAACAATGTGTTGAAGGTAAGTAAATCAACCTAGCTATATTTTAGCTAACCACATATGTACTTTCAATAGTTTTAATTACGTTCATCGTTTAACTCGATAAACTAAGGAAATACTGGTAATACCATGTACTATACGATTAGCAGAACTTCTGTGCTTAGATATACACTGTGTATCACGACCGTGGATTCCTACTTTATGTATTTTAGGAAACATTATAAATTCGCTATACACTTTTTATAAGCAGTATGATAGATCTCTATAAACAATTATAGTTGTTATAATCTTTATCCTAAGCTAAGCTTTAAAGGAAAAACAATTATTATAGACCTGGGGATTATGAATTGTATCACTTAATTGCAGTAGGATTAGGGGTATCAGCAATTTTAGCGTTTTCCATAGGCGCAAATGATCTTGCTAATTCTATTGCACCACTAGTTGGCTCAAATGTTTTAACATTTAGAAGAGCTGTAGTACTATTCATCGCCTTTATGAGTTTTGGAGCTCTTGTGCAAGGCTACATGGTTATGAAGACCCTTGGTAGAGGTGTTGTAAGTTACATAGATGTTGTAGGATCTATTTCAGCATCTTTAGCAGCGTTTATATGGATTATGTTTGCAACGTATAAAGGGTTACCTATCTCTACTACCCATAGTATTGTAGGTAGTGTTGTAGGTATTGGGCTCGCCTATACTCTTATTGATAGAAGATCTATAAGTTTAAACCTCGATGTTTTAACTAAAATTTTACTCAGCTGGGTAACATCGCCTATCAGCGCAATGATTATAGCTATACCTTTATACTATATAACAAAGCGGTTGTATCGCTATGGAGAAAAAACTGTTATATCTTTAGCATTAGCTTTTGGTATACTAGCTGCTTATAGCTTTGGAGCTAACGATGTAGGTAACGCTGTAGGAGTCTACGTAACCATAACCTCAGAAGCTCTAGGTTTACCGGATAGCATAACTATGAGGTATCTAGCTATGTTTACAGCGTTATTCATTAGCTTAGGCGCAGTCTTCTTCGGTAGAAGAGTTGTTGAAACACTTGCATTTAAAATAACTAGGCTAGATATAACTACATCTATTGCTGCAAACGCTGATGCCGTAGCTGTTTGGCTGTATACTACAATACCCTATATGTTGTTTGGCTACGGAATGCCCATATCAACATCCTATGCAGCAGCTGGGGCTATTATTGGAGCTGGAATAGCTAGGTATAGGGACTTTAAGGCGTTAAACATGAAAATGTTGATATTCATTATGTTTGCATGGGTATTAACACTCCCAATAACATCTTGTATAGCAATATCGATATACACAATCCTAAAGTACGTTATCGGTTTATAATGTTGTACAACAAATTGCTACGCTATCTAGGTATACTATGCGAAGGTTTATCTTGCGATATTAAATTCAATCTAAATTAAATTTACATAGATGCAGATAATTCTCGATATCACGTATACGTATTGGTTTAATCCATTCTAACCTCCATATCTCCTCTACGAACCTAAGGTAATCTCTTCCCCCAATCATTCTAACGCTATTTGTATGCCAAAGAATAGTTGCTATGCATACACCACTATTGTGTAAAACACTAAGTATTTCTAGTAGCTTCTCGTAGGTATTCAATGGGTTTATACCCCAGTAGGTAAACATGTATGTATCCATAATAGTTATAGGGAGTTCGATAACGTTGTTGATTATTATGCATCCACTATTCTCCTTAGAAAATCTGTTCTTAGAAAACATTAGGCTACTATCGAATTTAATTCCTATTGAGCTTAGCAGAGGTAT
>JAWASI010000012.1:0-2277 GCA_038892955.1 Ignisphaera sp.
GTATACATTAACTAAATTGAAAATTGGTAAGCCAACCAAGCCTGGTTATTTGGTGGACCGGCCGGGATTTGAACCCGGGGCCTCTCGGGTGCGAACCGAGCGCTCTTCCAGCTGAGCTACCGGCCCACACTAAATTATCTCTGGATTCACTTATGGGTTTTTAAGTATTTTCAACTTCTTAATTGAATTCATATGTTATAGCTGTGGTGTCTACGAAATGTTAATTCTAGGGAGTAATTTGATTAACAAAAATATTTCTCGTGATGTACTCGACGAAATATTTATGCAAACACTAAAGTCTAGGATTTTCATTAATAGAGATGTGCTTAGCCATGAATATGTACCCGACGAGCTACCGCATAGAGAAGATCAGATAGCGAAACTGGGATCGGTTTTAGCTCCAGCGCTAAGAGGATCCAAGCCTAATAACATCTTTATCTACGGATTAACAGGTACAGGTAAAACAGCTGTAGCAAAGTACGTATTGAAGAAATTAACCATTAAAGCTGTTGAACTAAACATAGACCTTATTGCGTGCTACGTAAATACAAGACAAGATGATACAACCTATAGGGTTATTCTAAGGCTTGGAGAATGCTTAGGTTTAAGGCTACCTTTTACAGGTATTTCAACTGCTGAAGCATATAGGAGGTTTGTTAAAGTTGTAGATGCTAGAAGTACTATAATGATTGCTGTTTTAGATGAAGTTGATTTCTTGGTTAAGAAACATGGGGATGAACTACTCTATAGGCTTACGAGAAGCGGTGACGATCTTAAAAACGCTAAGATATCAGTTATAGGTATAACAAACGATTTAAAGCTTGTCGAAGAGTTAGATCCAAGAGTTAGGAGTAGCCTTGGAGAAATAGAGCTTGTTTTCCCACCTTACAATGCTATACAGTTAGAGGATATTCTTAAACGAAGAGCAAAATTAGCATTCTATCCCGAGGCTATATCAGATGATGTTATTAGCCTTTGTGCTGCATTAGCCGCTAGAGAACACGGTGATGCTCGAAGAGCTCTAGACTTGCTTAGAGTTGCAGGAGAAATAGCCGAAAGAGAGGGGATATCAAAGGTTTCGATAGACCACGTATACAAAGCATTGAAAGAAATTGAAAGGGATAGAGCTAAAGAGCTTATAACTACCATGCCTCTTCACAGCAAGTTAATCCTATTAGCTATATATAATCTAACAAAAGATGGGAGTAAGGCAACTACTGGTGAAGTATATACACACTATAGATCATTATGCCAAACACTAGGAATAGAGAGTGTAACACAAAGAAGGGTTAGCGATATAGTTAGCGAATTAGATATGGTTGGACTAATAAATGCCCAAGTTATTAGTAGAGGACGCTACGGAAAAACAAGAATTATATCCCTAGCAGTACCAATTGATACAGTGATCGAAGCACTAAAAGAGGACCCCTATATTGCACCATTGTTACCTAGGCGTTGATGACGGGTATTTCGATGTATCGTTTAAACACTCTAACCTAAGATACAAAACAGTCCTTGTAGGAGCTATTGTATGTAACAATAGATTCCAAGATTTATTACTAGACTATGTAACCATAGATGGTTTAGATGCTACAATTATAATCTATAGAATTATTGAGAAAGCGCTCTATCTGTACAACATACAAGCTGTTTTACTTGATGGCGTAACCTACGCTGGCTTCAACGTTGTTGATCCTAGGAAACTATATAATTTAACGAGTATACCAATGATTGTGGTATTTAGGCATAAACTAGACCTAGATAAAATTAGATTTGCGCTAGAGAAACACTTCTTTGATCACAAGTATAGATACAAAATTGTAGAAACAATTTATAGCCAAAGCGTAGAGCTCCCCCTTGAACATATACCTACTGTCCTCAGAATATACTCTATAGGTGTAGGGATAACTAAGGCAAAAGAAATTGTATTAAAACTATGCAAAGTATTTGCAGATCCTTACCCACTTAGGATAGCAGATAGAGTTGCATCTACCTTAGGGAGGATTATTCTTAAGAAATACTTTAGCAGGTTGATTTCTTAACTAATAAAAATAATTTAAGTATAGGTTATGTTAACAAGGTGTACATAAACTTTGTGAAGAGTTCACTTTGCTTAGTAGCCACTTAAGTACTTCTTCTGCTCCTCAGTTAACTCGTCTATTTCTATACCCATAGACTTAAGCTTTAGTTTTGCAACCATCGAGTCTACTTCGTAGGGGACATCGTAAACCTTTGGTCTTAGCATACCTTTGTTTTCAAGAAGATACTTAACTGATA
>JAWASI010000012.1:2287-5347 GCA_038892955.1 Ignisphaera sp.
GCTTGGTTAGAAAAACTTGTATCCATAATTTCACTTGGATGCCCTTCAGCACAAACAAGGTTTACTAGTCTTCCTCTACCTAAGAGGTAAAGTCTTCTTCCATTAGGTAAAAGGTATTCTGTAACACAATCCCTTATCTCACGTTTTTCGATAGCTATAGACTCTAAGTCTCTAACGCTTACTTCTACATCGAAATGGCCAGCGTTAGCCAGTATAGCCCCGTCTTTCATGAGTAAGAAATGTTCTTTTCTTATAACATCTATATTACCTGTAGCCGTGATAAATACATCGCCTATTTTAGCTGCTTCGCTCATCTTCATAACTTCGTAGCCATCCATAACAGCTTCTAACGCTTTTACTGGATCTACCTCTGTAACTATAACCCTTGACCCCATCCCTCTAGCTCTCATAGCGATACCCCTACCAACCCATCCATAGCCTGCTACAACTACTGTTTTACCGGAGAACAAAATGTTTGTTGCTCTCATTATACCGTCTATAGTGCTTTGACCTGTTCCATACCTATTATCAAATAAGTACTTCGTGTAAGCATTGTTAACAGCTATAACTGGGTACTTTAATATTCCGTTCTTCTCCATAGATTTAAGCCTTGTAACCCCTGTCGTTGTTTCCTCTGTACCCCCTATAATCTTATTCGTGAGCTCAAGTCTGCTCCTATGTATGTGTGCATGGAGATCTCCTCCATCGTCTATAACGATATCGGGTTCAGAATTCGAAATAACATCTATTGCCCAAAAGTATTCATCTGTTGTCTCACCTTTCCACGCAAATACGTGTATACCGTCTTCAGCTAGTGCAGCAGCTACATCGTCTTGAGTAGATAGCGGGTTGCTTGCCGCTAACCATACTTCTGCACCTCCAGCTTTCAAGGTTCTCACTAGGACAGCTGTTTCCTTAGTTACATGAAGAACAGCCGCTACTTTAACTCCTTTAAGTGGTTTCTCTTTCTCAAACATTTCTCTTATAAGCATTAGAACAGGCATATGTGTTTCTGCCCACTTGATTTGGTCTCTACCTTTGCGAGCAAGGCTTAGGTCTTTGACCTTAAACTCCACATCTATCGCCTTTATCGGTTACTAACTAGCTAGAGCTTAAATATTATAGTGTTGTAAGAATATCTTATAATGGGGAGCTAGAATACCGGCTAATATAGTGTTATTGTTAGCAGGGTTACCTGGGTCAGGGAAAACGGTCTTCTCAGAGATAGCAAAGTCGATAGGGGTGCCAGTAATAACGTTAGGAGATATTATAAGAGAAGAAGTAACTAAACGTGGTCTAGAGCCCTCACTAGAGAACATACTTAGTGTTGCTCAAGAGTTGCGCGAACGCTACGGTAGAGAAGCTATAGCTATACTTGCATCTAATAAGATTAGTGAATCTCTTAAGCATAATTGTCTGGTTGTAGTCGACGGTATCCGAAGCCTTGAAGAAATCAACTATATAAAGAGTTTAACAAACGCAGAAATACTAGTGGTAGCAGTACATGCTTCACCTAAGGTGAGATTTGCAAGGCTTTTGGCTAGAGGTAGGACTGGAGATCCAAAGACTTGGGATGAATTCGTTAAAAGGGATCTCAGGGAATTATCTTGGGGATTAGGAAACGTTGTCGCTTTAGCTGATGAGGTTATAGTAAACGAGAGCTCAATTGAAGAATTTAAGAGCAAAGTAAGGGATTTTCTATATAAGGTGATGGCTAGATGGTGTACATAAGGGTTGAAGCAGAAGTTAGGCCAACGGAAGATTTAGCAAAAGTATTAAAAGCTGTTTCAGCTGTTGTTAGAACCGATAACGCTAAGGTTGAAGATATTGGTAGAGGCTATAGATTAATAGTAATCGAGTCAACAAATATAGAGGTCTTAAAGCCTCTACATAGTGGGTTGAGGAGGCAAAGGATACTAGATACAGCAAGGGAGTACATGTTTAAGCATAAACAAGGTGAAATCCTTACCTTAATGATCAATAAGCAAGCTGCTTATCAAGGCCATATAAGTTTAGTTGAGAATCTAAGCGAAAGCCCCTTAGGAACAATAACAATATCTATTTCTAGTCCACAAATAGATAAGATAATAGATTGGCTAGCCCCTCGAACAGCCCACGGTAGACCTCTATGGGAGGTAGAACCACCGAAAGATGTTTAACAATACTATACAGAGATCATATTTAGTGGTATCTTAGCCAAATCTTCGGCAATAACTATATCGCCTCCGAAAATTCTGCGCGCTCTTGAAACAAAATCCCTTAGATCTTCATATCTATATCTAGCACTTATATGGGTTAAAATAAGTAGTAAAGCACCTATTTCTTCAGCTAGTTTAGCTGCTTCCCAAACAGTTGAATGAAAGTTTTCTAAAGCTCTAACCTTATCTACTGGGTAATCTAGGTATGTTGCCTCGTGGATTACAATATTAGGTTTAATTGTTTTTAATTTCTCTAAGCATATCTCTCGACATACGCCATCTCCTGAATAGAATAAACCTATTGTGTTTTTCTTTACCTCTGTTCTTACATAGTATCCATAGGCTTCCCCAAACCCGTGTTCAACAGGTATAGATGTTAGTAAGAATTCGTTATTCGGAGATACAACGAATGTATTGTATTGATGTAATTGCTTAGCTTCAACGCATTGTATCTCCAAGTTTTCGCCTAGATTCCCAACCTTGATTATACCTAAGGCTGTATAAAGGTATTTACAGAGATTTGAAGGTGCAACAATCTTTAGTATGTATTTTTCAGATGTTTTTTGCGACAATATTTTCAGCCCTAAACTCTCCAAGAACGGGAGAAGCCCATGGATATGATCTCCATGAACATGAGATATAGCTATAACCTTTACCCGCCTATGATCTACACCAACGCTAGAGAGTCTGATCTGCGATCCTTCGCCTACATCAAGTAAAATACATTCCTTTGATCCGCAGATAGCGATACTTGGTGTAAATCGCTCTATACTCGGAATTGAAGATGCTGTACCTAGGAATATCATGTACTTCTTAGTCATTTTTTTTCACCACATATATAACCCTAGTTAAAGAACCGTGC
>JAWASI010000012.1:5457-6390 GCA_038892955.1 Ignisphaera sp.
AGGAATATCATGTACTTCTTAGTCATTTTTTTTTTCACCACATATATAACCCTAGTTAAAGAACCGTGCACTTTGTCTAGGTGTTTCTCAGCTACATCAAAACACGACGACTTTAGCATTTCATCTATTTTTCTGCTAAGGACTAGAGGTATCGCGAATACTAAGTATCTACCTTTCCTTAGAATACTGTACGAATTTTCTATGAATTTACGCATAAGATTTTCTAATGATTTATCTCCTTTAGGGCTACTTTGGATTCCATAGGGAGGATCTGTTGCTATTCCATCAACTCTTGAGCTCCCTATAGCTCTAAAACCCGCATCTATTCTAGCTATGTCTATCATAGATTGACAGCTGTATCCCTCGATATTCGCTTTAGCTCCCTTAACCATGGCTTCATCTATATCGCCACATATCATTCTTAAACCCATTAAACATGCTTCTATGGCAAAACCCCCTACACCACAGAATGGATCTAAAACTACTTCGTGTTTTAAACTACTTACTTTAGATAAATTAATAAATACCTTGGCAAGAATGGGCTTCATTGTGCCAGGCCTATAGCAAGGTCTTCGGTGGGGTTCTCTGTGAATATATGTTTTCTGTCTTCTTCTGTAGAACATGGTGTAAATTAAGGCTACGTTTGCTATAAAGGATATTTTAACTGCTTTAACACCTGTATTAATTTTCTTGCGAGTACATAGTTTTTTACTTCCTATTTGTTCTACTAAAACCTTAGCTATATCTCTACCAAACCCTTTAACAGAGTCTACCTCTACACATATACTATCTCCACCCTCAATATCCTTGACCACATTCATTAAAAGATTAACAGCATCCGTATTATCTACTTCAACCATGTCTATAAAATTCCCTAGTTCTAACGTTAAACCCGCTCTCTTTATTAGGATATCTACTGCTGTTTCCGAAGCC
>JAWASI010000012.1:6400-26253 GCA_038892955.1 Ignisphaera sp.
CTCAAGTAATATGAATTCGTCTAGCTTAAGCCCTATGGTGTGCACTATATCCTCAGATATAAGAATTGATTTAAGCTCAGAAAAAGCGAGAGAATAATTCTCGTGGGATAATCTTACAACGTATATGTTCGTCATTTCAGTGCTTCACACAAAGTTTTCGATACATCTATTACCTGTATCCACTCAGGTAATTCTATTCTCTGTTCAATAGTATTAGCTATCAATAGTTTTTCGATAGCGGTCCCCGATAATATACTTATTGTTTCACTAGATATAAGAGCATGAGTTACCGCGGCATACACCTTATTAGCACCTGCTTTGTATAAAGCTTCAACTGCTTTAGCTAAAGTTTTACCCGTACTTATAATATCATCCACTATGACTATGTTCTTACCTACAACATCTAGCGCTTTAGCGTCTATTCTTACCTCACCTGTTACTCTATCTCGATATTTCTCTAGGTAATCATATGAAATCCCTATGTCTTTGGCCACTTTTTCAGCTCTATGCACAGCTCCTTTATCTGGTGCAAGCACAAGATCTACTTTGAGCCCTGCCTTATAGAGCATATAGCTGTGAGGGATGATATTAACTAAGCGGAAACCCATATCTGTGAAAGGTAAAGATGTGTGAACATCCAACGCTATAACCTTGTTCAATCCAAATAGCTTTAACCCTTGGTATAAAGCTTTAACGCTTACAGGTTCACCTACTAGAAATCTCTTGTCTTGTCTAGCGTAAGCCATATAGAGTATTGCAACTGCTGAGATCTTAACCCCTAATCCAGATAATGCCTCTAGTGCTAGGTAAAGTTCTACTACTTTCCTATCCTGCTCTGGATACATAGACTGAACAACTACTACTTCCTCAGGCACTACGTTAAAATCAAATCTAATGTACTGCTCGTCATCAGGAAAAAACTTTCTAAACGGTGTATAAACTTCTACACCACACTCACGGATAAGACCTTCCTTCATAGACTTAGGTGTTCCACTTAAACACACAATCATATTGAATACCCCTAATTTAGTCAAAACTTAATTCTGTTTAACACCAATTAGGTTTTATTTACGGTTAAATATATACTGATGTTGTGATTAAGTCTAGTTCAGTAGTGTTTTCAACAAAGATCTAGAACTATGTGATAGACTTGGGCATACGCGCACCAATATCATCTATATACCTTACAAATATTGAGCGAATACCCCTATCCATGTGTTGCATCGGGGGAACAGCAATCAATATAAACTTTATCCAATGTAGCTATGGGTGTTTTTATTGTCCATGGGAATCACAAATAGATGCACGTAGTGCACGAGTTATCAACTTAGATTTAGAGATACTAACAACTGCATTAACTAAGTATAAACCAGATGTAGTTTTCTTAAACGGGGGTGATCTCTGGAGGTTCGCTGATGACGTGAAAAACATCTTATCAAAGATTAAGGGTATAGATGTTCTCAAGGGGGTCAAAGTTATAGCGTGCCCAGCGCCAAAAAATATCGTAGATGCTATGCTTGATTTAATTAAGAACTGTGATATCGTGTTAGTGGAGATAGGGAAGTGTTACAGTATTTCCTTGATTTATGAAATCGTTAACCACATTGATAATAGTAAACACCTAGAATTTGTTGTTGTTGGCAAAAATTTAAATGAGGTTGAAAATATTGTAGGGATACTAATAGAAGAATTTGTTACACGCTCATTTTATGTTCCGCTTAACTTAATACCCAATCAATTTGATGAGAACAGTATCTACAGCTTCATAAATAGAGTTAGGCTAAAGTATCCTTTGATACATACAACACATTCAAAGTCTTCCGAGTATTCATCTATTCTATGTCCTAGTTGCCGCTTACCTGTTGTCGTAAAACAAGGTATTAATGTAATAAATGTCTACCTAGATGAAAATTGTAGATGCAAATTCTGCAAGAATGATGTTGTTAGTATAGGTAGAAATATCTGCAGAGCAAGAAGAAAAATTAAGATCCCGATTAACATACCCATACTATAGTTGTCAAGAGGTTAAATGTTGATGTACTTCATATACTTGTTAGGACCTGCAGGCTCAGGTAAGAGCTATTTAACAGCTTCACTTAAGAATTGGCTTGAAGAACATGGGCTAGATGCTGTAACAGTTAATCTTGATCCAGCAGCATCTTGGTTACCGTATACTCCAGACGTTGATATTAGAGAATATATAACAGTTGACGAGGTTATGCATAAGTATAACCTAGGGCCAAATGGTGGGCTTATAGTAGCTATTGATTTATCTGTTGAATACGTAGATAAACTTGTTGAAGAAATAGAAAATTATAAACCTAACTATGTTATTGTTGATACCCCTGGACAGATGGAGGTATTTGCTTTCAGATCATCAGGACCAACCATAATGTCTATGCTTAGGGAAAACAATAAAGCTGTTGCTCTTTTCTTAGTTGAGTCACTACAAGCTGTTAAACCATCTGTATTCCTATCTATTCTAATACTATCTATAGCAGCTTTATTCGCCCACAAACTTCCCCAAATACTAGTTATAACTAAAAACGATTTAATACCTAAATCGAGCTTAGCTAAAATTAGACAGTGGGTCGAAGACCCTGTATTTGTATTGAATGATTTGAGAAGAGAAGATTCATTTTTTGTCCATCTTTATGCTGATATAGCGAATTCCCTAGAGAACCTCATACCGAAGTTTATTCAAGATATTGTGGATACCTCGTCTGTAACAAGCGAAGGTATAGACGAACTCTATGCCGTTATTCAGAGGATTTTAGCAGGTGGTGAAGATTTTTATACTGAGGAGTATAGCGAAGTACTTTAGTTGAGGTGCATTTATTTGGGTGTTAACGGTATTGGTGCTATCGAGAAAGATCTTCAGATAAAATTGGCTACTATTAGAGAAGATCTTCAGAAACTAATTATTGAGAGAGATAGTATAAAACTAGAGCTTCAGAAAACAAGAGAAGAACTAAATGACAAAATATCTAGACTTAGAAAATTTAGAGAAGAACTGAAAAAAGTTAGAGAAGAACTAAATAACCACTATAATTCACTAAATACCCTTAAAAACGACTTAACACAGCTAAGAGGCAAACTGAGAGAACATATATCCCAAGCTAAAAAACTCTCATCGGATCTCAAGAGGATAAGTTCTTTAGCTACAAGAGAAAGCATTGATAGTATGAGAGAAGAAATAGAGAAACTAGAGTGGACATTAATAACAACGCCAAATCTAACTTCAGAAGAAGAGAAAAGAATTGTTGAGAAGATAGCTCAGCTCGAGAAAAAAATGAAAGAAATAGCAATTTACCAACGAGATGTTTTGGATCTCCACACAAAATACGAAGAGCTTAGTCTAGAGATAGATAATCTTAAGAAAGAAATTAAAGAAAGAGGCGAGGCCTTAAACCAAGTGAGAGAAAAAATAACACAATTAAAGAATGTTAGAGAAAAATTAAGGAAAGATATTATAGAGACCATTAATTCAATTGCTGAGCTGAAGAAGAAAAGAGATGAATTAAAGAGCAAGCTCAAGGAGGTTATCAACGCCATTAACGAAAAGTCTAAGGAGTATAAAGAGATATTAAAGGAATTGAATAGTGTAAGAGAGCGCAAAGAACATAGTAAAACAAGTTTAATTCTAAAGCGTAAGAAGGAAGAGGTTAAGAGTAAGTTTGAGCGAGGGGAGAGAATAACACTTTACGAATTATACTTAATGTATGGGGAGGAAGAGAAAACATAATTTACTGCTATACGTAAACTGTTATCTCAACTTTATCCATGAGATCCCTATACCTATTCCTAATAGTTACTTCCGTGACATTTGCAGATTTTGCAACTTCTTTCTGGGTTTTCTTTTCATCTAATACAGTTGCTGAAATGTATACAGCTGCTGCAGCTATTCCAGCAGGATCTTTACCCTCTGTAAGGCCGTACTTCTTAAGCATTTCTATGATTTTAGATGATAATACATGCACTTTTTGACTTACCTTTAGGTTAGATACTATTGAAGATAAGAATGCTCTAGGGTCATTGAATGATTTGAACTCCGCTATATCGACCTTCATGTGCACCTCTGACAAGAGTTTCCAGTACTTATCTTCGCTGATATTGAAGCTTTGTATAACGTGTTTTACTCTAATCGGTACTCCATGTCTTCTAGCCGCCAGAACAACTGATATTATCGATAGCGTTAGCAGGTCGTCTCTTCTTGGCTGTAGTACGTAAAATATCTTCTTCATTACTACAGCAGCTGTTTCCTTGACGTGTTCAGGTAGGTTTAGAACTGCACACACATGGTTTAAATTGGATAGAGCTTCTACTAATTTCCTATCTTGTTTATTTACACGAACCTTTTTATTGAGGTATCTCAGCCTTAGCATCTTCATGTATTCTCTATGGCTAGTTAATGTACTGCTTAAGTCTTTAATGCCTATATCTGTTGTGAGACCTACATCGTGAACTGTTTGAGATATAGCACCGCCATGCGCTCTTCTCTGCCATTCATCGTAGTTAAATGCTCTCCAATCTGGTCCTACAACAATGTTGTTTTCTTCTATGATCTCTCCTGTTTCAGCGCAAAGGATAACTCCTCTTTCGTAATCCATTACAACATCTGTACAAGAGGAGTTCATTTCTTAGCACCTTTTCGAGAATACTTTTTCTCTTTAACAGTTCTGTAGAATAAAACAGTTGACGGTTTTATTAATGATAAAACAGCATAGCTAACAGGCTTTACTACTGCGTATGGTTTGCTAATAGGGCCTATTACATCTACGATTTTACCTACCTCAACTCCGTTCGCATCTACGACTTTACTGCCTACGATGGGTACGTTCTCTGGTTTCTCAATTCTTACAAGTATTAACTTTGCCTTAGTTATAATATCTACAGAGCCCAGTAAACAAACGTTCTTCAAGGTAACACCTTACGTATAGTTAATCTTTTTGCATACTTTAAGGTGTATACGTATCGGTTATTTACACATCTGTGTTAACAATCAATAACGTATTTCACAATTTTCATATACAAGAGGTATCCATAAATAAAACAAATAATACGTATTAACAAGTTAAGTAAAGTGCCTAGAAATAGACCTTAGCTCTTTAACCTCCTTAGCCATTATCTTCAAAAAATTGTTTTTACTTGTCTTAGCATTCTTAACAATTATGCATCCATAGATTTTATACCACAATCTGGGATACCGTTTATCTAGGTAACTACATTCTATTCCTAGTTTTTTGCAGACCTCAAGAAATTCGCTTGGTCTTGGGTTGTCAATACAGAGGTTTAAGGGTACTCTACGCCCTAGCCTCCGCTTTAACGAACAATCAAAATAAGAAAGCCACAAAATGTACTCTTTAGACATGACCTTATCTCATCCTTAGGCTTTAATGATCACTCTTTTAATTTAATGGCGTTGATTATCCCATCCTGTCCTGGTCTTGATGTAACAACAGCTTTACCTATTTCAGTTTGAATAATTGTTCCTTTTACTATTATACTTCTTCTAGCGTAATCTTTATTCGCTGGAACTTCTACAACTTGGAGTACTCTAACTTTCTTACATGTTCTAGTCTCAGGATCATATACATTTGCATAAGTAGCGTACTTTAATCTAACCTTTGTATTACCGCCAAAAGTTCTTTCGATTTCGCGGATATCATTAGACGAAAGCTTTGTTTCAGTCGGATAACTACCTAGTTCATGTTTTCGTTTATCTCTATGAGGTCTTCTCCTACCACCACTTACCTTCCTAAAGTCTTTACCTTGGTATACACTCATAAGCTACCCCTATAGCGGCTATCACAAGATTTTAAAGAATTAGGTTTATAAGCATAGATAACTATTTTTAATGATGATGTAGCTTAGTTGGAGTATTAGAAGAGTTTATGATGAACACCGGAAACTGAAAACAAATGACGAAGCTTATGAGTGCTGATGCTAGATAGATTCTCTCCTCTAGCTAGGAAATAGATTCGGTTGCCTGGCTCTCAGTATACGAATTGAGCTTTACCTAGGATTCTATAAATTTTGATGCATGTTCTCAGCTATGGGTGTTAAAATGACTTGTCCTTATTGTGGTTCACAAGAAATAGTGTACGATTTCATTCATGGATATATGGTTTGCGTAGAATGTGGAACAGTAATTGATACTATATTTATTGAGTATTATGAAGCAAACTTCGATAGAATGTACTATGTATATAAAAACGAGGGTTTGCCTAGTACAAGAAAAGGAATTGAAAAGAAGAGAATACGCTCTAAACTAAGGGATTACTCCAGAATGAACTTAGAGATAGTAGTCTACGAGAAATACGCTAAGAGATCACGTAAAAATGTCTACGTAGATATAAATGCTGCACTTGAAAAAGAATTAAAGTCGAATACAAAAACAAGGGTATATCATCATAAAGACGAAGATAAAGTTCTTAGTTTAGCTGAAAATCCAGAAATTAAGACAATTATCGAGAACATCGTGAATAAAGATCCTATTCTCTCCTCACGTACGCCTAGAGGTAAAGTTGCCCTAGCGTTAATAATTAGAAACATCGTTGAAGGAGTTGAACCGGATATTAATGAACTATGTAGGTTAACATCTATGAGTTTAGTTCATGTAAGAAGGCTTATCTCATTAATAAATAGGAGAATGCCCTACATAAACAAATATATCTCGCAGCTGGCAAAGAATGGTACTGCTCTAACGTATATTCTAAGAAGATGAAGAGTAAATATCTACATAATTTTAACCAAGATTTCACATTCTTTTTATCTATGACAAGTTAACGTTATAGCTTTACCATAATTTATTAGTAATTTAGACATGTAGACCTTAGGTGAAAATATTGAAATTAGGCATAATGAGCGATAGTCACGATAATTTACCTGCCATAGATAAAGCTCTTAAAGTTTTTAGAGATCAGGATGTAGATCTCCTTATACATCTAGGGGATATAATATCGCCGTTTGCATTATCAAAAGTTCTTGAATTCCCAGCTAAGATAATAATAGTTACAGGCAATAATGATGGTGATCTACTACAGCTTAAAGAACTAGCTATAAAAGGAGGTGCTATACTTAAACAATTTGTGTATTCAACAACTATAGCTGGTAAAAAGATCTTTTTAACTCATGGTTTTGGTTCTAAAGAACAAACAACAAATTATGTAGAAGCGATAGCGTTAACAGGTTCTTATGATATCATTCTGTATGGTCATACGCACAAAGCTTCAGCATTCTTCAAAGGTAATACGTTAATTCTAAACCCTGGTGAAACATGTGGGTATTTAACGAATATACAATCAGTAGCGGTACTCAATTTAGATACCATGGAATACAAAATAGTTGAATTACCATGAATAAACCCAGAGGGAGGTAACAGTTATACACAATAAAATACTTTTAAACTGCGCAAATAAATATAAAACATGTCACTACTGGTGGCCGCGGTAGCTCAGCCTGGTTAGAGCGCGGGACTGTGGGGTTTCAAAAGCGCAGAGATCCCGAGGTCCCGGGTTCAAATCCCGGCCGCGGCCCCATTTAATATATCATTGCATCTAAGAAATGTTTTGATTATTTTATTTGTACCCCGCCTAACCGATCTCCCCTCATCTTCATACCCTATTAAGGGTCTTAGAGAGACGTGAGGTAGCGGGGCACATATTATTTTAGCTATAGAAGGTAATAGCTATTAATACTCGTAAGCTTTTGATAGTTATATAGTTTGTTATAGTGTATACAAATAATGTACAAATTACAGAATAATTTGTGCAAAACTAAAACTACTACAGCTATTTAATGGTTTTAATTTAATACAACTATCATTACGTAGTTTAAAGTCTTATTTAAATTATTTACCGAGTTTATAATAAGACGCGATATTAAGAAAATTGAATGTAATAGGATGTAGCACTATAATAAACAACATCCACAAAATTTTGAGATCTTGATTAATTTTAGTAGAATTGATCTAGCAAAATTCTAATTCTTAATGGTGGGGCCGGGTTGGTAGCGGGGGGTGGATTTGAACCACCGACCTCGGGGTTATGAGCCCCGCGGGCTACCAGGCTGCCCTACCCCGCTGCTTTACGGCCCCAAGATATATTATTCTATAGAAGCTTTATAGGTTTTACTACTTGTTCTCTCTTAGGGTTAAACTTATAATCTCGAACCTCGTAGATCAACATGGTGTCACATATTGAGCAATCAATCAATAATACCAACAGATACTGCACATAAAGTTTTAGCTGAATCCCTAGGCCAATCAGTGCTTATAAAACTTCGTGGGGGAAAGACTATCCGTGGGAGACTAAAAAGCTACGATCTACATCTAAACATAGTACTAGATGATGCTGAAGAAGAAATTAATGATGGTGCTTGGAGGAAACTAGGTACGGTACTCATAAGAGGAGAAAACGTAGTTGTAATATCGCCTATGTAGGGGTGCCTATATGAAAGGAACACCATCAATGGGCAAAAGGAGTAAAAAGGTAACACATATAAAGTGTAGAAGATGTGGAAGAAACGCATACAATGTATCTAAAGGTTATTGTGTTGCATGTGGTTTCGGTAGATCAAGCCGTATGAGGAAATACAAATGGCAGAACAAGAAATACAATAAAGTACGTGTTAAGTAGAAAGAAACTAAATTTCTACCCCAAGACCTGATAACTGCACTAAGTAGCCTTTATTGTACTGCTCCTTGATATGTACATTAACCCCTAACACTATCTTTATAATCTCTAACGCTGTCAGTAGATGCAGTGAAATCGCTGAAACTGTTACCCTAGAAGTACCTTTGGCTAAAGACATAAGAGGTACTAACATATCCCCTGCATGTCTATCAATAGCTGCACCGCTAATTACCTCAGTATACAGTTTCTCAGCTGCTTCTCTACCAACTTCTTCAGCGGGCTTCCCTTTCATACCTAATGCATCTCCCCCTAAGATACTATTAGTTGTTTTAGCATAAATAACTATACCGCTCCCAGGCCCTAGGTGAGGGTCTTTGTTTGGTTCATAGTATTCAATATCTATGTTAATAGGCTTATTGATACCCCTAGATAATAGGTAATCCTTAGCAGCTTTAGCCTGTCTTTCAGCTACATGACTTGGGAGTTTAACACAATGGGATCTACCACCTATAAACTCTATATCCCCTCTTTCAACTAGATCTATTGCTTCAAGTCTATGGGTTGGGCTGGTTTTGATTTTTACTACACCACCTCCTCTAGGGTAATGACCCCTCCTCACAACTTCTACCTCTATTTTGTACCCAAACATGTTAAGCAACGGTATTAAAACATACTTTATGTAGTCTATTGGCGGGCTCATAGGTACATCAGTTCCACCTCTAATCTCAATACTAGTCTTGCGATCGAGAAACGGAAGAATAGGAAGAAGCGATTGTAACACAAGGCTTACACTACCAGCTGTACCAACATCAAATACATAGCTACCTCCTCTCAAAGCTTTTGGCCTAAATATTAACTCCATAGAACCTTTATACGCTCCTTCAACATCAGCACTTGTTATCGCTGCAACAGCTTTTACACTAGTTAGATGTTGGGGTTGTAATCCAGGGTTCTTTCTTTTAGCCCTGATATTAATTATTTTCACAGGCTTCTGTACCACTGAAGCTAAGGCTAATGCGTATCTAAGGATCTGACCCCCTCCTTCCCCTATACTACCATCTATTACCAGCATCAGTCTTTCCCCGAAATTTCGATCAATCTCCTAACACCATCTATAGAGTCTATAACACGTGCAATGGAAGGCGACACAAGCTTCCTCCATTCATCACTGCCCTGCAACATAAGCCTTCTAATTCTTGTAGAGCTATACATTTCTCTGCTGTACGGAGGGGGAATAAGCACTTCGTAACCAGCTTCTTTAAAAAGCCTCACAACCAAAGGATTTCTAGATATTGCAAACTTGAATGGTGGAATAAGCATAGCTACGTAATGAACCCAAACAGAGTTCATGTATATATCGGCTACAGGTACTATATAAATTCTTCCTAAATCTACGTTAATATCTTTCAATCCTTCTTTAATCATTAAAATTCTTTCACCAGCTGTAAAAGGATTAGATAGAGTATGACTTTCTTGAGCAGATCCAACAACTATTATCAGCTCATCAACTTTCTCCAAAGCCCACTTCACTATATATAAGTGACCCAGATGAGGTGGTTGAAATCTTCCAGGGTAGACCCCTCTAATAACCATAGACATTATCAACCTCATGTATTGTTAGTTTTGTTCTTTAATAGGATTAACTCTAGATATGATTTCATAATAAAGTTTGGTTGTATACCTAGTTGCTTCACAAGGTTTATTATCTCGTTCTCTAATTGCGATCTATTTAACTCTACTTCAGAAACATACTCCACCTCAACAAATTTTCCTAAACCATTAACTTCGTCTAGGTATATACGGTAATTCCCACCCTTATATATTTTTCTCTTTTTAGAAACAATAGCGAGAACTTTAAAGCCTAATATCTTGAATATATCTAGCATAACCATAGCGTCAGCTATTTCAACCGTAAGCTCTTTTCTAATCTTAGCAAAATCGTGTTTCTCCCTAGGACCCTTAAACGTTAGTTCGTATCGAGTCCAGCCTGTTTGAATATCCTTTGATATACGTAGTCTAAGAGCACTATCGACCGACGCTAAATCTACACAAGGCCTTGTATCTATGTAGTAGTCTTGTTCTTCTTTATATCCTACAAGTGTAGCTCCTAATTTCTTCAACTTGAACTCTATTAATTCCAGATTCTCTACAGGTACTTTAACTTCGAACTCCTCTAGCATTTAGTAATTCACCTAAACTTATTATACTATTTAGGATTCTCCTAGAAGTAGTTGTACCAGATACATAGTAATAAGCGGTTGGCATAACGTACTTAATCCTTTGAAAATTAATGCGAAGATCTTTAAATATACTTATAATATGTACGTTAGCCTTTTATTTTAGGTCTACAGAAAACGCAAAACCAGGAGATGTATTGTGCCCATACCTAAAAATAGCTTTGTGTTAATAGATTATGAGTTAAGAACTAAAGATACAAATGAACTTATAGATACAACTATAGAAGAAATAGCTAAAAAAGAAAATAAATATGAAGCTGAAAAAGTTTACGAGCCGCTCCTCGTAATAGTCGGTGAAAACAGAGTTATACAAGGGTTAGAGGAACACATAGAAACATCAGCTGAACCCAATAAGGAATACGAAATAGTAATATCACCAGAAAAAGCTTATGGACAACGAGATCCATCTAAAGTAAAGACGTTTAATCTAAGGGCTTTACTTCAGCGTAATATTGTGCCAGAGGTCAACAAAACCATCGAGATAGATGGCCAGATAGGCATAGTTAAGGCTATATCTGGTGGACGTGTGTTAGTAGATTTTAACCATCCGCTAGCAGGTAAGACAATTCTTTGTAAGTATAAGGTTGTAAAAGTAATTGATGATGATGCAGAAAAAGTTAAATGGTTATTACATAGGAGGTATAGGAGATCTCCTTTAGATAGATTCAATGTTAGTATTGACCAAGAGAAGAAGGTTATCACTATAGAATTACCTAAGGAGATATACCTTGACCGAGATCTTCAGCTGGTAAAAGCACTTATTGTGGAAGAAATCTACAGATATCTAGGTAGCTTCAAAACAGTTGTGTTCGTAGAGAAGTATGAGAAATAAGGATAGTAGTGCTAGGTAAGGAGGTAGCATGGATTTTAATCCTTGTAGCCGTTTAACGAAGTACATACTGAATTTTCAGGAAAGTATTAAGAAGCTAAAGATTTTAGATTCATCTATATCTAAAATTGTATCTCTAGCCATAAATTACCTTGACGATTCGAAATACTACCTTGAGAAAGGAGATTGTATTACAGGTCTTGTAACAATATCTTACGCTGAAGGACTTTTAGACGCCCTTAAGTTAATGAACACCATTGAGTTAAGCTGGGAGAAAAAAGCTGAAACCATAGTTTTTGCTGCAGGATCATTTGATGTAATTCACCCTGGACATATAGAATTCCTTAAATGGGCTGCCTCATTAGGTGATAAACTAGTAGTTGTTGTATCTCGAGATAAAAACTATAGGTATTTTAAGGGTTATGATCCTGTGTTCAACGAAAATGAAAGACTTAAAATAGTTGAATCCATGAGGTATGTTTATAAAGCTACACTAGGATCCGATAAAGATATCTTCGAAGTAGTTGAACACATAAAACCTTCCGTTATAGCTCTAGGATACGATCAACCAAACCCAGATGTTATTTTAAATGAACTTAAGAATAGAGATCTAGGACATATAAAAGTTGTTAAGATGCCCGAGAGGATAGGGGGATATTCTTCATCCTTGATAAAGAATAGGATTTGTAAGGAATGGTGTAAAAATCTATAACTTTACGATCTATTCATTCTATAAATTATAGGCAAGCGTATATGAGTCAAGTATGTTTGGCACCCTTACCTCAATGTTTCCTAAGTTTAGCTTAGATTTTAACTTCGTTATATCGTTTGCAAAGGCTTGAGCTACGCTTTTCTCTCCATGGACAAGGAATATGTTAGAAGGCTTAGGCTCTATTTGTCTAAGGTATTCTAGTAATTGCCTTCTATCTGAGTGGCCCGAAAATCCTTCTACAGAGTATACTTGCATTTTTACTCTTACTATCTCTACTTTACCTTTTTCGTTAACGAACGCTACTTCTCTTGCTCCATCCCTAACCTTTCTACCTAGAGTACCCTCAACCTGATAGCTAACGAATACTAAGCTATTGCTGGAATTAGATGCCATAAGCTTAAAATACTCAACAGCTGGTCCCCCGGTCAACATACCCGATGTCGCTATAATTATCGCTGGTTCTGAGCTTTCGACTATTTCTGTTCTAGGCTCCCGCCCCTCAATCTTTATAAATGTTTCGTAGAGGAATGGATTTTCACCTTCTTTTATCCTTCTACCTAAGTCTTTTGCAAGTAGATCTGGGTATGCTGTATGTATAGCTGTCGCCTCTAGAACCATACCCTCTATATAGACCGGCATAGAGGGGATTTTCTTTTGCCTCATAGCATCTGCTAAAATGAGCATAACCTCTTGAGCTCTTCCAATGCTTAATGTTGGTATTAGAACTTTTCCTCTTTTCTCATAGGTATCGGTGACGATTTTTAATAACATCTCCTCAGCTTCTTCTCTCTTAGGCTGGTCTGTGGTACCATACGTACACTCCATAATTACAGCATCAACCCTTGGAAATTCATGGTCTGCTCTCTCAAGTAGCCTTGTTTTACCGAACTTGAAGTCCCCTGTATAGACTATGTTGTAGAAACCGTTCCCTATATGTAGATGTGCTATTGCTGAACCTAATATGTGCCCTGCATTATACAAAGTTAGCCTTATGTCAGGGGCAATATCTGTTACAACCTTGTATTTTAGTGGTACAGTATGCAACAGCATCTTCTCTACATCTTTTAACGTGAACGGCGGCTCGATACCTTCTCTTTCTGTTACTTCTAGGTAATCCTTTAAAAGTAGGACTACAAGATCTCTAGTAGCTTCTGTGGCATAGACAGTCCCATTAAAACCATACTTAAATAGGTATGGCACAAACCCCGCATGATCTAGGTGTGCATGGGTAATAATTACCGCATCTATATCTTCCGGATTTATCTTCATCAAATCTATTCTTGGAAAACTATTTGGCTGTAACCCTCTACCTGGGTTCATACCGAAATCTAAGAGTACCGTTGATTCCGCAGTTTCAAGCAAAATAGCTGAGCGACCTACTTCCTGAGCTGCGCCTAGAAACGTTATCCTTACATAGTTGTTACCATTTTTTGCTAACATTACATCTCTATGGATTGCTTCTCCAAGTTCTCTCAAAAACTTTAATCTGTACTCACTTTGAGCTAAGTACCCCGTCATAACTTCCTCGAAAACTCTTGACCTCATGGGGGTAACCGGAACTATCCTCGGTCTCCACCCTATGTGCACAAGAATTTGGTTAGCCTTATCCTCTAATAGATGAGGTTTCTTAGCCTTTATTACTACATCGCCTAACACATGATCAAATTGTATATCTTCTACCCCAGCTTCTGGAGGCGCAATACTCAGTATGTATTCTTTAGCTTCCTGAGGATTCTTCCTTATAGAGGGATCTGTTCTAATAACTATTCGCTTCTTAATTGTTTTAGCTATCTGCGACACTACATTCCCTTGCTCTAAGAGGAATTCTGGGTTCCTAACGTAGACCGCTATCTCAGATCCTTCGAACTCTAGCCTTGTTACTTGTGCTGTAGGCGGTATCATTTTCAGTATTACTGATCTTATGTAGGATAAGTCTATGTTGAAGCTCATGACAATACTCTACCAAATATACTCTTAATTTCTTCGCTGAGAAACGTATATTCTCTATATACATCTTTACCTATTACAACTACGTCTACACCCACACCACCACTAAACACATCTCTTGAAGTTGCGGCTACTACTGCTTTTACTGCTAATGTTAGAGCAGAATCTACATCCATGTTCTCAGAATAAGAAGATTCAATAACGCTTATTGCTAGCGGTGATCCAGAGCCTGTTGCGGCATACCTCTCCTCTGTAACATCGCCATAAAGCTCTATAGCAAATAACTTAGGGCCTTCATAAGCATCATACCCTCCTAAAAGTAGCTGAACTATAAACGGGAAATACTTGTACTCATTTAATATAAGGCTTAGAAGAGATGCCATACTCCTTATGCTCATGGGCCTCTTACTAATTATCTCGTAATAATTAGCTTGAATTCTTATATAATCTGCTAATGTTTGGGCATCAGCAACTAAGCCCGCTATAGTTATAGCACATCTATTGTTTATCTTAGCTATTTTCTTAACATTCTTATGGGCTACATATATTCCCGAGGTAGCTTTCTTATCTGCTGCAAACACTACATAGTCATTTAATTTGATACCTACGGTTGTCGTCCCTTTAAGTGCTCTGTCTAGTTTCTCCTTAATACTCCTCATTATTACTTCATCCATGGATTCTATACCGTATTCCCTTGGATTAACATTATTTAACATAAATCCATTGTACATACTTAAAATCCTCAGAACTCTCGTACCTAGTAGCTTACATTTATGCAAGCTTAATAAGCTTCTATGAAGTGGATTAAGTTGTGTGTAATTGGTATGTCGGATGTCCATAGAATTGAGTTGCCTAAGAAGATTATAATAGGATCCAACATCCTAAGTTCTATAGGTCAAGAATTGAAGAGTTTAAACATTACCTCAAGCACTTTAGTTGTATCAGGTTTATCAACTACTAAGTTGTATGCTAAAGAAGTTGTTAAAGCTCTTGAAGATGTGTCTATTAATTGCTGGAGTACCTATGTATCAAAAGCCGATAAAACAGAAGTAGAGAACGTATTAAACATAGTCAAAGAAGTTAAAGCAAATGTTATAATAGGAGTTGGCGGCGGTAAAGCTATAGATGTTGCTAAGTATTCAGCGTACTTAGCTAACTCTTACTTCGTTAGCGTACCTACAGCACCTTCTCATGACGGCATAGCATCTCCTTTCGCATCTATTAGGGATATGGGTAAACCTGTATCAATGAGAGCTGCAACACCTATACTTGTTTACGCAGATGTAGAGGTTATAGCTAAAGCACCTAGAAGACATATAATAGCTGGTTGCGCTGATCTCTTAGGGAAACTTTCATCTGTATTAGATTGGAGATTAGCTCATAGGCTTAGGGGTGAGTATTACGGAGATTACGCTGCTTCATTGGCTCTTCTATCCGCTAAACATATACTAAAGAACCACAGACTTTTCGCAGAGAAAAATATCCCTGTAAAAGCCGTAAGAATACTTGTTGAAGCATTAATAAGCAGCGGTATAGCCATGGCTATAGCTGGTTCAACTAGACCTGCAAGTGGATCTGAACATTTAATTGCACACGCAATAGATGTTGTAGCTAATTACCCAGCTCTTCACGGAGAAGAAGTAGGTATAGGTACTATTGTTGCTCTATACCTACATGGTAGGAATTGGAAGAAAGTTAAAGGTGTACAAAAGGCGATAGGGGCACCTACAACAGCTAAAGAACTTGGTATTACAGTAGACCAGTTAATAGAGGCTTTAACCATAGCTCATACAATTAGACCAGAGCGCTACACAATACTAGGTGAAAAAGGTATTTCGAGAGAAGCTGCTGAAGAAATAATAAAAACAACAAAACTTGATGAAGGTTAGTTAACAAAGGTTTTTTATTTCCATAAAGATATCTATACCTTGATGTGGAGCCGTCGAGCGCCTGAAAGCTGATGAAGCCCCTAGACCGAAAACAATAAAATCTTTATCCACATACATCACTACGTGGCATCGCTCGTGTTTAACTACATTCATTGGTGAATACTAACCTTGGATCTATGCATGAACTTGGATTCAACCAAAGATCGCTTAGATGATCTTGAGCTCGTAAGAGAAGAACTAATAAAGCATGGAAGAGACATAATAAACTTATCCAGAAACATAGTTACTAAGATTGTGCTTAGCGAAGATGCTGAAGAACTTGTTGAAAATCTTAAACAACAATTTAATAAACTACACAATAGCGTAGACCAATATCCCGAGCTCCTCTACACAAACATGTTTTATAGTATAGCAGCAGAATACGTAGAAGCAATACAACTTTATTACATAACTAGAGAACGCAGAATTCTACCACCGGAAGAAATAAATGTTCACCCAATACCTTATCTCCTAGGTTTAATAGAGGTTATAGGAGAACTTAAGAGGTTATCGCTAGAACTTATAAGGAGGAATAGATTTGATGATGCTTATAATCTTCTAGAAGTAGCTGAAAACCTCTATAATTGTTTAACGTCGTTTAGCTACCCAGATGCTTTATTACCTGGGTTTAGGAGAAAACTCGACATATATAGAAAGGTTATAGATGACTGGAAGAAATTTCTGATAGATATGGAATCTAGGAGAAGATTAATACAGAAGCTAAGCATTATCATAGAGAATACTAGAGTTGATTAAGATCTGGGGTTTCGAAATGATCTCAGCTATAAGTTTTGATGTATGGAATACTTTGCTAAACATAGATGTTTTATTCCGTAGACTTGCTAAATCTATTTCCATAATGAAAGGGTTAGACCCTGTAGAAGTTGAGGCTAAGATTAATGAAACGTATAGAAAAGCTCGAGAACTAAGATTGTACGTATTTGATAGTGATGAAGTTAGGGTTTTTCCTATAAGATCTCGTCATCTATTGGCTAAAGTCTTAAACATGGATTTTGAAGAACTCGTTAAAGCTATTGATACGACCTTTTCATACATTGATATAGATTCTATTTTATTCAAGGATGTTAAACCTACCTTGGATGTATTGAGTTCTCTAAATATAAAGCTCGGGATAATAGGTAATACAGTTTTTTGGGAAAGCATTTATACACGGGAACTTATAGATAGACTAGGTTTAAGAGAATACTTTAGTGTCCAGCTTTACTCTGACGAAGTAGGGATATTCAAACCCGATAAGAGAATTTTCCTAGAGTACTGCAGAAGACTTAACGTAAAACCGCAAGAAGTTCTACACGTTGGGGACAGCATCATAGAGGATGTTGGAGGAGCTCTTTCCTCAAGTATGAAGGTGTTAATGATAAATAGGACAAGTAGTACCAAGAAAATAATTATACCTGAAATAAATTTAATGATAACATATAGTCTCTATGATATCGTAGAAGCAATACAAGTTCTCGGCTAAATCAAGACAAGCTTACAGTGATGTACTTGAGCTATCTAAACCTCGAGGATAAGGTATTAAAATGTATTGAGAAAACAAGACAGTATTTATTATCAGGATCAGCCCCAGATACAGTAATAGGCTATAATCCCTATGGAGATGTATCCAAGGTTTTCGACCTAGAAGCAGAAGATATACTAGCTAAATGCTTAGCTGATGAACTAAAGGATGTTGTAGTTATTGGGGAAGAAAAAGGTGTTAGATTATACGGTTTAGCTAAGTATATTGCTATAATTGATCCTGTAGACGGTAGTAGAAATTTCGAAGCCGACATACCATGGTCTTCGATTTCTGTTGCTGTAGGATTGAATAGAGGTAGCAAAACTTGTTTAAGGGATGTTGTGCTAGCCATCGTATCAGAAATTCAAAGACATAGAATTTATGTGTATAATAATACACAAATAAAGATCCTTGGACCAAATATTGCTAGGAAGACAATACCTAAAGGAATTATTTTGGGGTATTTCGATAATATTAATTCACTTAGGATATTAGATGCATACTTGAAAAATTACGGAGAATCAAAGGTTTTAAGATCATTAGGTAGTGCTGCCCTTGATATTGTTAGTGTAGGTCTAGGGAACGCAGAGATATTCATAGATATTAGAAACAAGCTCCGTAACCTAGATATAGCCGCTGCTTTAAGGATAGCACTTGCGCTAGGATCGCAAGCTTATGTTTTCGGTTATAGCGATCCCCTAGATATACCCATAGATAATGTTGTTAAGATTAGCTGTATCGTAGGTTTTAATAAGGACTATCTGGGGAATGCTCTAAAGATTCTAAAGAAAACAACTTCTCAAGATTATACTTCTTAATGAGTTTTAGATATGTTTTAACCTCGATGAGGTGTTTCCCTATAGCCATGCCTGAAACTCTTAGCAGTGGATCTAGGTAGATAAGAGCATATTGTTTCTCGATATCTATTGGCATAAAAAGTTTTGTGCTTGCCTTTTTGTCGTATAGACATAATCTATCCATAAGCTTCTCTACTATCTTTATAGCTAACCTCCTATCGACTTCCCTCATTTTCTCTGCGCTAATAACATATCTCCTAGTTCTTAAGAAAAACCTAATTGTAAATTCGGTATCTTTGTATTCAGTTATAGAGTCGAGTAGCTCATACAACTTACTATAGTCCCGTATAACCACATCATTAACAACTTGGCGTAAATCGTTTATAATATCTTTACACTCGGCATCAATTTTCTTTATATCCATAGGGGGGTAATCATAGTGCTTTAAATCCTTAGGTTTAGGTATTTTTCTTAAAAGCATTACCGAGACGTAAGGGTTTTCTATCAACGTTCTGAAGAAGCAGTCAACTATGTAAAGCTCTTTTGGTCTACACCCGCTAAACTTAATAACCTGGGCTGGAACCCATGCAAATACGGTTTTAGGGCTTAGTTTTCTCTTTATCGATTCTATATCTGTATATATGTATTTGTACATTATAGCTACCTTTCCGAAGCATCTATGTTATTGAGTAATTCTATATTGTTGAGTTCACTTTCGTCCGGTTTTAAAACAGATAACCACGCATCAATAATCTCCTTAGCTAAATAATTTGTTACAAGTCTTCCACTTAATACTAAAACATTTGCGTCATTCCATAGCCTAGCACCTTTAGCTGTTTCAGCATCATTGCATATAGCTGCTCTTACTCCTTTAACTTTGTTAGCTGCAATAGATACACCTGTGCCAGTATAGCATATGGCTATACCCCAATCAGCAACCCCTGTTGCAACAAGCTTTCCTACCTCATAACCAACAGAAGGCCAAGGTGTTGGTGACCTTGTTTTTACAGCTCCTACTGGTATTATCTCATAACCTTTACTTCTTAGATACTCAACAACGAAATCAACAACAGGATACAAATCGTCAGCACCTACAGCTATTCTCTTGCCCAGGGAAACCATGTATCACACCTAAAGCTTATACTTTGCGCTAAACATTAAAAACTGTTGCTATACTGTAGATAAACATAGATTAAGAACATCAAAATCTTATCATCTACCAAATACCTACCAAAGCTAAGATAA
>JAWASI010000012.1:26263-35163 GCA_038892955.1 Ignisphaera sp.
AGATAAGCCCTATCAAAGCTGATAGAACTATCAAAACAACAGGGTCTAAATCGAAAACTGCTATACTAATAAATATCGCCAACGCTATTCCAAGAGTTATAATTATTGAAGTTGGCGCTAACCCCTTTATAACTCCACGGATTAAAACAATTAATGCTGAGAGCACTAAGCCTATCACAGCTCCTCTAATACCGTTTAAAACTCCTCTTACTAATCTATGTGTGTAAAACTTAGATAAAGCTATAGCTACACAGAGAATTACAACAAAACTAGGAATAACAATACCAAGAGTTGCTAGAGCTGCTCCTACAATACCACCAACTTTATACCCAACATAAGTTGCGGAATTAATTGCTATAGGCCCTGGTGTTGATTCTGCAATAGCTATAATATCAACGAATTCCTGTTCGCTTATCCATTGCCTACGAACTACTAATTCATACCTTAGGATAGGTATCATAGCGTAGCCTCCGCCAAACATTACAACACCTATCTTGAGGAACGTCAGAAATATCTCAAATAATAGTAGCATATTCATAAACATCCCAAAAGATTAACGTGCTCCGAAACCCTTAATATATCTTTGATACCTAAGGTGTATAATCAAACTTACTATAAGCATCTAATCATAATCTAGCTAGAGGGCTTAGATTCATTACTTGCTTCCTTAATTTCTCTACTTTCTGGTATTTTAATAAATTTATTCTTAACCATATCAATAAAAGCTTCTTTATCTTTTGCTAAAAGACCTAACACCTTAGGACCTTCTGATTTAATTACTTCGTCTAGAATAGCATAAGGTTTAAGGTTTTGATTGTCAAGCTCTCTAATTAGAGCTATAGCGTTATTTTGGATATATTCACCAAACTTAGCATCAATGGTGTCAGCCAGGTGAACTATTAATCCCTCAAATGTTTTTATAGGAACTACACCATGTACCTCAGATACAACTCTTATTAGCTCGTCTTTTGCTCTTCTGAGGGCTAGTTCAGCTACTATAGCGTAATCGTGGCTTAAGTACCAGTCATCTCTAGTTTTATAACCACCTTCTTTATCGTCTTTTGTATACTGGTAATATTTAAAGATATCGTGAAGAATTGCAGCAGCTATCACTAAATCACGATTAACTTTAACACCATAAACCTCCTCAAATATACTACAAAGAGATAGAGCTACTCTTACTACACTATATGTGTGAACAAGTAGTCCACTTGTAAACATATGGTGTTTTCTAGGAGCTGCAGGAGATTCCTCTAATTGTATCAATGGTTTATTTAATGTAAAACTAAGCTGCGGATTTTCTAGTAGATCTAGTGTTATTTTCTTAATGTCGTTATTATTTATGCTTAAAATAATTGATTTAAGTTTCTCTAAGTATTCACCAATATACACATTACCTACCCTCACACTATATACCTTTAGGTATCAGTTAGCGAAACAGTTTACAAAGTCTTGTTCTAACCAAATATCAGTGCCTAATGTATCTATATAAGCTCTTTCTAAAGCTCATTCTAAAAGGTGCACAGCTTTGGCCGGCTTATCAACTAAATCTATCCATGGACATGATCATAGAGACTGTTACGGTGCTCATATACCCCCTATATACACAAGTGTTGTATACGAATACATAGATTATGAGTTAAAAGAAGCGCAATTTATTGATAGAGGTAATGTGCTTAGATATGGAAGAGAAGAAAATCCTACAACTAGAGCTCTTGAACGCGTTATAGCTAAGCTCGAGGAAACAGAAGATGCATTAGCCTTCAATAGTGGTATGTCTGCTATTTCAACAGTTTTCCTATGGGGGTTAGAGCCGAACACAAAAGTAGTTATCCCTATGGAACTCTACAGCACAACTTTTGTATTACTTAATAAGCTAACCTCAAAATTTAATATAAGAATTGAAAAGGTGTACCCTTCGGCTGAAGCTATAGCTGAAGCTGTAGACAACACTACGTCTATGGTATTTCTAGAGATTATGACTAACCCTACAAACAAGGTTATAGACCTTGAATATCTAGCTAATAACATCAATACAGATAGAATAGCACTTGTTGTCGATAACACCTTTACAACACCTATCCTGGTTAAACCCATCAAATATAAAGCGAGATTTATTTTACATAGTATGACTAAGTATATTGGTGGCCATAACGATGTAGTAGGAGGGGTTGTAGCAGGTTCTTCAAAGGATATAGCGAATTTATGGGATTGGAGAAAAACATTAGGTGGGATTCTGCAACCATTTGAATCATACCTTATCCTAAGAGGTGCAAAAACACTTGAGATTAGGTTTGAAAGACACTGTCAAAATGCAAAAGCTATTGCAGAATTCTTAGCTGATCACAGTAAAGTGGAAGAAGTTCTCTACCCAGGTCTCCAAGAAAATCCCTACTATGGTATAGCAAAGAAATTATTTGAGAAACAATTGTTCGGAGGAGTTGTGAGCTTTAAGGTCAAAGGTTCCTACCAAGATGCTGTTAACTTTGTGAAGAGATTGAAACTAATTAAGCGTTGCCCAAGCTTAGGAGGTACAGAGTCTATGATAGTTATACCAATTAAAGCAGGGTCAATGCATATAGAGCCTGAGGATAGAGTTAAACTAGGTATAACAGAGAATTTGCTTAGATTAGCTGTTGGACTAGAGAATGCAGAGGACTTAATAGAGGATATATCTAGAGCGCTTAACTTCTAACTTTAAGTTTAATTTTTCTGTTCTTAATCTATATACAAATTCTGGGTAGCATTATGGTTAGCGTAAACTTCAGGGAAAATTTTATTGCGGTAAACAATTCTATGTTATTCCTTATATGCGGCGAAATCCACTACTTTAGAGTTCCTAAAAATCTTTGGCTCGACATATTATTAAAAGCTAAAAGAGCTGGACTTAACTGTGTATCTAGTTATATTCCGTGGAATTGGCACGAAATCTCCGAAAACAATATTGTATTCAGCGATGATGTACCCAATCAGCTACCGTACCTACCAACGATATTTAGTAGAAATCTCCCAATGTACCTCGAGTTAATTAAAGAACTTGGGTTATACTTTATAGCTAGACCAGGTCCATACATATGCTCTGAATGGGATAGTGGCGGTCATCCAAATAGGCTATATGTTAAAATAATAAAGCTAAGATCTCTTGATAAATCCTATATAGAGGAGGTTAAGAGGTGGTACGATTTTGTTCTACCAGTTATAGCTAGGTACTCGATTTCAAACGGAGGTCCCACTATAATGCTTCAAGTGGAGAATGAATACTTCTGGGGAGATGTGGAGTACCTAAAAACCTTATACTCCATGGCAAAAGAATACGTTAAAGATATACCTATTATAACAAATGAGAATTGGTATGTCGAGGGAACAGATATAGCTAACGCTATCGATGATTACCCTGTGCCATGGGATACGAAAAACTTCGATAACAAAGTTAGGAATTATGTTAAAACACAGCCTGGAATGATTAAGATGTTTATGGAGCTTGAGGGTGGGTGGTTCACATACTTTGGTTCTCCCTATCCAACAAGTAGAGGAGATCTCCCATCAGAATGGACTGAAATTCTTTTAAAAACAGCTATAGGCTTAGGCATCAACGCTATAAACATCTACATGTTCTACGGGGGAACAAACCCAGGCTACTATACAGGCAAGTATGTTACATCTTCATACGATTTTGAGGCACCTATAAGAGAATGGGGTGAATTATCTAAGAAGTACTATACTATAAAACGTATTGCTTTATTCATCAAGTCCTTCAACGATTTGCTTATACGCACAAAACCTGTTGAAGGGATTGTAGAGTTAAGCAATAAAAATCTAGATGTATTTACAAGAGCTAGCAACGATGACGCGGTAATAATCGTTATAAGAAACCTAGACCTAGTACCCCAGCCAACAACAATTAGATATAAAGATTTAGTTTATCCCATAAATGGTGTTATACGTATACCTCAAAGAAATGCAAAAATAATAGTAATGAACTACATCATAGAGGGTACACCATTTAAAATAGTGTTCTCCTCAGCTGAACCTCTAATCATTAAAACAGTTAACAACGTGACCATAGCAATATTCTACGGCGATATCACCGAAATAGGAGAAATAATCGTTGAATCCGATAAAAATGTTCACGTAGTTATGCTTAAGGATATTATGGCTGATAAACAAAGTAATACCAAAATTATCCTTAAGTATAATATAAGCGGGACAGAGGATATCGCTGTCCTCAAATCTGATAACCATTATCTATATCTTCTGATAACCTCAAGAGAAAGAGCTGAAAGAACTTGGTATATAGATGATCTTAGCCCACCCCTTGTAATGATATCTAACATATACTTTGTTGCTAAAGCATTTTGTGAGAAAGATTTATGTACTCTTATATTGAATTAGATGAAAATAGCTGTGGAGATATTCTATTGATATCATTTAGCCCTATAACAAGGGTAGATCTAAAGGGAAAAGAGCTTAAGGTAGATAGAGTCTACGGTATTATTTACAATACTTACTTAGATACATGTTCTTTAAACGAAAAACCGTTTATAAAGGTGGGAGATATTTGGAGAACAAATATAGAGAATATAACTTTAGGTAATGTTATTCTAGAAACTAAGAAACCGTTAGAAGAATTAGGTTTCAATGAGAACGGATACTACGTATACGAAATCGATTTCGAGCTTAACGAAAATATCGCAAACATGCTTAAAAATAAAACAATATTTGTGAGCAGTTTTAACGATTACGCAACAGTTATACTTAATAACGATATTCTTGGATCTGGTTACCATAGTATTGAAGTTGATGCTTCTAAAGCCCTTAGGATAGGCTTAAATAAGCTACTAATAATTGTTGAGTCAACAGGTCATACAAATGACGGTCTTATATATATCCCAAATGGTGTTGTAGGCGAAATATACATTGGTAAAGTTTACGAAAAAACTATAGTGGATTGGAATTACATAGATTTACGTACCCCTTACTCTAAGGACTTCAGCATGGCTGAGTTCTTAAGTAATCCTAGACTAGTATTAAATAAGTTGATGGATTTAAACGTAGATCGCGTTGACGAAAGAACTAGCACCCTCTATAAACAGGGTTTATACGTAGCTAAGCTAAAAATTGACAATAAGAGCTATAGGTATGTACTAGACCTAGGTAAATCAACCTATCTTGGAAATCACTTCTACTATCCGAGAGCCCTTGTATTCGTTAATAAAGAGTTTTTAGGGGTATATCGGGGACCTGTAGATATATCCGATTATCTAGTCGAAGGTCTTAACGAGATAGCTATATACATTGACTGGACTAGAATGGTTCTACAACCTCTGCTAAAAGTATACCAACACGTTGTCTCTGGAACTTGGAGAATTAAACAGTATACTGAGGGATTTGAGAAAAAGTGGTATGTAGAGAATTTTGATGATTCTAGCTGGGAGCTGATAAAAATACCTACACCTATAACGTCTCAAACTGGTGGATTAGTTTGGCTTCGGGGTACCGTTGACATTAGTATACCAAGAGGTATTGTAGCACCTCTAAAGGTTGTGCTCAAGATTCGTGGAGCTAGAGCTCTTATTTACTTCAATGGACAGCTTATTGGAAGATGCCCAGAGGAGGGGCCCCAGTACGAATTCTATATACCTCAACCTATTGTGAAAAACGGTAGGAATACTTTAGCAATAGCCATTCACACAATAAATGGTAAAGCATATATAGATAGAATATCTGTAGAGCCTTACTACTCCCATCTAGTTTACGAGTTAAAACTCTATACATCGTAGCATCAGCATATTCGTGGAACTAGTTCGCCTCTAGGTGGATCTACAATTCTATAGCCACCGATACCTGTTTTCGCTAACACTATACCCTTAAATTTTTCGCTTTGTTTAACTTCTCCAATTATTCGTGTATTCTCGTAACCTAGACTTTTAATGAATTCAACAACTTCGCTAGCTACAGAAGGATCTACAGCTAAAACAGCCACACCTTCGCTAGCTAGATACAAAGGATCTATACCCAGCATCTCTGAATATCTTTTCACATTTCCTCTAACAGGTGTTAAGCTTTCGTCTATAGTTATTACTAACCCTGTTCTGGAAGCCCACTCGTTCAGAACCCCTGCCAAACCCCCTCTAGTAGGGTCTCTAGCAGCATGAATATATTCTCCGTATTTCTGGATAAGTGGGAGCATAAGTTTAGTTAACGGTTTAACATCGCTTTTAAGAAGACCTTTGTTCAACTCTTCAACTTTATTCTTTAATCCCATTTGTAGAAGCATTATTACAGCACCGTGATCCCCAATAAAATCGCTAACTAAAATCTTATCACCTGGACGAGGGTTATCAATGATTAGTTTATCTGCTATACCTATAGCTACAGTTGTAATAACAATTCCATCTATTTGCCCACGGGGCATAACCTTGAAGTCTCCCCCTATTAAAGCAACACCTTCGTTTACAAGGATGTTGGTAAAGGATTCTATAATCTTCTCGAGATCTTCTATAGAAAATCCTTCTTCAACAACTATAGAATCGAGCATTGCCATGGGCTTGCCCCCCATCATAAGCACATCGTTTATAGAGCCGCATGCTGCTAGAGACCCTATGTCTCCTCCGGGAAAGAAGGGAGGGTTAACAGTATATGCATCTATGGATACAACTATGTGTTGACCATTTGGAATAGGTATAGAAGCCCCATCATCTAGAACATCTATTCCTACACCGTTTAGAATCTTCTTAAAGTTATCAGGTACTCGCGATAAAATAAGTTTTGCTATTAGTTCATATGTTTCAATACCACCAGAACCATGGGCTAGCGAAATCCTAACGTTTTTGCTCATCACATTCACCTCTCAGTAATCTGGATAGAGAAAGCAAGAATTGGTATGTGTCTACCACCTCTCTTGAGTTTTCACCTAGTATCTCTCTAATGAACTCTATATGCTCCAGAACGCCTTCAGGTGTTAGTTTAGAGATTATAACTCCTGCGTGTACTACGACTATATCTCCTTTAGAAATTCTATCGCTTGAAATGCCTACCATAGCTTCGCGTACAATACCGTCGCCAAAATCTACTTTGGCTATCAACTTTCCTTCGTCTACATCTAAAACAACTGCTGGTGTACCCCAGCACATACCAACCACTTAATCCTTAATACATATCTACTCCAGGGATTTTACTAGGTGTAAACCTTACAAAAGCTATAGGTTTAACTCTTTAGCTATTTCTAAAGCCAAGGTACCACCCCCATACCTTGCCCAAATAGAGCATGTACCTTCCATAGATATCATGCAGGGTCCTATAGGTGTAGTAGGGGTACAGACCTTCATAAATAGAGGACATTGCGTTGGAACGGCTTTACCAAGAACTATATCAGAACATCTACAACTTGGCGAAAGGTCGTAAACCCAATTATCTAAACTCAACTCCTTTATACCATACTCAGAAAAAGCGTCATAAGCCTTGTATCTATCCTTTAGCCTTAAGCCACTTAATGGAATGAACCCTATCCCTCTCCAAGCATCGTCAACTACATCGAAAACTTCCCCTATCATACTCTGGGCAACCATGTCTCCCTCCCATGAGACAACCCTTTTGTACTCTATAACAGTTTCGCTTCTTCCTTCTGTCAACTGCTTAATGATTTCAAGTATAGATAGCATAACGTCTATAGGCTCAAAACCTGAGACCACAACAGGTATTTTGTATTCTTCGGATACCTTTTTCCAAGCTTTAGCTCCTATTATCGTAGATACATGCCCTGGGGCTATAACGCCATTCACCGGTAGCTGTTTTCTGTGTACTTCCAGGGTGTATACCATAGCTGGGGGAGTTAACTTAACAAGGCTTAATAGCTTGAGGTTTAGCGGTATAACGTTCAAGAGAATAGCTTTTGCGTAACCAGAGGCAACAGTTTCAAAACCTATACCCACAAATAATGACTCTCTCCTATGTGTCTTAGCATCGGCTATAGCCTCAGCTAGCCCTGTAACAACCTTGACTTCAGCTCCGTAAGCTCTAGCCTCACTCAACGAACTAACGTTTTTAACAGGGTGTACGACTTTAAGCTTATATGTATCACCGTACGTATACACAATAACACCGTCTAAAGCCAATCTTATTGCTTCCTCAATATAATGCGAAGGTGTTACACATACCGGGCATCCAGGGCCTGCTATTAGCTCTATACTTGATGGAACAAGGCTTCTAATGCCGAAATGTGTTACAGTCCATTCGTGTGTTCCACAGAAATTCATTATCTTTACCTTGGCATTAAACCCTTTTATCTGTTTCAACATGTTAACAAGATCCGAGATCTTGTTTATTATTAGCTTGGCTAAGTCAGTATTTAGCCTAAAGATTTTCTCTACACCTTCTATAGCTTTATGTAGGTGTAAAACGTAATTACCTTGTTCTTTATCCAAGGTCTACCACCTGAGAAGATATTATTGTCTGACCCAACGCTATACCCCCATCCCCTGGAGGAACCTTCTTCGGCAACAATATATTTAGTTCTTCTCCTCGAAGAATTTCCTTTATACCTCTAACAATATAGGTGTTTACAGCTGCTCCACCGCCTACAGCAACAATTTGTTCAGTATTTCTCAACCCTTTTAAGCATTTTACTGCAACATAACCTAATCCTCGACCTAAACCCTTAAGAACTGTTAACGCAATATCCTCTACTCTGTAGACGCCAATGTTTTCTATTACCCACCTAAGCAAATCATTTACATCTACTACATACATACCATCTAAAACCCTAAGCTTAGGGTCGTAATCAAGTTCTCTAAGAGCTTTATCAGCCAGAGCTTCTAGCTTCATAGGCGGCTCACCTTCGTATGTACGTTTTGTACAAATACGTAGTAACGCTGAAAAAGCATCAAGAACTCTACCCATGC
>JAWASI010000012.1:35173-47139 GCA_038892955.1 Ignisphaera sp.
TGCTTGTTGTTACAACACCTTTACCTCTTCTAGCTAGGGTATACGTAATAATAGCTTCTTCATAGCCGTGGTTAAGGGTATTAATTAAGCTAAGATCTTGAAGTACACCGAAAACCTCTTCTTCGCTAAAACCTGCTGAAACCATTAAAGCTATAAGCGATTTTACTGGATACGCAGCAGCGCTATCTCCTCCAGGTAAAACAAATGGATGCAAACATCCACATCTCTTGAAGTTTTCATATGTGGTTAACAATACCTCACCACCCCATATACCTCCATCTATACCAAAGCCAGTACCATCAATTGTTATAGCAATAGCTCTGTTGTTTGACTTAAATAGGTATTCGCTAAGGACTGATACAGCGTGAGCATGGTGATGTTGAACCTCGATTATTTCTGCCCCTAAGTATTCACTTAAATCCTTAGCCAATAATCTATTGTGGTACTGGGGATGCATATCAATAGCTATAATTTTAGGTTTCAAACTATAGGAATTTATAAACCATAGAACTTCTTTCTTAAGATCCTCTAAAGCCTCAATATTATCTAAATCTCCTATGAACTGTGTTAAAACAACTTTGTTATCGAAGGCTACCGCTCCAGCTGTTTGCATTTCAGCTCCAAGAGCAATAACATGAGGTAAGTTCACTAGTACCTCTACCCACTCGGGAGCATATCCTCTACCTCTCCTAAGGAAAACTGGTTCACCGTCTGTAAACCTTATGACGCTATCGTCTACCCTATGAACTATATTTCTCTCGTGTTCAACAATATAGTCAACCACACCTCTAAGTTTAGCTAAAACGCAGTCAAAATTAATACACATAGGTTCTCCATGCATATTTCCGCTAGTCATTATCAAAAAACCATCAGGAATTTCATTAAGAAGTAGTACTTGAAACCCTGTGTAAGGTAGCATAACCCCTATAGTTGATAAACCTGGAGCTACAAGATATGAAACCCTAGAGCCCTCCTTTTTCGGCATAACGACTATGGGGCGCTGAGGTGATTCTAAAAGCTCTTTTGCACCAGGTGGAGGAATAGCTATTTCTTCAACAATACTAAAATCTCTAGCCATGAGCGCAAAAGGTTGGTAGGGTCTCCCTTTTCTAACCCTAAGCTCAGCTACAATGCTATCTCTTGAGGCTAGACATGCTATATGATAACCCCCAACACCTTTAATAGCAACTATAGATCCTTCGAGAATTTTCTCTGCTACAAACTTAACAGGATCTCTTACGTCTAGCCTCTTACCATCGTTTGTGTATACATATGTTTTAGGTCCGCAGACAGCACAGCTTATCCCCTGGCCATGGAATCTGCGTGCATCATTTGGATCTTTATAGCTTTTCTCACATTCACTACAAAACTTGAAAATAGCCATAGCGGTGCTGTGCCTATCGTAGGGTACAGCATACATCATGGAGAATCTTGGTCCACACCAAGCACAACTATTCCAAGGATACCTATAGAACCTACTATGAGGATTTAAGATCTCTTCAATACAATCTCTACATATAGCTATATCCGGCGGTACCATACTTCTAAATACTGTTTCACGTTTGCTTTCAAATATCGTGAAATCTCTGTAACCAAGAGGCTCTACTTCTTCTACAACAATGTTAACTATCTTAGCGTTAGGGGGTTTCTCTGTAAACAATCTCCTCATGAACTCCTCTATCTTGCCTACATACCCTTCTAGGTATATCTCGACTTCGCTACCCCCGAGGTTGACCACGTACCCATTTAAGCTAAGCTTTTTAGCAAGTCTATAAACAAATGGTCTAAATCCTACACCTTGCACTACCCCTACAACTCTTATCTTAACACCTTTAACTAGATCCTGCACTTAAACAACACCATTAGGTAACTATAGTGAGGAGCTTGCTTTGGTTTCGTATACTTGATATAAAGCTTATGTAGTTATATAATGTTGAATAACGTAACAGAAGATATGCTTTAGTTAAATAGATGTTCATAGCAATCAAGCATAGAAATCGTAGCATATATCCTCTCCCAACACTAGTTCTTGTAAGTGTCTTTGTTTGCAGTATGGTGATTACTGTTCCTAGGATAAGCAATCCAGGTGATATAGTTTACTTAGACAAAGGCATCAGTATATTGCTTGGTGGACACCCACGCGATATAGCTATAGACCCTGTTAGACTTAGCTACAATTCACATAACATATTTGTCGCCTCAACAATAGGAAATAATCTTCACGAAGACTTCATAGAAAAATAGTTATCAAAGTACTACCTAAAGTTAATTTTGTATAGAGTAAAAAATACTGAATCTACTAAGAACTTAATTCTCTCGGTAGGATACAAAATAGGAGATCCCACATAGGAGTAGTAGGTGTTGGTAACAAACCCCCATTAACTTACGTAATGAAAACAACGGATGAAGCTAAACCTATTACTCTCCATATTGCGCTAGAAGTACCGGGGAGTAGATAAGAATTTAAAACATATACTCAGGATATTGCATAACATGAATACGATTACATTCGTTGATGTTAGGACCACTAAACAACTCGGCAAATATGTGTAACTAAATCTGGAACCATAACCGTTATATCGAGGGATAGTGTTGATGAATTGTTGAAAAGCTTAGGCAAAGAAATTCTGAAAATATCAAATACATAAAACTGTGAAACTACACAACCCCGTTTGCTAATCAACGAGTTATCATTTGAAGCAGGTAATGTATCTTAAATACCGGGGCATAGCTTAATAATACCATTATCTATCACAATAAAATCCACACTGCGTAAGTAGATACTTATTAATATCTTTAGCCCTAAAACCGATTTAATAATAAATTACTATCAGGGATCTGATGTACCTATTACCCAACATTCTATATAATAATAAAATAAATATTTATTAGTATACATAAACTAGGTTGTTTTATTTCTAGTAGACAGTAAATGGATCCAGATTTATTCCCACAAGAGCTGTTACTCTTTAGCTCTATAAATTCAGTTGATGATAGATTCAACGAGAAAACTAAGTTTACAAGCTCTAGAAAATTACTTTTTTAGGTTCATATAATAAGGCTGCTATGGAGGATCGACTTTGTATACCTCTACTATCATATCTATGTTGAGTTTATATAAATATTCTTCATCTACAATTCCTTCGTTTAAGAGTTTACCTTGATTTTCTATGATATCCCATGGATAAGACGATACCCCTGGTCTCTTTGGGTCATCTATGAAGTCGCTCTCCACCATATAATAAGGCTTTAACAATTTAAAGGCTTCTCTTAGTATAGGATACTTACCTGGAACTGTTACTAATAAGTTCCTAGCTTGAGCAGCTTTAGCTGTTGATATATCTGCATGATGTATTATGACCTTGTGTTTATTTATACCTAGGCTATTGACGGTGTTCTCAATATCTAACGCTGTTAGTTCTCCTCCTTGCTCTAGATGAAGATGTACAGGAACTCCTAAATCTTTTGCTAGCGTTAATGTATACCTAGTAACAATACTGTTGACTATGAATGCCTCCGGAGAAACTTTATAGTGTGGTCTACCTACTTCCCCAAAACCGTCAATAATTCCTTCACGTATAAGTTTAGCTACATAATCAATTACCATAATTGCTTTCTCTAGAATCTTAATACCGGACTTGGTGTTAGCCGATACCTCATCCTCTATAGCTGCGGGATGTATTCCAGCTAAGCATACAACTTTTAATCCTAATTCTTTAGATACTTTACACTCATTTATCAGTACATTCAATGCTTTTATGTATCCATCAAACGTATTTTCGAAACCATAGTGGTGAGGTGGTAACAGAACCAGCGCTGCAAACCATCCCCCAGCCTCAGAAAATCTCTTTACAATAGCTTTCATACCCATGCCTTTAACAGGGTTGCTGTGTAGATGCCCATCAGCAAATAACAGTTTAACCATACATAGCCCTCGATTTATCTACATGTATAAATAGCGTTAAAAAGCTATTTATTCTCTAAATTATAACTTTTACCCTAGCGCCTCTATAGCTATAGGTACCTCTACTTCGTATACCCTATTTTCTCTTATTACCTCGAGAACAACATAGCCTTTATCGATTGATTCTTCTATTGTTGCTCTTAAATCTTTTGCGCTACTCAATTTCTTACCGTTCGCCTTAGCTATTATATCTCCTCTCCTAATTCCAACTCTATAAGCAGGTCCCCCTCTAACTACATCAGCTACCACCAACCCTTCTTCAACAGGTAGCCTATAGACTTTTGATACATACCTATTTACTGGGGCGACGTATACACCTATCCACGTTACCACAGGTCTACCAAACCTAGCAATCATATCTAAGAACCGCTTAACAGTATTAATTGGTATAGCAAAGCCTATCCCTTGAGCATATGGTATTATCGCTGTTGCTACACCTATAGCTTCTCCCTCAACGTTAACCAGAGGCCCACCACTATTACCTGGATTTATAGCTGCATCTGTTTGTATGAGATCTTCCAGTATAATGTCTTCACCAACTATGGTTCTATTAACAGCACTTATAATACCCATAGTGACAGAGGATCCGGGGAGACCTAGTGGTGAACCTATCGCAAATACTATCTCTCCCACCTTAATCTTATCCGAATCCCCAAGCCTTATAGGTTTCAGGCCTTCGACATCAACCATTAGTAAAGCTAAATCTCTACGCGGATCAGAGGCAACAACAGAACCTTCAACGCTTTCGCCGTCGGGCAATATGACCGAAACCTTTGTTGCATCTCTAACAACATGGCTATTTGTAACAATGTAACCTCTACTACTAATAACAAACCCCGAGCCAACGCCTTGAGCAGGTGTTAACCCAAATAACGCATCTAAAGTTAATCTAACAGTTGTTATCGTTACAACACTCTCTTTTACTTTTTCTATGATCTCTGAAATTCTATCACTTAAAGACTTTATATCCACAGTTAACACCATATTATTTGCTATAGCTTTTTAAAGTATATAATTTTTTACATAATGACATAGGCTAACTGATAAGCCTTAACATCAATCCGCAGTTTTTAGCAAACTCGTAAACGCCTTCGGAAAGTTCAACAAGATTATAGATGTTATCTCCTTCTACCGTTATAGCTATGGAGAGTGCTTGCTGAAGAGGCTCATATACATAGGTTAAAGCTGTAGATCTTCTCTGTGCTTCCTCTACTTTAGGTATAACCTTAATTAAAATATCTTTGTAAACACATGCATATGCTGTAGAAGAACCAAAACATTTACTAAGGTTTTCTAAGTATTCACGTAGCTTATTAAGGCATTCTACTTCGTTAGGCATACCTTTAACATATATTTCGAATATTATTTTATGCACAAATTACACCGAATACCTTATTTTGCTAGAAAACTTATTCCTATTAGCTACAACTCAGTTAATGCTGTTTCGAAATTATTTAAGGTGAGCCACACTGAGATCAATAGCTGATACGAGTATTGTTGTCGAAAACCTTACAAAGGTTTACCAAAAGAATATCCTTGCTGTAGATAACATATCTTTCTCTGTTTATAGAGGAGAGATATTTGGTTTAATTGGGCCCAATGGTGCTGGTAAAACAACTACGCTAAGAATTATTGCAACAATTCTCCAACCCACATCTGGGAGAATTCTAGTTGAAGGCTACGATGTTGTTAAAGACGCTTTTAAGGTTAGGAGAATCATATCCTTTCTACCTGAAGAAGCTGGGGCATACAAATATCTAACAGGACTCGAATTCCTCGAATTTATAGCTAAACTCTATTCTAGGGATCAAAAGAAAATTAGAGAATACGTAGAGATAGGTATAAAGCTTAGCGGGCTTGGCAATAGATTAAACGATAAGGTGAAAACATATAGTAAAGGTATGTTGCGCAGACTTCTAGTTGCTAAGACCTTAATGGTTCAACCTAAGCTAGCAATACTAGATGAACCTACCTCGGGATTAGATGTTGTTAATGCTGTTCATGTAAGAGAGGCTATAAAGAGCTTCGTTAAAGATAATAATGGAACAGTTCTCCTCAGTAGTCACAACATGTTAGAAGTTGAGTACCTATGCAACCGTGTAGCAATTATACACAAGGGTAGGATACTCGCCATTGGTGCTCCTAGAGAGCTTATGGAAGAATACGGGGCTTCGAATCTAGAAGAAGTATTCGTAAAACTTATTTCAGGTAGATAATATGACGTTTTGGCTTTTCGTCTTAAAAGAGTTCAGGAGTATAGCTAGAGACCCAAAGATGCTCATAGCAATGATAATTGTACCCTTGGTACTGGTGTTAGTGGTCTACGGCTTTATAGGTCAAGCAACTATTCAGCAAATCCAACAAGCAGTTAAAGAGAGTGGTGTTGTAGCTGTTATCGATATGGATAAAAACGTGTACTCCGATATGTTCATTAGCTTCCTTAGCAACTTAGGCTTAGTTGTAAAGCTTGTTGAACCTGATGATGTAGTTAATATAAGTTTTCCTATGGATAGAATTAACACTAAGATACTCTATGTAATCCCTAAAGGATTTAGCTATAACATCTCGAATTCCTTGATGGCCTCTATAATGGCTTATGTGAAGATCGAATCGCTAACCATAGGTGAAGGAAGTGTTGTAGAAGTTGCTAATAGATATGTATCTATATTCAATAGATACTTGTTAACAATACTAGCTAGAGAGAAAGGCTTACCAGAGCAATTTGTAGTAGGTATAGTATCAAGTAATATTCGTGGATTACTCGCAGGTAAAATCATAGAAGATCCCCAGACCTTCTTTGGGGTTATAACCATGGGCAGCCTCTTCATACCACTGATTATTCTTCTACTTGTATTATTTGCAGCTCAGCTTGTTGCAACAGGTATAGCTGTAGAGAAAGAAGAAAAAATGTTTGAAACACTGCTCTCTCTACCAATAAGCAGGATGAGTGTTATAGGCGCTAAACTCTTTGTATCGTTTATGGTCAGTATTGTATACATGGCGGTATACGGTCTTGCTTTATTCCAGCTTCTCCTAGGCAAAATATTCGAAGCAATGATGCCTGTTGAGCAGATGCCTGGATACAATGTGATGGTTGCTTACACTATGCCCATCGAGGTAATACCCTACATGCTGGCTAATATAGTTGGTTTAGCACTATTCATGGTATCTATAGCGCTTTTACTAAGCTTATTTGCTGAAGACGTTAGAACAGCCCAAGCAATAATAGGAAATATCATTGGCCCTTCGGTTGTCCTAGTATACTTACCTATGTTCGTAGAAGTATCTTCATCTTCAGTTAGAATAGCGCTATCATTGATACCTATAGCTAATACCGTTTTCCTACCGAAGTTAGCTCTATTACAGGACTCAATTTCTCTGATAATGGCATCTACATCGACCATAGTTTATGGCTTAGTTGTATTCTTAATAATAAGGAGGATTGTTAATAGCGAAGCAATATTTACATTGAAATTGTTCCGCAGAAAAAAGCCATGATCTAAACAATAGCTTTATATAAAATTTTTTCACATGACTTCCAGTTAATCTTTCTAAGCAATTCGGCAACTATTTCAACAGCTTTAACTACAAGCTCTTTTGGAGCTCCTGGAACTCCTGCCGCTATGGTTATAATCTTCCTCGTTGACTCCGTTACACAAGTTTCTATGGAATCCCTATGCGGATATATATGCATAACTACCCCTCTACTGTCAACTAAAATAGGTATACCTTTATCCAAGACCTCTTCTTTGCCACCTATAGGCCTAAATACTTCACCTCCAACGCTAGACTTTATTGTTAGCGGAACTAAGGCTTTATCTAAGTCGTACATCCCTATAGGGATCATAGTAAATGCTGAAGCTATGTTCCCTGCATCAACAATAGGATTTATTCTCGGAAATGATCCCTTAAGCGCTCTTCTAACAAGTGCTTCATTAGCAGGTCTAATTTTCGTTGGATCTACTCCTAATCTCCAAAAGAAATCTCTGTAAGCTCTAATAACTTTATGTTCCTTAAGGTTATCAAGTGCGAAATTGTTTTTAATGTATTCTAGAAGCTTAGCTACATCATATTCGAACGGATAGAACTGTAGTTCGTTGATTTGTCCAGCCCACGATATGGTGTAAGCTATATGTATGCCAAGATCTTTAACTTCACTAGCTATACTAACGATATTTTCTAAGTTTACGCATAACTCCATTTATTTAACACCTTTGTTTACCCATTATATAATGTCTATAATTTGGATAATAAAATAAACATTTCGCAAAAACCATCAAATTATGTTTTAGGTGTAGCTAGCAGATATCTCTATAGCCATTCAGTAGAGAGATATCCGTATACCCTATGACTATGAACGTAAGTTCTCGGTCTTTAACTCTGGAAAAAACTTTTCTATTCCTTTACTTGATAAAATGAACTCTACCCTGTCCACTTTATGACTTGCACCTCGTACTCTTTTAATAACAAGGTATCTAACCACAGTACCATCTTTAAACTGCTTATCCATGAAAATAACGCCATCTACTATATGCTCTATTGATAATAACAGTTGTTTAGCTTTATCTGCTGATGTATGTAATATAGATATAGTTAGTATACCTTTATACTTAACAATGTTAGCTCTAATATTCTTAATAAATTCCTCTACTTTAGCGTAATCGTGGTGTGCTAAGAACTCGTTTAGGGAATCTATAATAACTACACCTTTACCCTTAAGCTCTAGCTTCTCTAATAGCTGCATTATTGTGTAAAGTACTTGCTCAGGGTTTTGAGGATCTACCTCTTCAACTACAGAAATATGTAGTTTTCCTTTCTTATTTCTTATACGGAAGCTAAAGCCGTCAACGATCATTAGATTTCTATTCCTTACATACTCATAAACATCTATTCCTAAGTAAGCAAGCATATTAATTATGGTTATCGGATCGTCATCGAATACAACATAGATTACAGGTTCTCCACGAAGTAGAAATTGTTTCGCTATGTTAAGCGTTAAGAATGTTTTCCCCGTGCCCCCCAACCCAGTAATAATGATAAACGAAGACCTCGGAATACCCTCGGGTAAAACCTCGTCTAGAATATCTAAACCAAATTTAATTATCTCAATTCCCATAATAATCACCTTAAAAACTAATACTATATGTATGGTAGAGCTCTCGAAGAAATTTAAATTTATTAATTTAAATTTGTTCAATTGATTTACTTAATAGAGGTTAATAACTTATATAAGCAACCCTTAAGATAAAAACTCTTCCCCGAGAGCAATAACTATGAACCCTAGTTGAGTTTCTGAGGCTTTAGTATGATGTTGTTCAGCTGTTAGTGAACAAGATATAAGGTCTGGGTAAAACACCTTCAATAAGTACCCTACAAAGGATGTTCTACGATGAACTGAGGAGATATGGTTTAGAGCACACCATGTTAAGCAAATATATGTATATGCTAGAGTTGTTGTAGAGTCCAGTAAGAGGATAAGGAAAATCCATACCCAGAAGATTAGCAGCAGGTGTAAACAAATATGACTACATGTTAGACCTAGAGAGCAGAATGTTTATCTTGAAGATACACACGGTGGTAGAGAGGTTAAGCTAAAACTAGTAGTATCGAGTGAGAGAGTAGAGAAGTTCAAGGATTGGTGTAACCATGAGTTAGCTGTGAAGGTTATCGAAAACGAGGTCTGCGTAGCGGTATACTTCAGGAAGACAGCTAAGCTAAGGAAACCCAAAACCGTTATAGTTGTTGACATAAAACTTCGATAACGTTGATCTAGCTGTTCTCATATTTAGTAGGAGCTGTTAGTTGAAACAGTACAAAACACTACTCAGGAAAATACTAACACATAGAATATGAATTAAGAGTATACAGGAAAGATACTCAAGATCATGGAGGTTCGTCAAAGGTGTTAGAAAAGCAGTTGAAAAGTATGATAAGAGAATAAGAATCATAGCCTGGGACTGTATTCGCAAGTTAGATGGTAAGATTATTGAGCTAGCAGGTATAGTTCCATCATAGCACTGGAGGACTTGAATCATCTATAAAGCTGGGTTAATGGTAGTAACTCGTTTAGCAAGAAGCTATCACATTAGTTCTACAGAAGGATGCAGTTTACCATTATAAATTGAAAGCCTCACTCTTTAGAGCGGTGAGAAAGTTAACATGTACTATGTACAACGTACAACTATGGATTTAGCTACGAGTTGTCAGTATCGTTATGGTTACGTAGGGGTCGTTAACAAGTTTTAGAGCTTCTAGAGCTTCTCTACCAACAAGTCTATGGTTTGTAGTGTTGTCTATAAAACTCGGCGTATATTCTCTACTTGAAAAATTCACAGCTACTATGAACATCCACGTAGATGCAGATATATGAATAAATATCTCACTAACCCTGGTGCTATAGAGGTTATACATTTTATTGAGGAAGTTCTCTATATCTATAACCTCGCTTAGAGGAGCTATTCTTCTATCTAATAGTGGATACTTTAGATATAATGAGCTGAGGGTAACTTCAGCTAACCCATCTATAACCTTAGTATACCTACTTGATAAATTGAATTTAGGTCTATACTCAGACCTCCTAATGTTATTTAATTTATCCAAAACCTTATCAATGTTTTTAGATATCTTCTTCAGCATATCATTTATGTAACTACATAGCTCTTTATTACTTAAGCAACTAAGGGATACCATACAACCTTTATCTATGTCTTCAAATTCTAACCTAGCTATAGGATCTAAAGAACCGCTTAACCTAAATACAACAATGTATTTATTCCCTGTTTTTGCTATTAAATAAGATATAATATAGTTTTCTTCTACACCTTTGAACAACCCCTTCTTTATCCTTATGTTTATTCCATAGGCATCAACTGGTATACCAAGTATGTCTGAGACTTTCTCTAAATTCTCAAATATTTGCACGAAATTGCTAGCCCCTATATTTAGCTTTAACTTCACGTTCTCTTCCTTACTTTTTCATTGTTATTATCTTGCATCAAATTACTTTTTTTCTTACAAGGCAATTAAGATTTATAGCGTAGGGTTAAACTATATAAGATATTGTGAAGAATATGTGCAGAGTTTACCATGAACCAATAAATATCTCTACATCTAAGAAATTCGAGTTAATCGATATAACCTCTAAAGTCGAGGAAATAGTCCAGAAAAGCGGTATCAAAAACGGGATATGCATGGTCTTTGTACCTCATGCAACAGCGGCTATAATAGCAAACGAGCATGAGCTAGGGCTTATAAACGATATAATTACATTTGTTAAAGAGTTAACCCAAGTTTCAAGGGATTGGAAACATAATCTAATTGACGATAATGCCCACGCCCATATAGGGTCATCCATTATCTCACCTCATAGGCTATTTCCTGTAGTGAATAAACGTATTGTTAGGGGTACATGGCAAAACATATTCTTGCTTGAGATGGATGGTCCAAGATCTAGTAGAACTATATATGTAACAGTTATTGGAGAATAATTTTATTCTCTATGTTTCTGCCGCTATAACGCTAACTATTTCGTTTATACTGCACAATCTTGGCTGCGAAACATATAGTATTAAACCGTTTACTGGCGAACGTAGTTCAACCCCGTCTATGGTTCCAATAACTGTTTGAACTACAACATTTGCATAGTTCGCTATTGAGGGAGTAAATATACCTTTGTTACTACACCTAAGAACATAATATCGTTCATAGTATCTATGTTCAACTCTGTTTGCCTTCTTCTTTAAGAAGCCTAAGTTCGCTAAGGTGCCTATAATTACTTCAATCCCTTTATCTACTTCGTTAAGGCTGAACTCTTTACCGCAATTGAGTATAATCGTTGCAACATTAAATCCTCTCTTCCCTAGTATATAAGCAAGGCTCCTTAACTTAGCTTTAACTGCATACTCTATTGGTATGGCTTCAACTAAGTGTTTGATTTGTTCGTCTATTTTGTTGCGCGGTATAACTATGTGTTCCACAAATCCTTTTCTGCACCTTACTTCAA
>JAWASI010000013.1:0-22466 GCA_038892955.1 Ignisphaera sp.
GAGAAAAAATAGTTAAAGCTCTATCATAACCCATAGCAGCAGGCATAAACGACATAACACCCAACACCTCAAGTTTTGTTTGTTAAGATGTTCTGCTATGGTATAGTGAAACCTTAATTGGGCTTAAGAGCTTTGCTGAGATTATAACGTTTTAAGCCCCAATTATTTCCTACATTCTCTTACTTTTTGTTAATATTGTTTCACTTGACAATCGATGATGTTTTAGATATCTATTCTGTTTAACTGTATTTTCTATTCTGGCAGTCAGATTCTCAATCATTATTTTACCTTAACCAAGGAATGTAATATGTTTGTTCATCTCCCCATTAATGCTAATAACTTATAACCTAAGGTGTTAATTCGTTATGATGTCGAGCATTATTCATATTATAGATGAATATATGTTATGATTTAGAGTAAGCTGAAAGTTTCAACCAGGTTCGTAGCGTTTTTAAACCGGATATCAATTAATAAACATCTGGAGTCAGAAGATGTTGAGTGGTAGTGAAATTATTGCTAGTGTATTTAGGAAAACCAGCGTATTCAAAAACGTAGAAACTCTCTATCCTGAATACGTGCCCTCAAAACTTCCCCATAGAGAACAACAGTTAAAGCAATTAGCAGAAACATTTAAACCTTTAATTTTATCTCCAGGGGGTGTTTTCATAAGAACGATGATGGTAGGAGGCGTTGGTGTAGGTAAAACAGCAACAGCTAAAATATTTGGGAAAGAAATTAGGCAAATTGCTCTTGAGAATGGTTTAGATTTAAGGTATGTCCATGTAAACTGTCATAGAGATAGAACGTTATACGAGGTTGTGTCAGAAATTGCTAGACAACTAAGTGCGCCTATACCAATAAGAGGACTCTCAGCTAGAGAAATACTATTAGCTCTTTTAAATTATTTAGAGAAACACAACATATATGTTATAGTTACTCTAGATGAATTTAATTACTTTGTTTCAACAGAAGGTAGCGACGCTGTTTACTTCTTAATTAGAGTATATGATGAATATTCTGAAGTTAAAAAAAGAATTAGTTATATTTTTGTGTCACGTGATACCTCAGCCTTAGATCTGTTGGATCCTACAACAGAAAGTTACATTCTTAGACACATGATACGATTTGAACCTTACACATCCGATGAATTGTTTGATATACTAGTTTATAGAAGAGACCTAGCATTCTATGAAGGAACTGTTGATGATGATATATTAAGATATATAGCAGATCATAAGGGTGTCGATAAAGGTGGTGATGGCAACGCGCGCTCAGCTCTTGAAGCATTACTACTAGCAGGTCAAGCGGCGGATTACGAAGGATCGCATAAAGTTTCAATAGAACATGTGAGAAAAGCGTTAGGGCTTGTTCATCCAGAGATAATCAGAATATCCGATGACTTAAACTTTCTGCAGTTACATGAACTTATACTATTAAAAGCCATCATTAGAACTCTACGGAGTAGGAAAACATCGTTCATAAAAATAGGAGATGTTGAGGAAGAATACAAGTATTTATGTCAATTCTTTGGGGTTAAATCACGAGGTCATACACAAATATACGAATATGTCAATAATCTTAAGCATATGGGTATAATTGAAGCGAGAGTCTCAGGTAAAGGATTTAGGGGTAGAACTACATTAATATCTATACCTGTACCTCTTGAAGAACTTGAGAAGAAAGTTGATGAAGTTATGAAAGCTAAGCGTGGAATATCAAGGAGAGATACTGTTTAAGCATAACATACACGAAATATGTAGAGTAAAAATAGCGAGTATTAAATACAATTTCAAGGTTTTAAGACATGTATGGGGTAAGGACACTGACTTCAATGATAGGAATACATTATTTGACACTATATAAACGTATAAGGATATTATGGGTCAAAATATGAAAATGTTTATTGATGAGTTGACATATTATAATGAATTGAAGAAACTTGCTTTTGTTATCGGTAAGCCATGTATATGGTCTATAGTTTCAGTTCTTATAGAATCTGATAATAAAACCATTAATATTACGTCGCTTGTATCTAGATTAAATAGCAATTACCGATCTATTTCCACATGTCTAGATTATATGAAAAAACTAAACATTGTAGAAGAAATTGTTATAGGTAGGCTAAGAATTATAAAACTTTTAGATACACCACTAACACAAGCTATGAGTATTATTTTGAAAGAAATTAAAGGTTATAGTAGTTTATTTCTTAGTAAATGATAAAAGTGATTTTGATCCTTTATTACGCTTTTCGGAGGCTTCATTTGAAGATTTAATTGTGCTGCTTGTTTCTTTTTCTTTCTTTTCAGATACACTATTATATCTTTGTTGAAGTGATTTCTTAATTTGCTTATAATATTCTATTACTTGAGATTTATTAGGACCTCCAAGTACCTCAAGCATTTTTTCTGAAAACCCAAACCATATTGATATTTTTGCAGCTATTTGTGGATTACTAATGATGATGGCTCGAAGTAATGGAATAATATCACTCTTTACTACTGATGTGGAGACATGTAATTTTAAAGATATAATCTTCGATATATCGTCAATTATGCTTCGCACTTCTTTTAATTTCGATGCTAATGTTAATCTTTGTGGAAACGAATATTTAACCCAACGGTATTTATCTTTAATATTGTTTTTTGCAGCGAACGAAACACCTGCTGTCATAATATCGATAGCATATGATAATAAATCCCAATCTCCAGTTTTAACAATCCTACCTAAATAGACATCAGCTCGGCTTAAAGCTTCATAAGCTCGAACCATATCTTCAAGATCTTGATATTGATGTACTATATTTTCTTCGAGCCAAAGCTTTAATTGCTCGTAATCTAGCTGTGATTGATTTAATACAGATTTTGCTTGCCATGCATAGTTAGCATAAAACAGTAAACGTAAAGTTTCAAAGGGATCGTGTTCCCTATCACGAGGTCTTAATATCGCTTTAGCCTCTTGTAATGAAACCTTTGATCGACCTTCATACAAGACTTCCAAATCGTTTATCGCTGCTCGTAGATCCCCTTCAGATCTATCAATTATATATTCTAATACGTCATCATCGCATTCTATTTTTTCTTTTGAACATATTTGATGTAATATGTACATCATCTCATTTTTTGTTAGTTTTTTGAATTGTATCATTTCGCATATTTCTCTAAGGGGTCTAAGTTTTTGATCCCATGGATTATTAGCGGTCATAATTATTGGAATAGCTGTTAATTCTACGAGTTCTTTTATAGCCTCTAGACCTCCAGCATCTTCCTTATTAGCAATACCGTCAACTTCATCTAGCAATATAATTTTCTTTGCGGATTGTGTTGTCAATGATTTAGTGATAGATGCTCGTACAACTATACGATTAATATCTTCACGTCTCCTATTATCACTAGCATTTAACTCAATTAAATCATAACCAAGCTCGTTAGATATGGCTTCAACGAGAGAAGTTTTACCAACACCAGGAGGACCATATAGTAGAAGAGCTTTTTTCTCTACATTAGGCCATTTCTTTAACCACTCTAGAATTTTTTGTTTAGCTTGCTCCTGGTTTACTACGTCGTTAATTTGTTTAGGTCTATACTTTATTACCCAAGGTATTCTCTTATTCGTAAACATGTCACCTGTGGATACAGATACCAATAACACAAATATTTTACTTACCTTTACTTCCTAGTAAAGCCATCTTAGCCAGCAAAGCTGTTAACTGTATTTCATCATCAGCTCCTTCAATGATTCTAAAATGTATCTCGCCTATATAATCAGCTAGTATAACTCTAAAGTCTTCGGCTATCCTTAAATCTGCTGAGAAGATTTCTCTATGCATTTGTTTTAAAACATCACTACCGCTTAACCCATAAATTATCATAAGCTCTCTAAGCTTATCCCTAGCTTCAATGAATTTACCCGAGAGAGCTAGCTGAATAATTTCTCTTATCTCCTTTGGATGAGCTAACCCTATAACTTTATATACATTAGATACTGTAACTTCTCCCAAGGTTGAAGCGGCTTGTAATACATTTATAGCTTTTCTCATATCGCCTTGCGAGATCTCATAAATAACCTCTAAAGCTTCATCATAACATACTATTTTTTCTTGTCCGCATATCCATTTGAGTCTATACACAACATCTTCTTTTTTTAATGGAATGAATCTAAAGGCAGCGCACCGCGATTGGAGGGGCTCTATTATTTTGCTTGGGTAATTAGCTATTAAAACAAACCTTGTTGATTCTACATACATTTCCATAATTCTTCTTAAAGCTTGTTGCGCATCTGCAGTCATATTATCAGCTTCATCTAGAACTACTATTTTGAATGGAACATCGCCTGGAACCTTGCTCCTAGCAAATTCTTTCACTTTAGTTCTTATAACAGTTATACCCCTCTCATCGCTAGCATTCAATTCTAGAATATACTTGCGCCACTCTTCACCATATAAGTCGTGTGCTAGTGCTAATGCAGCTGTTGTTTTCCCTGTACCTGGAGGCCCTGCAAATAATAGGTGTGGCATATTTCTTTCTTCAACAAATTTCATTAATCTTTTAACTATTTCTTCTTGATTGACTATATCTTTTAGTGATCTTGGTCTATATTTTTCAACCCACAAAAGCTCTTCTAATTTTGAGCTCACTCTACTCACCTAAATCTAAACTATACATGATCACGCCTCTAAAGGTAATAATCTTTTTACACGATTACAAAACATTATTCACGGTATTAATTACATAGTACTTTTACTTTAGTTTATCTTGGATTATATGTTGCCCTATACAACTCCATTATCCGTAAATTTATGTTAGGTTTTCGGCTCTAACTTTATATAAACTAGCTAAGGAACTTAGTGTAGACGTATGAGTAGTGATTAAAATATGATTCAACTAAAATTGTTGAAGTTATTGTATAAACTACAACCAACGAGAGTTACAGTTCTACGTAGTTGTAAGACTATACCCATAATAGATACTCCTATTCAAAAAGGATCCCAAATATCATTGCCTCGAATCATAGCGGAAACACTTGAGTCTTATGGAGTAGTTGAAGTAGAAGAAAAGATTGTTTCTCATCAAGATGTAGCAAAGGTCAAGTTTACACACATGCAGCAACGTGGTAGTATACCCAAGATAGATGAATTTTTCTATACTAGAGTTAAGGATAGTGTTAACAAATTATTAGCTAAGGCGAAGAACGAAGGCGACATAATTTTATTGCGTACTGTCGAGAAAATCCGTGAAGACTTCATTGATGTATCAAATAATAGGTTATCATCGATATTTAGAGCGTTTCAATTAAAAGGTATCGATATAATAGAAAAGAATTGTACTATGGAGGAAAGGATGTTTGTGAACATGGTTAAATCTATGTACATTAAATGGGTTAAAGAGTTCATAGAATTTGATTGGGGTTAGAACTTGGATAAAGTAGAGCTTAGCGATTCTAGTTCAATAGATTATATGTCTATGTTAGAGGACTTCATAAGACATTTTAAGGATCAGGAAGGGAAACCTAAATACATCGATGCATTGAAAAGGGCCGTCATGGAAAGCAAGTTAAGTATTGAGGTTAGTTTTAATGACCTTCTTATTTTTTCAACGGAGCTTGCGGATTACATAGCGAAAAATCCTGAAAACGCCTTAGAAATAATGAGTAAGGTATTTACTTCGATAATTGAACAAGAAGCTCCAGAATTTGCAGAAAAAATTCCATATATTGTGCCTAGGTTTGTCGACATACCTGCATCCCTAATTATAAAAATAAGGGATTTAAGGAGTATTCACGTTGGGAAACTCACTGGTATTGAAGGTATAGTCGTTAGAGCCACTCCTACCATGGAGAAAATATATAAAGCTGTGTTTAGGCATGAATGTGGAAATGAAGTTGCTATAGAGGTTGTAGGAGAGTCCATAGAGAAACCTTCTATCATCTGCCCTCAATGTCAAAAAATAGGAGGTAACTGGAAATTAGAAATAGAAAAATCGTTTTATAGAGATTTTCAGAGATTAGTTATTCAAGAGCGTCCAGAAGAAATTCCTGCAGGAAGGATGCCAAGATCTATCGAGGTAGATGTTTATGATGATTTAGTTGATTTAGTTAGGCCTGGAGATAGAATAGTAGTTATAGGTATACCCAAATTAAGAATTCCAAGTACAAGAAAATCAAAGAGTATTTTCTCAATGTATATTGTTGCAAATAACATAATTGTATCTCAACGATTACTTGAAGAAATAGAAATAACGAAAGAAGATGAAGAAAATATACTAGCTTTAGCTAAAGACCCGCTGGTAAGGAGAAAAATAATAGCTTCTATTGCCCCATCGATACATGGTTTATGGGACATAAAGGAAGCAATAGCGTTAATGCTTTTCGGTGGCACACCTAAGCATCTTAGAGATGGTACAAGAATACGTGGAGATATACACGTATTAATAATAGGTGACCCAGGTACAGCTAAATCGCAGCTATTGCAATATGTTGCACGTATAGCTCCCAGAGCTATTTATACTACAGGTCGAGGTGCTTCAGCAGCTGGCCTCACAGCCGCAGTTGTGAGAGATAAGCAGACGGGCGAATTTTATCTTGAAGCTGGAGCATTAGTACTTGCCGATGGAGGTATTGCTTGCATCGATGAAATAGATAAAATGAGAGAAGAAGATAGAGTAGCTATACATGAAGCTATGGAACAACAAACTGTTTCTATAGCTAAGGCAGGAATTGTAGCACGATTAAACGCTAGGACTTCCGTATTAGCAGCAGGTAATCCAAGGTATGGTAGATACTTACCCAATAGATCTATAGCAGAGAACGTCAATTTACCACCAACAATACTATCTAGATTTGATTTAATTTTTGTTATCAAGGATGTACCAAATGTTGATAGAGATGTCAAGCTGGCAAGACATATAACAGGTACACATAAACAATATGAGGAAGTAAAACCTATAATAGATATAGATATTCTAAGGAAATACATAGCTTACGCAAAAAAGAATGTAAAGCCTACTCTTACAGATGAAGCAAGAAAATTAATAGAAGAATTTTTCGTTGAAATGAGGAAAAAGAGCTTAAGTGCTCCTGAATCCCCCATAACAATTACGGCAAGACAACTCGAAGCATTAATAAGGCTTGCTGAAGCCAATGCTAGGATGGCTTTAAAGAACGAGGTAACAGAAGAGGATGCCGCAGAAGCTGTCAGACTAATGAAGAGTATGCTGGAAAGCGTTGGAATAGATGTAGAAAGAGGAGAAGTAGACATAGATGTAATCATGACTGGTCAACCAAAATCACAAAGGGAAAAAATGATCGTTATTGAGGAAATAATAAGGGATCTAGCAAATAAGGAGGGATGCGCTAAATTACGTGATATAATTGCTAAAGCTAAAGAACAGAAAATTGAAGATAAATTCGTTGAGGAAGCTATAATGAAATTACGTAGAGAAGGAATAATTTATAAACCTAAAGAAGAATGTTATGCGCCCACAATGTAAATATACGAGGTGTCATATTTATGATGCTAAGTAAGAGCTATCATATTTCATCTAAAGGTATATAGATAATGATGATAGAATAAACTTATATACGTGGGTTTGCCTGCAAAAGAACTAGCCTAGGTTGGATAACATCTGGTCCTATGAGTTGAGGGCGTTGCAGCTATGAGTATATGCTATAGATATGTGATAAAAATTGGTGAAAAAGAATTAGAAATCGATGAAAATATTGTGAAAATACTAAATACTTATGTTCGTACTGAAATAAGCTTAGAGAAATTAGCAGAGCAATTAGGACTAGATGACTGGAGCGAAGCTTACGAATTTGTTAAGAAGGTTCCAGCATGGATAATGTGGACACCATCGATACTATGGAGAAAAGAGAAAGAGAAATGCGAGAAAGCAGATGAAGTGAAGATTATAAAAATATGACAAAATATAACATAGCATTTTCTTAGTGATATAAAGTTTAATACCTAGGTCTTATTATTATTTAGACAGTAACTCATTAAGTGGGGCCGTCGTCTAGCCTGGCTAGGATGCCAGCCTGGGGAGTTTCCCGCCCGGATCGCTGGTGGTCCCGGGTTCAAATCCCGGCGGCCCCACTAACTTTATAGTCATACCTTAGCAGTTAACAATGGATGGGGTGTAATAGAGTATTGTACCTTTATTATTTGACATCTAATTTGTTTGTTAATTATTTATGAAGTTACATATATTTTATTACTTATGAATTGAGTTGTAAAATTAGGCTACATAATATCTGAATTCTTTAATAGTATTCTAAAGGAGTTCGTATATCATCAAGTTTACGGTAGGTAGTATTGGTATTACCTTTGTTAACAGCTAAAACTAAATCATGACTGAAGTATTAATATAGACAAATATTTTGGGATTGTGAAATGCCTGTTATCTATAAATGTATCAAATGTGGTGCAACAATTTTTGCCTTTTTACGAGCAGGTCAAGATTATTACGGTATTCCATCGCCCTCAGAATTGTTCATACGTGTAGGAAATAAGTGTCCTAAATGTGGTAGAAATCTTGATCGTCACGTAGATCTCAATCGAGTAAATATCAAAATCATTAAGTAGTACAACAATTTTGTGGTTATCCTATTGAATTAATTCAGAAAGTATACTATAAAGTTTTTTTAAGGGTTTTCTTTCTAGAAAATGGCTAAGCCATTGTATAAAATCATTACTTAATAGTTCTTGGTTTAATAGATTTAGATCTGTATCTGGGGTGATAGTAATGATCTTTTTGAAGATTATACCCTTAAGTGACGTGGATTTGATAATATCTGTTATTATTTTTTTTACCATATCTATATCAAAATTCTTCATTACATATAGTCTTCCATCATCATCTATCCAAGGTCCTATTTCAGCTTCGATGTTCTTGTTCAAGAAATTTAAAGCGTTTGCTACATCATACACATAAGGTCCTACATGAAGCTTATAATTTTTGCCAAGCTTCATAACTTCAATGACAAGGAAGACTCTATTAAAATTCGTTTGATTTACCCATACATCAGCATATATGTTTTTATCATTAATTTGAGATCTCAAGGCATTTAATATTGAATTCTTTAATCTAATCATCTGACCCCATATTGTGTCAGGAATAGGTTTTATTATATCGAATGTCAATATATACACGTAACTATCGTATTTCTTTAATCTATTGCTTATGTATTCGATGTAGGTCTGCGAACTTAGGCTTTCTTTATGTTCATCAAAGAAGAACTTTATTGAAGGTTTTTCCAAGAATATTTTCGATAACAGCTTAAATATCGAGAAATTCTTTAACGATACAGCTGCAGCAGCATTTCTTTTAGGATCAACAGGATCTACAACTACTAATACATTTTCCTTAAATTTGTCTAAGCATTCCTTAGTAGAGGAATAACTATGCTCTATATCTATACAAGTTCTATAAGCCCGCCATTCAGCAGCATTTCTTATAAGATTATAGAAATTGTTGTAAGCTATAATTAAAAGTTCCGTAAGGTATCCCGAAAAACCTTGTATCTCAATTTCAGCCCCGTATAATTTCCATGCTTTTAAGAATTGTTTAAGTACCCTAACTTCATCTTTTTGCTCTTCACTTAACTTCTTTTTCACATACTCTGTATGGAATGGGGTTCTATCAACAGCGCTAATAACCTTATTAGGTGCCTCGACTTTGAATGCTGGCACTATATTCACTTCTATATTGTCAATATATAGTATAATATATGGATGAGATGCATAATTTAATGTATATTTGTAATTCTTAAAGCAGTCAACTACTATGGGGATTAATATGTGTTCAAACCATTCAGTTGCGATATTTTCTTTTGGTTCGAAAAGAACAAATACGTCTATATCTGATTGATCTTTTAAAAAGGTATCTCTAGCTACTGATCCTTGTAATGTTATTTCTAAATAGTAGTCACTTAAATTTCTATTTAAACATATCTCTAATTCTTTTCTAACGAAATGGTAGACTTTATAAAGTCTCTGTTTATCACTTTCGCTAGGTTTAATCTTCATTAAGACGGTATGTATGATATTGTCAATTAATTCAACGTTCATTATTGAAAACTACCTTAAATCAGTAATAAATAAATCCTTATATATAGGACCTTGAGGTGTAAGAATGCTTTGTTTTAGCTTTATTTTTGTCACAGTTGATAATCCAAACTTATAATCGTTGTATTGTCTATATAATTCATAAAAGAGATTAATGTTTTTAAGACTTCGTACACGTGCTAAAGTTATATGGGGGCTAAATTCGTGTTGGTCTTCAAAAACATCGCGCAAATTTCTTCTCCGGATTTCATTATCTATAATTCTTCGTATATCATGAAGGTATTCAGAACCTTTACCTAAGCCTACCCATATAACTCTAGGTTTACTAATAGATGGAAAAGCTCCAAGCCCTTGGATTTCTATTTCAAATTTACTCATTGTTTGCCCTATATTCTGCAATATATTTTTCATTATTTCGACTGTTGATGTCGATATATGTCCTAGAAATCTGATCGTCAGATGGATATCAGTATCTTCAACAGGCTTTATATCTAGGTCTAGATCTTCAAGACTGTGTTTAACCTTAAGTACCTCAGTTAGGGTTCTCTGATTTTCTATCTCTATAGCGACAAAGCATCTAATGCTCATACAGAATTCACCTTTAAGATTAGCTATGTTCGGCAGACTTTTAACATTATTTTCAGCTATAAGTAATTAATACTTAAAAACTTATAAATGTCTTGTGAATTTAAAGCCGACTTAGATATCCTAGAATATGATAAAAATCCGGTGAAAATTAATGGGATGTAAAAAAATTGTAAAGGTTAAAGATCCTTATAGCCATCAAGATATTTTTGTGGCGCCGGAAAAAGTATATATCATTAGAAATCATAAAGGTAAAGAAATTAAGATAGGGTTATTCAAAAGCCCTAAAACACTACAATATTTCAGGGCACTTCTATCGAATACCTATGTTTGTGAATAGCATCTTTAGTTATTTATGATTTTCTACCACTATGTTTTATCTAATTGCATATAGAGCTGTTATTCTTGAGGTGCCTCTTCAGGAGGTAGTGGAACCTCTTTCATTCTTTCTTCGACTTCTTTAGATAGTTCATGTAGAAGAATTCTGATCTCCTTTATAGCAGGTTTTGCTATTTTTTTAACACCTCTTTGCCCTGGATGATATATAGCCCTTACTATATTAGCTTCTTCAAGTCTCTTAACATGGGTGCTTATATTGGCCTTACTTTGACTTAATTTTTCTGCTAAATCCTCTATACCCATCTCCTCCTTGTATATTAATCCTAAAATTCTAAGCCTTGTTAGAGATGCTAATGCACTTGCAACTTTCTCTATAAATTCCTCTCCAGCTACATACATTACATCTCCTTCAATCCATATACCACGTCTAATCTTATTTTTGTTTTCATCGTTTATTATCATATACTTAACCCTTAACTATATAACTTTACCGGTACTTAAAGATTATTTCCCACAGTGTTTAGATTTCGACGTAGAACCTATTAAAATTACAAAGCTTTTCCTTAATATGAATTATTTAAAATATATAATTTAATTATTTAAAGAAATATCTACTGCTGTAGCCAGTCTTGCGGAAGACCAAGTTGTTCAATAATTACTTTACTGGCTCTTATCAGCCATTCCTTTACAGCATTTTCTCTATCGTTATGGAACTTGGGTATCCAACTTAGGTTGTTTACTTCTAAGGCTATGGTATATATAATGTCTTTTGCTTTCTCACTTTCTAGGTACTGTGGTTTTGCATTAGCATGTCTATTGTACTGAGCTATGCTTAAGTAAAGCTCCTTAGCGTACTTATCTATATCTACGTCAATACCTAGTAGTTTGTATAAGTCGGGTAAGTATTTCTCCAGCCATCCTCTATGAAATCTACAAAAACCAGCATTCTCTATAGCTAACTCCTTTGTTATTCTAATAATGACGGTTTTGGCGAACTCTTCTGGCTCACTAAATGTTGGAGTATAATTGGTCAAGTATTTGCCTGATATAGCCAACGGCAATATTACACCTGGAGTCCAATAGAATGTTGGAGTCATATAACCATCTTCACCGTATGGTACATAAACAACTAGGTCTTCGAATTTTACACGAGATTTTTCAACCCTATGTTTATATAAATTATCAAGTTCTTTAGCAGCATATCTAAGGCCTTTTTCTGCAACAAGTTTTAATACATTGGTTTTCTTTTCCAATAAATTATTAATCAATTCTTTAGCTAGCTCTGCATTCTTTAACCATAGATCAACATTTAAAGCTGTTGGATCCAAGTTTGGCACGTCTTTTAATCCTATCTCTTCAGGTTTCAATAATCCTTTATATACTGCTTCAAGAAGCCACGCTACAACGTGCCCTAATGTTATTAAATCATAACCAAGTTGGTCGCCTAAGTCTACATTCTTTGCTACCACATCCAACTTTAATACTCCAATAAAAGGTCCTAGCGCATTAAAGGGTTCGTAATCAACCTTTTTCCCTCTCCAAATTTTCTTGCAAGCAGCTGGACAAGGTTCTCCGCAAGTTTCCCAAGATTTACTCTTTATGAAGGTTTCTTCAACAAATGGCATCCAGAAATTCTCTAATAAGATTTCTACAAGTTTTTTCTTTATATGTTTAGGTACATAAGTTGTGTTGTAATTGAATAGTGGTAGAAGCTCCCTATAATGAGGATAGTTTACACCAAAGGTTCCACCGGCTCCTAGAGATTCGTCATATCTGTACTTAGTAGTTGCTTTGTTAACCGCCGATACAAAATCTGTACCTGTTAATTTTTTATAGAATTCATTTAATTTTACTAAATCTATTAAGGGTTCAGGTAATTTTGGTTTCCATGAACCTCCTGCTATAATAGCAGCAACGTTATGTGCTTGCGCTAATACTGAACCTCCACCACCTCTTGCTGCAAAATCTTCTCTCCCATGTATAAAACTTTTCTTTTCATAATTTATATCGATTGAAATCAAAGCTCCATATACTGTTTTGAATGCTGCAGGTCCTACAACTATAGGTCTAGCATTAGTTCTGCGAATAAAGTCATAGTAATGATCAAGTAGGTAACTTTCAAGTGCAAATGCCCCAAAATATCCTCCATAACCTTGGTATATTTTGTTTAGCTCTACTTCATCGATATGATCAAGTGTAATTTTAACATTACCAACTTCATCACCTTCAATCATAATTATTGCTGGTTTGGATGCTTTACCTTCAATTGATACAGCGTGAGTACCACATTTAATAAACTTATAGGCTACACCTCCCATAGCGGAGAAATGAAGTCCTTTACTTTCAGGGCTTCTAAATACAGCAACAAGTCTATGAGATCCAAATAATTTACTACCTGCAAACGGCCCAGCCCCAAGTATTAGGGCGTTATGCGGGTCAAATACATTATATTTCCACGATTCAAGTTCATAGTGTATTTTGACACCCACATCTATAGGCCCTAGTACTTCACCAAATTTGTATTCTTTCAAATGATAAGATCCGCTACTTACATCAATCCTAACTACTCTGTACATATATCTTCAACCACTATCTGTTTATTAACTTATAATTTTAAACAAAAAAAGTTATTTTGTTATAACAGGTAAACTGCTTCTACTACATATGGATGTATTATTACAGTCAATAATTAACTCAATCAAAACACTATGTCAATAACATATTTACTCTGAATTCAAACTTCATATGGGAAAACGGGGTTAAGACTTTTGAGGCTAAAAGAAATAATAAATAAAATACTGTATAAATATCAGGATTCGTTAGATGATTACTTGTTAGTCATAATAGATAGAATGTGTGAATCCAACACCAAATACATAAGGTTCTCATATATAAAACATGTAGATAATAATTACCTGTTCATAAGCTCGGGAATCGGGGATGAGGTAGTCATACCTCTTCATCGTGTTATTAGAATAGAAAAGAAAAACGGTGAAGTTATTTGGAACAGAATACAACAGTAAATTATATTCTTTTCAAAAATTTAGCTGCGATATAACAACATATTGAAATAGTTATAACTACGAAATAGATTATGATTAAAACTATTGAATCGTAGATAAATGTTAAAAAGGTTGTTGCTATAGCAGTAGTAAGTATTAAGGATATCATTGACTTAAGATCGTAATTGGGAATAAGTAATACATTAAGATTGTCGTGAACAGTAATGGTACTGATATATCCATGAACATAAGTAAGAAGCACTACAACCATTAATGATTTTAATAGGAGTATTTCAAAGTTAATTAGTGGATAAGGCAGTATACTTATGAATACGAGGAAGAGTGTTCTATGCAGGAATGCAAAAGCTATGAAGATGAAAAATAACGGCATTGTTAGTATAGTATAATATGTCATTAGCCCATAATATTTAAAACCATGGACCAGGGTGATGATAGATAAAAGAATGGTACAGATATCAAACATTGAAGTTTTCAACTTGTTGATAAATATTGGATCAAAATTTGCAGAGAGGGCTTGCGTTAATAACATGGTTGATATAATAAGCATTACACTTTTTGATATAGTTAAACCATGCCCGATCATAATGTTTACGATAATACATACATATATGATTGAAAAAAGGTATATTATGATCTTGGTTATTCTTATAAACATCTTAAGGTTGTTTATAATAATAGCACCAAGTATTGTCAATATAAGGTTAATACCAATCAATAGTGTGAATTGTATAGAACCTAGCTGAATCTTAGATTGCGATGATATGTATATAGACAATCCTGAAGCGAAAAGAAGCGCTAAATATATGTGTGGATATTGAAATATAGCAATTTTAGTCTGTTGTATCAATACCCAACACCTTTATTGGTATTGGTTGACTACTCATGAAGCTGTTAAAAGAATTCCTTTTATCCATAACAACAACTATTACCATAGAATCACCAGTGTCTATGGTATAAGCATAGCCAGATGAAATTAGGTCGTAACCGTAACTGTTATTGGTAGATTGTTTATTATACTCAAATATCTTATCGTAATGTGAGTGAGTTTTCATTTTAGAGCTTAACATACTTGTAATAACAGCTGATACTATCAGCATCAAAGATATCAATGTTACTATAATTAGCTCCATTTTAGCGATACCAGAATTAGTCTTGTATATGGTAATACATAGATAAAAAGGGGGTGGAATACTTTAGTATTATAGATATGATATCAGAGTATAACTCAAATAGCTATGTATTGTAACTATATGTAGATACATTAACGCCTAAGCTATTTGATTTAATATAGCCTGTTTTTCTAGTGAAATACAGGTATTTCATATAATTCTTGTGAACAATACGTAATACCTCAGTATTTCAAGAATTTTGTGCAACCTTAAATATTTACTCAAAAATTTAAGAGAGTACACTGTGTAGGCATTCATGATAGTATATTGAGAACAGAAACCAATGAGTCCGAGAGTATGCAAAAATATATTTTTGTTACAGGTGGAGTCTTAAGTGGCGTCGGTAAGGGGGTTACGACAGCATCTATAGCAATGCTCTTACAAGCTATGGGATACAATGTAACAGCAATAAAAATAGATCCCTACATTAATGTGGACGCAGGTACAATGAATCCTTATGCTCATGGAGAAGTCTTTGTAACAGATGATGGTGGGGAAACAGATTTAGACATAGGTCATTATGAAAGATTTTTAGGTAAGAACTTAAGCAAGAAAAATAATATAACTACAGGTCAAGTATTTCTCTCTGTTATAACAAAGGAGAGAAAAGGGGATTTCTTAGGTTCCACGGTACAAATAATACCGCATGTAACAAATGAAATAAAATCCATGATTAAAGAGGTTGTTAAAGAACAAGATGCGGATATCGCATTAGTTGAAATAGGTGGAACCGTAGGAGATATAGAAAGCTTACCTTTTTTAGAAGCAGTAAGGCAAATGCGATTAGAAGAAGGATTTAAAAACACATTTTTTGTTCATGTGGCTCTAGTTCCAACTCTAAGAGCTACTGGAGAACAAAAAACAAAACCTGTTCAGCATAGTGTACAAGAACTACGAAGGATAGGTATCCAACCAGATATGATTATTGCAAGGTGCGAAAAACCTTTATCAGAAGACGCTAAGAAAAAGATTGCATTGTACAGTAATGTACCGATTGAGTATGTAATATCAAATCATGATGTTGAGGTAATATATGAAGTACCATTGATTCTATATGAACAAAATGTACCAAATTTAATAGCACAAAAACTCGAACTTAGATATCGTGATCCAGATCTAAGTAAATGGATAAACTTAATTAATCAGTTGAAGTACACGAAAAACGAAGTAAGGATAGCAATGATAGGCAAATACACTAAACTAAGGGATAGCTATATAAGTATAATTGAAGCATTGAAACACGCATCAGCGGGTCTCAGAGCTAAGGTTTTGCTGTATTGGATTGAATCTTCTGAAATAGAGGCTAGGGATAATGATGATATTGCAAAACACCTTGAAAGTATTGATGCAGCAATAATATTGCCTGGTTTCGGGAAAAGAGGAAGCGAAGGTAAAATTAAGGCTATAAGGTATTTAAGAGAGAATGATATACCCACTTTTGGTATATGTTTTGGTTTCCAGTTAATGGTGGTTGAATTTGCGAGAAATGTACTAGAGTTAAAAGAAGCTAATAGCGTTGAACTTGAGTTATCGACGCCACACCCCGTTATAGATCTACTACCTTCTCAACATCAAGTAAACTTCTTAGGTGGAACTATGCGTCTGGGAATTAAGACCATCAAATTATTCAAAGGAACACATGTTAGTAATGCTTATGGCTCTGACATTATTGTTGAAAGGCACAGACATCGATATGCTGTTAATACTAAATATCTAGATCAATTTGAACGTAATGGGTTCATAGTGAGTGGGATCAGCGAAGATGATAAGGTGGTAGAGTTTATGGAATTGAAGAATCATAAGTTTTTTGTAGGTACCCAAGCACATCCAGAATTTAGGAGTAAACCTTTAGAACCATCGCCAATATTTGTGTATTTCTTAAAAACAGCCTTAAAATACAAATCTTGATATATGTTTATACCGGGAGAAGAGCTCTTAATGATGAGGCTTACAAGGAGTGAATGATGATCGTTGAACCCGCAACTGAGGTTCAAAAAATTGATGACGATGTTTTTCTTTCAAAAATAATTAATGATACTAAGGTTAACAAGATATGTGATGATGCCTTAAATTTGGCTAAAAAATATGGTTACTTGCCTTATATGGTACAACGATACATAAATATATTGGGGTACGAAGAAACTATAAAATTGTTGAATACATTTGAACATTATGTTTATCGACCAGCCATTCTATGTAATAATTTGAAAATTGATTGCAGTTTGTTGATAGAAAAATTAACATCGTTGGGTTTCGAGTTAAGGCCTATACCTTGGCATAGATACGGATATGTTGTTACAAGAGCTATATCGAGTCCTACGTTGGGTTCAACGCATGAGTTTCTTAAAGGATTTTATTATGTGTATCGTGATGTAGCTTCGCTTCTCCCCATCTTAGCATTATCGCCTATCCCCGGCTCAAAGGTTTTAGATATGTGTGCAGCACCTGGTGGAAAAAGTGTACACATACTTCTATCCATGATGGATAAGGGGCTTTTGGTTGCTAACGACATCTCTAAGATAAGAATAAAATCATTAGTTGCTAACTTTTTTAGAATGGGGCTGAAATCTTATGTCGTTATATCGGAGGATGCCACACTATTGCCTAAAAAAATAGATGATAAGTTCGATTATATATTAGTAGATGCTCCCTGTAGTGCTGAAGGGGCTATAATGTTTGATAAGTCTCGGAAAACTAAAACTACACAAGAGGATCTGGCTAAGTTGGTTCTCAAGGAAATAAAATTACTTTTATCAGCTATCATTATGGCTAAACCTGGTGCAAGAATAGTTTATACTACGTGTAGTATTGCGCCTGAGGAGAATGAATACGTGATTACCAGAGTTCTAGATCTAGTAGGCGATGATGTAGTGGACATAGAGTCGATTAATATTGGTGTAGGTGATAGTGGTCTAAGAAAGTTTAACGATCTAGAATTCAATGATAAAGTTGTTCGCTGTATCAGGATTTGGCCTCATAAACATTTGATGGAAGGTTATTTTTTGTGTAGCCTAAATAAACTATAAAATTAAAGATACATTTAAATTTACCTTAAATATATTGTTATTTTCCGGCAAAATCTGCAAACATTTGAGGTTATTTATATGATTGATAGATACGATGTTGTTATAATTGGGGCTGGCGTAGCCGGGTCCACAGCAGCGTATTTTATAGCTAAAAACGGTTATAAAGTTGCATTAGTAGATATTAAAAGTGAAGAAAGTATAGGAAATAAGGTTTGCGGTGATGCCATTGGCGAACATCATTTTACTGAATTAAATTTAGAAGCACCAGTAGTAGGTGAGGATGCTACAAATATCTATGACGGTGTTAGAATAGTATCACCTGATGAACATCAAGTAATAGATGTTCTTGGTAAAGGCTATTCACTAAATAGAGAAAAGTTTGGTTATAAGCTATACAAGAAAGCAGTTAATGCTGGTGCTGATGCATATCTAAAGCATTACTATGTTAAGCCATTGATTGAAGGATCGTGGGTAAAAGGTGTTGAAATTAAAGATGTTAATGGATATACCAAACGACTTAACACTAAGATTGTTATAGATGCTTCAGGTGTAGCAGGTGTTGTAAGAACATCACTTCCATTAGAATGGTGGGTTTCTGAAAGAATACCTAAAAACGATTTCTGTATCACCTATAGAGAAATAGTTGAAGGAGATATACATGGCATAGATGAAAAATACGCATACATATTCCTAAATACTGAAATAGCTCCAGGAGGTTATTGGTGGTTATTCCCAAAAGGTAGTGGAGTATATAATATAGGCTTAGGCTTACAATGGAAAGGTAATGTTCATCCCAAGAAGAATTACGATAGATTCATAAGAACTAAGCTAGGAAATTCTATTAATAGAATAATTCACGCTGGCGGCGGTTTAGTACCTACACGAAGACCTCTTTCATGTATGGTTTGGAATGGCCTTGTCGTTATAGGTGATGCAGCAGCTACGGCTAACCCTGTACACGGGGGTGGCATAGGGTCGGCAATGATAAGCGCTAAAATTGCGGCTAATGTAGTATCCAATGCCCTACATAGTGGACTTATAAGTATAGATGGTTTATGGGAATATCATATACAATATCATAAAGCCTATGGTGCAAAACAGGCATCATTAGATATTCTCAGAATGTTTATGCAACGACTAAGCAATAATGATTATAATTTTGTTTTCAAGTCACGTCTTGTGAATGGCGATGATGTTTACAATATGGGGTCGCGTGGCGAATTATCAAGTTCGATATTTGATAGGCTAAAATCGCTTTTAACTTTGGTGTCTAGACCTTCGTTTTTAGCTAAGCTTTACAAAGTAAAGCAATATATGGATCAAGCCTACACATTATATTTGTCATTTCCGCAATTTCCTACAGAATTCTTAAAGTGGAGAAATGAAGAAAGGAATCTATTTAACGATTTCGCTAGATGGCTTCAATCATGGTAACCAAGAACATAACATATTTAAAGAAAAAAATTTTAGCATGGATTGACATAATTAGAGTTGGCAATTGTATTGCTTTAGGCTATGCCGCAATAGTAGGATATATGCTTGGTGCATCTAAGGCTTTGGATTTAGTTACAATATTGAAACTGTTCATTGCAGCATTTACAATAGGGGGTGGTAGCAACATAGTTAACGATTATTTTGATGCGTATATTGATGCCATTAACAAACCTTGGAGACCAATACCCATGGGTATAATAAGAGCAAGCGAAGCTCGTACAGTAGCTCTAATTATGGGTTTTATTGGAATAGTATTATCTTTTACTATAACATATGTAAATGGTATAGTAGCTTTTGTAGCTTTTGTTTTAGCCTATCTGTATTCATTTAAATTAAAAAAAATCTTATTAGTTGGTAATTTAATTGTAGCATTCTCTGCTGCGTTATCCATTATATATGGAGGATTTGCTTCAACTAATATATCGCTAGATATAATTTTGGCAACATTATTTGCATTTTTATTGAATTTTGGTAGAGAACTACTTAAAGGTATTGAAGATATTGAAGGAGATAAAAAATATCACATTAGAACATTAGCGACAGTAGCTGGGGCAAAAACAGCTTATATAAGTTCCTTATTGGTATTCATAATGTTAATATTTCTTAGCGTTATTCCTTACATACTCATCGGATACTCGTTGTATTATTTAATTATGACTATATTTGGTGTAGACTTAGTCATTATCATTGCATTAATTACTGCTTCAAGTCTTCAAACCAAAGATGCGTTAAGATCGACTAGAATACTTAAGGTTGCCGTATTCATTGGTATAACAGCGTTCCTTGTCGAAACTTTGAATAGATACTTTGCTATTTAATCTATATATCAATTTTATTTTCTTTGCAGCATTTAAGTATATGATTTAAAGGTAAAAAGTTAGGTAATTGGATAGTTTGTTTGTTATGCACTACTGGATAGAGTTCCCATAGTATTCTTGTGAGTATATTATGCTTAGTAAATGTGTAATGCAAGATGATGATCATCAATAGCTGCTGAGAGCTGTAGAGCAGAAGCTAATGGAGATTTTCGTAAATACTACTCCTTGACAATATCTTTATTTTGTCATTTAATTAATTCATAGATTCCGTCTTAGTGATGGTAGACTTAGTCGCTATTTATTGAAACTAGAACGAAGTCTTCTATAGTCATAATTTTCGCATAATGTATTTCTATCAAGCTTAGAATTGATAGTATGATATTTTAATTTACTTAAAATTACCAATAAGTAATTGTATTATATGCCTTCAAGAGAAATATCTTCAGGCGATTAACATGTACAGTTTCTCTTCAACAAGTTATTTTATGATAATTGTTTTACTGTAAATTTCGTACAACATTTTATTTATTGATACACATTTATTTCTGTACATTAAGGTATTAAAACTAGGATACTAAGTATTAAATTTTGAATGATGAGTGGTGACGGAAAGGAAAGAAGATGACATAAAGACGCCTATCTGATTTACCGGTGTTTAAAATGATTTGTATTAATGTTCGCGTAATTGGATTCCGTGCGATATCTGATAAAGAATTATATAAAATTTGTGTGAATGTAAATGACAAGGTTTTGCACGTGATAGAACTCGTAGAGAACAAACTAGGTCTCAAGTTTAACTTAGATGAAATTATGATTCTATGTGATGATAAACAAATATATGTAGAAGAACCTCTTCCTTCGAACTGCAGAGACTTAATAATATTTCCTTTAGCTCTAGGAGGTTAAGACGGAGATGATGTTGGCGCTCTCGACTGAAATTAAAAGATGATGAATTCGAACCTCTCTGAGAATACTGAATTATTACAAACTATTACCGATAATAATCCTAATGCGCTGTGGTTGTATCCTATGCTTTAAAATGTTAATCCAAATTCTATCTAAGCTTAAAGATCCGGTCTCAGCGAAGTTATTAATGGTGCTAGCTATAATTAATTTATCTACTTCTAGGTCTTTAAGTAATCCGTAAGTAATGAATAAAATTTTGGTTGATGGTATTGGTAACCATAAATACGTATAACCGCCTCTATTAGTACTATTCATGGAGTTTATGGACATGTATGATGTAGTAAACTCTATTATTAAGTTATGCTTGTTTGAATTTTTATTCATATTTTGTTTTGTTGTTTGAATTATTGGATGTCTTGCTTTATCTATATGGTCATGTCTAAAAGGGTTTGAGCAAAAGAGAGGATTAGGTATCTGAACAATATTACCTATATTTAACGACTTTTTAGGGTTCAATATATTTATGATATTGTCAGAAGACCAAAGACCCAAAAGAATATAAAAATTATCGTGTTCCATATAGGCTTTGCATACATTATCTACATAACATACAGCTTTGCAATTCTCGATATTGTTATGTCTATTGATAAGCACTAAAGGGATATATTCAATTATAATATTAGGTATATATAAAGGGTCGTATATGAAAATAGGTATAAATTTATTATGTATTACTTGTTGTATTCGTCCATACCATACTTTTGCATCGTTTCTGAATAAATCAAAATCTAAAGGATCTGTAGGAAAAGGGCGCTTGAGAAGTAAAAATATTGAATTCGGGGTCTTCATAGAGTTCAGATGTCCCTCATTATAGCAGTTATCGAAAACCGAAGCCAAATTTAAGTCTAGGTCTTTATGCTTTATACAAACTCTAGATGCCTTCATATATAGACGAACAATTTGATCGAATTCATTTATGGTTTCTATGGTGAATATGTTTGGGATACGCTTAGGTTGTATATTTAAGATTTTAACTATTAGTA
>JAWASI010000013.1:22476-32581 GCA_038892955.1 Ignisphaera sp.
ATATATGCTTGTAATGTATCACTTTATAAAACATATAATCCCTAGAACAGTAGCCTAAATATAGCGTTAGAATGTAGATGATGATACGGCTGTGAGCTGAGATTTGATGATCTGTGTTTAAACTGAGGAACAGTATTAATTATTAATGGGTCTAAATGTTGAATTGATAGATATAATCTAGTATAATCTCAAGTAATCATAATAACTTGAGATATTTAAAGCATTAAGCTAAACTTATAGGTTAGGTTAGACGGGAGTGAGTTAATGTGATCTCTCTAGACAGCTCATTGAATTATTTTAAACCACTGGGTAATACTGGAGAAAAAATACCGGCTATAGGTATAGGAACTAAGGGTATACAAGATTATCGCTTAGCTGAAGGAGCAATAAGTTACGCGCTTAGTTTAGGACTAAAACTTATAGAGGTATCCGACAGTTATGGTAATGGATTAGCCGAGGAACTTATTGGAAGAATTGCTAAGAAGTTCAAGCGTGATGAAGTATTTATTGCGTTGAGAGTTGATGCCATAAAATTCTCTTATGTGGAAGCAGCTACTAAAGCTGTATATAATAGTTTGCGGCGTATGGGGTTGTCATACGTAGACATAGTATTAGTTGATGGTGTAAACGAATTAGTTGATTTATCAACACAAATTAAAGCCTTGGAGAGCCTTGTTGACAAAGGTTTGGCTAGGTATATAGGTTTAAGTAATTTTAAATTAAGAGAACTAAGTAAGTCTCTTGAATTATTGTCTAAACACAATATAGCAGCTGTTCAGTATAAGTATAACGTTATCGATAAAAAGGTTGAAAGGGATATTCTAAAATTCGCAATAGATAAAAGTATAACATTTCTTGCTTGTTCTCCTCTTGAAAAAGGTACTATAGTAAGGAATCCCAAACTAGCAGCGTTATCGAGCAAATATAGGAAATCGCCAGTACAAATAGCTCTTAACTACCTTATATCAAGACCTTATGTTGTTGCTACACCTAAATCCGAACGTAGAAATCACATAGAAGAAATTTACGGAGCTCTTAGTTGGAGGCTAAGTAGCGAAGATATAAAATATTTGGAAGAAAACATATAAAAGGTGCCGAATTGTGAATGAAGAAGTTCGCGAACCTCAAGCTGGTATCTGGGGTTTCTACTCAATAAATAAAAATATGCTCTTAAAAGAAATTGAGCGATTATTCGAAGATCACATTAGGGGGCCAGGGAAGTTACCTCAAAAAGGCATCGAGGGCTCTGTAGAAACATTAGCAGGCATAGCACCTCATGCAGGTTATTCTTATTCTGGTTTTTGTGCTAGCTGGTTTTATAAAAAATTAGCTGAAAGCTTGCCTAAGATAGATGTCGCGATTATCTTAGGAACGAACCACACGGGACTTGGAGGAATATTAACTACCACAACGTATTTCAAAAAGTGGGCAACACCTTTAGGCGAAGTAGAAGTAGACATAGAATTAATAGAGGAACTTAAGAAAGCTTATACATCTTTAGATGACGATGTCCTTGCGCATTTAAGAGAACATTCTGTTGAGGTTCAACTCCCATTCCTCCAATACATCTATACAGATTTTAAAATAGTCCCTATAGTCGTGAAAGATGTGAGCTATGATATTGCATACAGCTTTGCTAAATCACTACAAGATGTAGTAGCTAAAAGCAAGAAAAAATGTATTATTATAGCCTCATCTGATTTTACACACCATGGGTCAGTTTATGGATACATAGTTTTCAGAGATAATGTAAGTGAAAATGTACGAAATCTCGATATGATGTTTATAGAGAAAATCCTTCAACTGGATACAAAAGGCTTCTTAAACCTAGTTCGCAAGTACGATGCAACCGTATGTGGTTATGGAGCCATAGCTATAGTTATGGAATATGCAAAGCTACTGAATTGCAAAGCTGAACTACTTAAATATTATCATTCTGGCGATATAACGGGAGAAGAAGATATAATTGTAGGATATGCTTCTATAGCATTCTATCGAATTAGGCAATAGCATACAATTCACAAAGATTATGAACCTATATAGCATCTATTTTTATATAACACTAGATTCAATGTATCAATATAACTATCAATATTTATAACAAAATCTATTACTTTATATATAGGTACTATTGGTACACCATTGAGTACTTTTATGGGTGAATCAAATAATATTATGATTACAGGTAATATATGCTCTGCGTTTCGAAGCTTAGTTATCTTAATACATACCCATTCACAATTACGAAGATATTTTTCAACTCTTTTTATATGTTTTTCAACCACTTTACCTATATCTAGACGTACTCTAGATAACTTCTTCCAATGTTTACACTCAACAAATAACGTGAGCTTGAGAAGTTCATTTAATGCTATTACGTCAATTTGAAATCTATCGGCTCTTGTATGCAAGTAGTTAGCATAAACATCCCAGCCAAGTTCTGCAAGTAACCATGAAACATATTGTTCAAATTCATTCCATTCAATATAAACACTAAATCTATCCGGCTGTATACCAAAATTTGATAATGAAATAAGAAATTCAACAGGTCTTAGCAACCTTATGTTATCATCGTCTTCTTCGATAATCTTTTTATCTATACACCAATCAATTAACAATCTAAGTTTGTCCTTATCTTTAACATCAACTAATGATATAATGTGTTTACTAATATTATGATGTTTCAGTAGCTGTTCTATTAAATCATAGATATCAATGTAATTCATGTGTATACCCCATAATCTTCGACGGATATCCCCAAAGCTTATTTAAGTATTTGATAAATATATTTTTCAGTATTTTTACTATCTTGGATATAGACTTTAATTTCGCAACACCTTTTTCTATAAATTTTAATACATATTCACGGCTATTTACATCGTCCGGAAATATGGTATACGTTATACCTAATTCTCTAGGTTCACAGGTACTGCTGCTAGCTATACCTACTTCCCGCTTTGTCGGCTTCCTTGTTAACATTAATACTTTTTAATTCTTTTTAGGAAAAGACCTACTATTCATGATTTCAGTAGCTCCTACCAGCGATAAAACAACCCCTATCTTTAGCCCCAATATAGGTGAATATAATACCTTTACATAGATACAGATGAGCTAATGCAATTACAGTGCTTAGCTTATTTCTCAATTTCTCTAAAAATCTGGTTACTAGATCTCTGTATAATAGAGTACTCTTTAGCTCTATAATTATATCGACACCTATTATGGCTATAAAAACGAGCCAATCAAAAAGTTGATTATTTTACTATGTCTATCACCATAACACCTTCATAATGTATGCTTTTGCTTACTATTTTTGCTCCAAGCGCTTCAGCTATGGCAGTAAGCCTTTCCAGGTGTTTTTCTGATTGTGCTAATGCTATAAAGGCACCTCCGTTACCAGCACCACTAGTTTTTGCTCCAAGCGCTCCTGCATTTTTAAGTGTATGCACTATTATATCGTGTTCCAAATTTACAACATTCAGTGCTTTAAGAATTCCATGATTTATGTTCATTAGCATACCTAACTTTTCGAGATCTTGATTTATAAGAGCATTTCTTGCCTCTTCAACTATTTCCCTTATAATGCTTAAGAGATCATTAAAAATTCTTTCGCTTTTTGTTTTAAGAGTTCTTACCCTCTGAATTAATTCTGATGTGGTTCCCTTTTTATCTGTGTATCCAATAAGTATCGGAAGCTTATAATCGATATTTATAAGATAAGCTGTAGGTCCTGTAGGCTCTATGTATCTTAAACCTCCTAGTGCTATTGTAAAAGTATCCATAGGGCTTGCGCTTCCTTGAACGATTTTCTCTACGTTCCAAGCCATCTTAGCAATCTCATGTCTATAATCATCGATATCTTTCATATAGTTATTCAATAATGTACATAATGTTATCATCCCTACAGAGATAGCCGCAGAGGTTCCTAAACCCACACCTATTGGTAGTGGGCTATCTATGATTATGCTATATCCATGGTTCCTTTTCATAATGTTTAATTTTTCTTCGCATATATTTAGGGCTGTTAAAATATAGTTAAATAATTTCTTTATGTAGGAGTAATCGGGGTGCAAGTCTATTATAGTGCCATTTCTTTTCATTGAAATACTATAAACAGGCAATTTAAGTCCTTGCTCTAACCTTATTTGTATTGTTTCTTCATGTGTTTTGCTTCCAATTATTTTGATGTATACTGGAATAGTTGTAGCGATAGCAGGTATGCCATAAACTACAGCATGTTCTCCAAACAATGTAACTTTAGTAGGTACCTTAAGATGAACTGACATTAAGATTTCCGCCTAATTAGTATGATTGGCTAGGTCAATTTATTAATGTGTTTATATTGCCTATTATATGGTTTCCTGAAGTGGTCTAATGTAGTAAAGTGTAGGTCTTTTACTTAGTAGTAGTGGAAGAGCTGTAGGTATCATAGGGTACCCTTCAAGCTCTTTTTTAAGTACATTAATAAACGTATCTAAATCCATAGTTCTTTGTACTCCTTCTTTTCTGAACCGTACATTCAAGGTATTAGTCTTAACCTCTCTATCACCTATTATTACCACGTAGGGAATCCATTCAATTCCTGAATCTCGTATTTTTTTGCCTAAACTTTCGTCTCGATCATCGATATCAACACGTATGTTGTATTTAAGGAGTTCTGAAGCTATTTGGTATGCATATTTAATGTGTTCTTGTTTTATGGGAATAATCCTGACTTGTATTGGTGCTAACCAAGTTGGAAGAGTTGGTGTTATTCCTTTAGACTCATTTTGCGCTATTGTATCGAAAACCATGTATATATATCTCTCAATAGAGCCTATTAGGGCGGTATGTATTATAACAGGGTGTAGTTTTTCACCTTTTTCATCTGTATAATAAATTCCAAACCGTTTAGCGTTACCTATATCAATTTGCCATGTAGCTATTTCCCTAGGTCTCTTTAGTTCATCTATTATTATATATTCTACGTTTATAACCCAGTAGTATAGGTGGGCTGGGTAAACAACAAGTAGTATCGGTTTTTTCTCTCTTTTTACGAGGTCTACTATGTAATCGAAATTTGATTGCAGAAAATCCTCTGTTACATTATATATAGCTAGGTATTCCCTACCCAGCTTTTTTGCTTCTTCAACAATTTTATCTCTAATGCGATATACTATTTTCTTTGCTTCTTCAATATCCTTAGTAAGTATGTGCAAATCAGGCATATGGAATCTTCTTAATCTAAAACCTAGAACAAGTTCTCCACGTTGTTCGTAGCGGTAACTATCAGCTACTTCAAACATACCTAAAGGTAAGTCCTTGTAGCTTAGAGACCAATCTCGTAATATAGAGAATTGTTGATAGCATGCAGCGAACCTTAAAATAAATACATCGTTATCAATAGAAACTTCATACATTCTCTCTCCGAAAAGTTCTGCATGTTGTTTTACAGGTTCTGCACGTAAACTAAACATGTTTGTGCCTTTAATCCTAAAAACAGGAATGTCTAGGGTCAAGGCCATCATCCATGAGTATGCTGAAACGGCTTCCAGCATCACGGTTGCATGCGGTTGATAACGCATGTGACCTCTATCAGATATTTCTTCCCACTCAAATCCAAACTTCCTTAAATACGTACTTACCTTTCCCTGACCTCCTTCTAACTCCTTTCCGAAAACCTCTTTGTCAACAAGTATCTTAAGCTCTTCTTCACCTTCCTTGAAGGTATACGAAGAAGGATCGTAAAGTTTTCCATCAGGTGTCAAGATATAATATCTCTTCTCTACAGTTTTTCTTTGTTTTACTTGTTCAATATTTATTTGTCTCGAGAGTTCACTTAATGGATGGCCATAACAATGTAATATGAATTCTTTATACCATCCAAAAGGTGCTTTGTGTACTTCAATGCCTTTTTGTTTAAGAACATTGTACAAATTACTTAGTATTTCTTGTGCTTTAGATGGTAATGCTAACTTTGATGATAGATGTGCATAAGGGTATATGAGTATTCGTTCAGCTTTCACCTTAGTGTATACATCCATTATCTCTTCTACGGCCTTCTCCACAATAAATGTAGTATTTTTTTCGTCATCAACTTCAATTGTTGTAAATATAACGAGTACGTTGCTGAATTTGCCTTCGACTTCATCTTTAGGTACTTCCTCAGCCAAGTCTAGTGCTTTAGTAAGCGCTCTATACATAAACTCCTTGGCGTGTACCATTAGTAGCTTCAATATCTTTACACCGATACATATAGTTATGTAAGTTTTTAAAAGACTTTCGTATTGTATCATGTTGTACGCTTAGATGCGAAGGGAAGTATAGTCAAAAATCGTGGCCGAAACTTACGGTCTGGTGCAGTAGCCTATATTAAGTCTCTTATGCAAAAATATGCATAGAGTGTGATTACGCGTGTCTACAGTTTCGGACAAGAAGATAAGAAGTTTAGAAGAATTAGGTATATCAAGTACAATACTTAAAAAACTACAAGAAATTGGTATAACGACAGTTGAAGCACTAGCAGCTGCTAATGCACAGGAACTTAGTCAAAACCTAGCAATACCGTTACCAACTGTTCAAAGACTTATTGCGCAGGCTAGGGTAGCTTTAGGATTATCATTCAAGACAGCGTTAGAACTTAAAAAAGAACGAATGAGTTTGCCTAAAATTACTACAGGTAGTCGAAATTTAGACAATCTACTTGGAGGAGGCGTGGAGGTAAAAACTATAACAGAGTTCTTTGGCGAATTTGGTTCGGGTAAAACCCAACTATGTCATCAGCTAGCAGTAAATGTACAATTACCTCGTGAGAAAGGAGGTCTAAGTAAGAAGGCTATTTACATAGACACAGAGGGTACGTTTAGGTGGGAGAGAATAGAATCGATGTCGAAAGCTCTAGGCTTAGATCCAGATAAGATAATGGAGGGAATACTATATATTAGGGCTGTAAACAGCGATCATCAAATGGCGGTTGCCGAAGAATTAAAAGAATTAATACCTAAGGAAGATATAGGCCTTGTAGTGGTAGACTCTATAACAGGTCATTTTAGAGCTGAATATCCTGGAAGGGAGAATCTTGCCATAAGACAACAAAAGCTTAATAAACACCTTCACCAGCTTATGGCACTTGCAGAATTATATGATGTAGCAGTGATAGTAACAAATCAAGTTATGGCAAGACCAGATATATTTTATGGCGATCCAACAGTAGCAATAGGAGGTCACGTGCTCTATCACGCGCCTGGTGTAAGAGTTCAATTAAAGAAAAGCCGTGGAAATAGAAGAATAGCTAGAGTTGTTGATGCACCACATTTGCCAGAGAGCGAAGCAGTATTCATGATAACTGAGGAGGGTATAAGGGACCCTGATTAGCCCAACCACTTAAGTTAAACCAATAAACATTAATTAGTATCAAATGCATGTTTATTTTACATCGAAGACTGGGATCTTAATTGTTACAACATACAGTAGTTATGCCTTTAATTCTTGTCAAGGCAATATTAACCTCAATAGTATTTAGTTATGCAGCGCTTTGTGACTGGAAAAAACGAGAAATAAATCCCATGATATGGATTTTACCGATAGTTGTTGGGATAACGTTAAATATAACCTTAACTAAGTATTATTTAGGCCTAAATCCTTTATTACAGAATATTGATATTATTAAATTTCATATATTACTATCGTTAATAGTATCCATAATTATTATAGCTATATCTGCGATACTTTCTTTTATATTAAGTCTTTTAGGTGGGGCGGACGTTCTTGCTTTAGCGACGTTTGTTTCACTATATCCAACCAATTTAGAGTTTATATATAGGGTAGTATCGGGCCAGATTTACATACATAATACGATCTTTGCATTGTTCTTTTTACCGCCTGTAGTGATAATATTTTCTATGTATCTATTCGTAATGCTAGGCTTAATCGCAAGCAATATAATTCATAATATCGTGAATAGGGATCTATTTAAGAACCTTGAAATATCTCTTCAGAAAAAAATTTTTTATGTACTTTTTGGCAAAATAGTAAAGGTTAGAGACATTGTATCTAGAAAATTTTACTATCCAATATATATACCTAACATTCTAGAAAGAATAACATTTAACATAAACGAAGACTATGATGTATGGATTGAAAAATTAAGAAAACTAGATCCAGAAACAATAATAGTAGTTACATGGGGTACACCGATGGTCACATTTATTGCTTTAGTTATATTGATATACATATCGTATTATACTATAATGACGGTGATGTAAATAAATAAATTTCTTATTTTAATAAAATCCTATAGATTAGACTACATGAATCTATGGTGAAAAGGTATGGAAGTACTTTGGGCGCCATGGAGAAAGAATTATGTAACCTCAACTATAATAAAAGATCATAGCAATTGTATCTTCTGTAAAGCTACTCAAGATATTCACAGTAATAACTACGTAATATATAAAAGTAAATTCACGATTGCTATACTTAACAAGTACCCATATAATAATGCTCATACAATGGTTGCGCCAATAAGGCACATTCCTTCTCCTGAACTACTTAACGATGAAGAATTGCTAGACCTTATAAAGACTATAAACGTGGTTATATCAGCAATTAAATTATGTTATAATCCCGATGGTATTAATATTGGAGCAAATATAGGAAGAGCTGCTGGAGCAGGAGTAGAAGGCCATCTACATATACATATTGTGCCCAGATGGATTGGGGATACGAATTTCATGGCTATTATTGCACGAACAAAAGTTATACCAGAATCTCTTGAGGAAACATGTTCAAGATTAACTATGTGTATAAATAAGGTTTTGAATTTAAAATCATAGAATTTATATCAGTTTTGAGCCCTTCATCATAAATCAGCTTTGCTACATTTCATCAATCTATTCTCCTTAATATTCTAAAGATTCTTAAATATGTATATTTTAGTGAGGTTTAGTAAAATAATGGTAAGGTGTAGCGGGCTTGCCCATAACAATGAATTTTCAGCGAATTGATAGTGTTGCCAATACTCTCAATGTTCTGGGTATTAAGGGTGTAGGTGTTTTTGAGGATGTAGATCCTCAGTACTTAGCGATTAAGTATGCTTTGAAAAATTGTGATGAAAAAATAGTTAGCTATATGTTTTATGTTAATGCGCTTTTAGCGTATAGACTAAGAATCCCTGGCGAAAAGTTTTGGAGCAAATTTGCTGAATATTTAGTGCAAGAATGTAGAAATATAAAAGATTTTTATCAAGTGATAGATTTTGTTAGAAATTTTACATCAAGATATAATAACTATGCTTATGAACAAAAAATTAGAAGATTGAATAGATTAAGATATTGTGTAAATCTAACTGATCTTGTAAATAGAGGAGATCTTATAAAACTTGCTAAAATAACATCAGAATGTTTGAATTCATCAATAGAAGCGAAAACCGTGGTTTTCTCTGTCAAAATGATATACTATGTGCATAAAGCATGTGGTAGAATAATAGCATTACCTTTTGAGCTACCTATACCAGTTGATAAACGTGTAGCCTTTATTACGTATACTTCAGGCATAATTGAAAGCAATGTTGATAATGTGGTTTCACTACTTTTTAGAAAACCTGATATTGTTAGAAATGCATGGTCACTAGTATCGCTGAGATCGAAAATCCCTCCTTTAAATATAGACGCTGTTATATGGTATTTTGGCAGGTTTTCTCGATTTAGAGATGTAAATAAAATACTTGAATTAGTTGATAATACTTTGTATGAAATATTGGGCAGAGATGTTATTGAAACACTAGTAAATGAGTTGTTTTATATACTTACATCTCATAAAAGAACTCGATGGAATTAACTACGAATCTTTTAGGTAACATTAAACTATATGTCAAAAACTACATCTATAACCCACTCATTGTCGTATTGGTCTACACGCATCTGATGGTACGTAACAGCCTTTACTACAGTCCTAGGTTCATGCTTTTTATGATCAAATTCTTCACCTCGTACTTGTGCTTGAAGACATATCATTTTTTCTCCATTAATTAATTCATCGCTAATAGATTTTATATCGAACTCGCTGAACACATAATTATAAGCATCGTGATAATATAGAAGCTCTTCAAGCCATCTATAAACGAGAT
>JAWASI010000013.1:32592-46874 GCA_038892955.1 Ignisphaera sp.
CACATATACTTACGTTAATACTAATCTTAGGCTCTATTCGTGATGTATCAGTAATTATTTCGAACATTCCTTTAGCAATGTTAATTAGAGCCTCCTTAAGGGTTTCTCCATAAGCTCTTACAAGCACATCTGCTGTATGCTCTAGGAATTCGAATTGTTTTTCTGAGTGCAAATTTATCTACCTGTGGGATTAAGGTTCGCATTGTTAACCTTTATATTTTGCTGGTTAAGTCAATTATACTAAAATAATATTCTTCAAAAGTTAAACTAATAAAACACCCTTAATTTATAGTATTATGGTGTAGCTTTAAAACTCTATTTTCATAGGTGGATTTTATGGCTTTAATCAGTATAACACCTAAAGACGCTTTAATAATTGTTGATATGCAAAACGATTTCATGCCTGGGGGAACTTTACCTGTAGCTAATGCATTAACAATAATACCTATAATAAATAAATACATTGAACTGTTTACAAACGCTAAAGCGCTTATCGTTGCGTCAAGAGATTGGCATCCTCCAAATCACATCTCATTCAATACTAGAGGGGGTCCTTGGCCTCCTCATTGTGTTCAAGGAACCGAAGGTGCAAAATTTCATCCAGAGCTTAAGTTGACACCAGACACTATAATAGTGTCGAAAGGTTATGAAGAGAATAAAGAAGCTTACAGTAGCTTCGAGGGTACAGAGCTAAATGAAATACTTAGGTCAAAGAATGTAAGGAGATTATTTGTATGCGGGGTTGCCACAGATTATTGTGTAAAAGCTACAGTATTGGATGCTATCAAGCTTGGTTACACGGTTTTAGTATTAAACGATGCTATAAAGGGCGTAGACTTACCCAAAGGTTCTGTTGATAAAGCTGTTAGCGAAATGCTAAATGAGGGAGCAATTTTCATAACATTATATGACATACTAAGTAGAGTATAAAATTATGAACTAAGGATCTTGAATACATGTAAAATACTACACGTATTTTTAACATTATTGATAATATAAGTAAGTACATTGTTTGGTACTAAAGCCAGTATTTTGGTTATGAACTTTGGGGAAGCTGAAGTGCAAGTTTTTATATCTATTTCATGATCATAGTAGACTATTCTAAATATTTTCATTGATACACCTCTTGTGTAATATATTTCATTGATATCCTCTTTTCCTCTTCCATTATTAAGCCAAAGGATCAACTCAACCATGTTCAAGGACCTAGTATTGTTTTGCATCATCTTTATTGCTTTCTCCTTATTTATACTTTCTAAAAATTTAATGGCTGTTTCCACGTAGGTCCTCAGATTATTAGGAATTATGCGCAAGATATTTCTTTCGCTAGGCGTTAATACGATTTTATGTGCTATTGCTATAGAAGTTAAGATCAGCAACTTTTCATCTAATGTCAAATCTATAGCAGGTACATGATATATTTCCCGATAAAGTTTAAGATATTCGTTTGCTTTCTTAGTTTTTATAATTGCGTAAACTTTTTGTTCATGGATATACACGGATACTATTGGCATTATATATGCTTTAGGAATTGAATAATCAAACTCTTTTATTGCTATCGGTAGGAGTAGATCATGTAATGCAATGTAATACCTTGTACTTAGTACAGGTATTTCAAGTAATTCTTGACGTACGGTGTTAGCTTCAATTAATGCTGAAATATAGTCTAGCAAGTTTAATGCAAGTTCTACGTCTATTAATAAGTTATTTGTATTGGTCACTTTTATCCTATGTTTCTTAGACTTAGAGATGTAATATCTTTTTATGATAAAATAAAGTAAAATTTATCAAGGTTGTCATCATATATAGTTTTATTAGGCTCTCATAATATTTATGTAGAATTGGCTGCGGTTGATGTCATTGGAATTAAACGACGTTGAATTAAGTAAAATAATAGATAAGTTAGCTCATAATATACTTGTATCGGCACGTAATACCGAGAATAGATGCTGTAAATCAGAAATACGAGGTGTAATGACAGCTAGATCTTACGAAGAATATATACATGCTATAAATCTCTGTAAGTTGACTTTTCTACTAATAACCTCAACTTATTGTCCTTATTGCCATATGTTTAAGCCTGTTTTCGCCAAGGTAGCTCAACTTAATTCAGGTAAAGCGGTTTTCATTGAAGTAAACGCTGATTACATACCTGAAATAGCATGGTCTTACAATATATTTTCAACACCAGCAATAGTAGTACTTGTTAATGGGAAACCTATCGACGTTGTAATAGGTTATATACCTTTCGATAGTTTTAATCATTATGTAAATGAAATACTACATAAATTTGGATGTATCAATACATAATTAGCTTAGCTAATCTCAATCAATTCTCTACCTGAGGCTATAGGTATTCCAAGGTGTACCATAGCATTTATAAGATTTTTCCTAGGTAACTTACTAAATCTATGAACATACTCTAAGGGTATTGGATAACCCGCGGCAGACCATTTTTTAAGACACATGTACACATACTTCACATCGTCTTCACTCAATGCATATGGAAATGATACCTGGTATGCTGGCATACCTAAACCAAACCTAGCATAAGTAACTGTAAACTTATCTATAGATATATTAGTATCTTTGATTATTTTTGATAATGTTTCCTTTACATCAAATGTTAGTGGCTCTAAAAAACCTGAACAAACATAAGGATCTATCTTAAATAATCTAGTTAACTCTAGGATATACATATCAGGATATTGACCCTGTGTGTAGAACCCTGCATTTGATGATTTTGCGAAAAAAGCAACATATTTAATTCTAGATAATTGTTCAAGGTATTGTGTCTTTAGATTCTCTATTTCATTTAAACTGCATCTATGTCCTATACTTTCAATGTATGCATGTACATTCTTGATTCTTTTGCTCATGGCAAATGAAATAAAAGATCCATCGATTAAGATGAGGCCTCGGTCAACGTCTTTAGCTATTTCCAGTAAATTCCTAAGTTCTAACATATAAGCATATTCTGCTAAAATCTTCTTGTAGGTAGACTTTTTTATGATATGGTTCTCTTTGTCAATACTGATATCGATGAAACCCACATCTGCAAATGTTGAGGCATTTTCTTTTTTAGCTATACCTTTTTCAATACTGTACAACACAGCTAACCCTTGAAGTGCATATATGTACCCAACTCTGCTCTCTATTGTTAAAAAACTTGAGTCAACAGCAGCACAAGCACATTCAACTTCGTTATTTAATGTAATCCACTTATAATTTCGTAATATGTTCTTAGCGATTTCTTTTTCTCTAGCTAATTTATTCTTTATTTGCTTAAGTATTAAAGGTAGGCGTTTCTCAAGCTCAGGTATTAATGAGGACATTTTATTAACACCTTATCACGTTATGGAAAAATAACATAGGTAGTTCCAAAGTTCTCTAGTTTAATTGATGTTCCAGGTTCTTGATCCACAGGAATAATCCTCATAGCTACACTCCGCTTCTTAATTTTATGTACAGTTAACATGTCTATAGCGGTTCTACGTATATCTACTAGAAGCTTAGGGATAGCTACCATGTCTAAGCCTGCTACACATACAATTGAGTAATTTATTAAATCTCTAAGTCTAATAAATCCTTCTTCAACACGTTTGTTTAGAATATCGTCTTCCGCAACTGGTAACATAACTTCATTAAACCCAATACTTCGAATTCTAAGTTTCTTGATTATACCGTCTATTAATTTGTTTAAACTGTAGATGGCATTGATGGTACCTGGGGAACCTATTTTATTACCTATAAGTTTCTCCAATAAGCTAGCTATACTCTCTTCTCTCCAAGGAGACAGCGATAAGTCGATGCCTAAGAAAGGAATACTGCTGTATTTCGAAATACATTCCATTTTATCTTGAATATATTGAATAAAGTTATATAATTCATACGGTGATCCGCCAATTAATGCTCTATCCACTAAATCGACATAACGTAAGGCAGCACTTAAACCTAAGGTATTACTGACATTACATGTAGCAGGAAAGTAAGGTGTTTCAATCCATGAGCCAAAAACTAATGCGATTCTCGTGTATACGTTTATATCAATATTTTTGCTGGAATTATCATAAATTGCTGTTACAACTTTATCTATGCATTCATCGTTACTACATCTAATTGCTGTATAGAATTTCTTATGATTGTGCATAATATTTATCAGTTGATTTATATCAAAGGTCATCTCTTCAATACTCATACTTACTAAAATATCCCTATCAATAACGCTAAATAACTCGTCTAGGTATTTTTCTACGCCTTTATAATTAGAATTAGTTATTGAAGGAAAAATAAGCCTAAAAGTCCACGGTTCAACACTACATGTCTTTAGACATTTCTTAATGCGGTCTAAAATGTTTACTATTTTGTCAAGATACTCTATTGCGTAGTAATCGTGAGGTATATGTATAGCTAGAGCTCTCGTTAAAGGCATTGGTATCGCCTATACTTTTCCTATCCGATAAATTATCTCAAAAATTCTAATATTAAAATCAAGCTACTAAATATAATCACTACTAATTAATGATTATACCCAAAACAAACCTTTGTGCTATGCTATAATATAAGGATATCGCTATACCTGTCTACCTTGACTAACTAAATGTATAGATACCTTAGTTATATTTTGTCATCATTATTTTAATGTAAAAGTTATTAAGTCTACACTATGTTTATATATTAGTAATACACTTCTAATATAGTTCGTAATCAGATCGGCTAAGAGGCTAAGAATGTTTAAGTTATAGAAAACATGTATATATTAATATGATAGATGATTAATCCAAGCCAAGCTGATCTATGATGAAGGGATCACAACATGATACTTTAGCGTTCAGTTGCTTTAATAAACTTCCCTACAGTGTAGAATCCTCTACCTGAGCCATGCAACAATATACTAGTTTTCATGAAATTCCAGCCCCACGGTGTTATAACATCTTCTTTAGCATAGTAATCTAGTACCTCAAATATATAGAACCGGGTTTCGCCTACATCTAGGTAATTTAAAACTTTAACTTCAATCCATCCTAAAGCGTCTTTGAGTATTGGTACGACCACCTTCTTACTTTTGTTGAGCTCTAACTTGAAGTAATCTACTTTGTTTACAGAAGCACCTGATATTGTACCTAGGTGGTAAACTATGTTTACTTGTTCAATAGACGGTATGTTTATTGTAGCCTCCTTGCAATACTCTAGGCATTGATTTGTAAAAGAGGTTCTATCTATAGCTATACCAATGGTTGGAGGTTCTTCGGATATTGGGGTAACCCACGAGGCAGGCATAACATTTACGTGATTGTTTGGGCAAAGGGTTAGCAGGAGTATAGTTGGTCTTGGATGTAATAGGTAGTAGAAATTCTTAGGTTTAGCCACCTTAATCACACAACAAGTTCTTTGTAATCTACTACGTCAAGGCCTAGCATATAAAGCACTTCAGTAAGCTCTTTTCTACGATCTCCGAGCATAACTATATGATGATTGTTTGGAGCAACGTTTGGCAGTAATTCTACTGGGTAATCAAATTCTACCATCATCTGTGTGCGACATGCTGCTAAACCTATGTTTCCCGAAGAAATAACCTTACCTACAGCTGTGGTAGCTAACGTAAAATCTCTATCTATGGATAGAAGTGTTACGGTATCTCCTACATATTCGCCTGTTAATGCATATGATTTTCCTGTCTCAAAGTGTGTTGAAATTTTTACGTTTTTTGTTATATCTAGCGCTATTGTGCAATGTGCTAGGTAGCATACATTAGATGCTACGTCGACAACATTGGCTATATAACCACTTCTACCTGTAATAGCTTTAGCTAAAACTAATCCGAGGAGGCTTGGTAGATCAGCTTCACAACCAGCCACAGTTCCTTCTGCGTTGAGTACCGCTAAAGGTATGCAAGGAGTTGAACCATACTTTGATATGAAGGGAAAGCAATCTATTGTAACAGCATTTAATTTTTCCTCTTGTTTAAATTTCTTTAACGCTAGGTATAGCCTAGCTATAAGGTCTAGTTGTTGAATTGAAGGATCTAAGTTAAGTAGTTTAGCTATATGCTCTTTTGCTTCGGCGACATTACTCTCGCCTAAAGATTCTATTTCGTTTAGGAATTCATCAATAGATTTAACTATAACCTTAGCTTTAAACCTTGCCTCGAAAGTTTCCTCTGTTTCCTCCTTAATACCCCTATCCACAATAACACCTACTTTTATCCCAATAACGGATGCTATAGCTTTTGAGATTCTAAACATTCTGTCAATTGTCGAAATACATGAAGCCGAGTTTATATCAGAACAATGGTATACAAAACCAATAACACCCTTTCTTTCAACTTTATTCCTCGAGGAAATAGCTGAAGCTAAACTGTTATGCTCTGAATGTGAAAACAGCAGCAACCTTTCATAATCTCCGCTAGTAACAAAATTTTCAATGAGTTTGCTTGTACCGCCTGTTAACACTAAGATTATTGGTAAGAACTCATGATATTTTTTGCCTATTTGTTCAGCTTCACTGATTTCTGTGACTATACCGTTGTGCACGTCAACGCCATGTCTAGATATGTACTGTTTTAAGAGGTCTAAGACAGCTACATAGTATTCTTTTCTGTGAACTTCTGATGCAAATGGGATTACAATTATTGGTTGCAAAATTCGCACCAAATGTACTTGTGGGTTAAGAGGGTATATAGGTTTACCTTATACAGAGATCTGAATATTATTAAACAATTCAATTTAGGTATTGTTAGACATCTATAACTTTATCAACTTCTTTGCTATTATGTTTAATATAGTGAGGGCAATGTTTACACCAGGTAAACTCTATTTCGGTACAGCCGGAATACCTAATTCAACTCCTAGAAAATCTACAGTAAATGGAATTAAACGTATCAGTGAACTTAGTTTAGACTCAATGGAAATAGAGTTCGTAAGAGGTGTTCGAATGTCTGAAAAATCTGCTGAAGAAGTACGTAATATCGCCCGACAATTAGGGGTTATATTGACAGTTCATGCACCATATTACATAAACCTGAATTCTTCAGATAAATCAAAAGTTGAGGCTAGCATTCAAAGAATAGTTGAAAGTGCGAAACTAGGCCATCTTGCAGGAGCATGGAGTGTAGTATTTCACAGCGGCTACTACGGCGGATCATCACATGAAGAAGCATATAGAAATGTTCTAGAAGCTCTTAAAGTAGTTATCACTACATTAAAGGATATGGGTATAGAGATATGGATTCGTCCAGAGGTTATGGGAGGTGTAAGTGAGATAGGATCTCTTGAAGAAACTATAAGGTTATCTGAGGACTTAGATAACTACGTTATGCCTTGTATTGATTTTGCACATCTACATGCTAGAACAAATGGCAAATATAATAACTATGAAGAGTTTGCTCAAATCCTAGAACTGTTAGAAAAGAGGCTAGGCAGGTTAGCACTCAATAACATGCATATACATGTTAGTGGCATAGAATACGGAGAAAAAGGCGAAATAAGACATTTAAATCTATTAGAATCAGACCTAAATTACAAAGACTTACTAAAAACATTGAAAGAATTCAACGTTAAAGGCATAATAATAAGCGAATCGCCAAACCTGGAAGAAGACGCAATACTAATGAAAAACACTTATATGGAACTATGAGAAACTAACACAAAAGACTTATAACCAAAGTGAAACCATTAATACTGCAGACCAGGGCCAACAGGGCCCGTAGCTCAGCCAGGAGAGAGCGCCGGCCTCCTAAGCCGGTGGTCAGGGGTTCAAATCCCCTCGGGCCCGCCACATATTTGAATGTTTTCAACTTTTTTACAACTTTATTAATTGTTTTGAGACCTCTGGTTATTGATTAATTAGCATTAGAAACATAACTTTATTCATAAACAAATCGCCTATGTTATTAATTCTGTATTGAGATTATTTATTTTTGAGTTACTGATTAGAATAGACATAGTAGTATTTGTAATTAATCGATAGACCAAATTTATGAAGTAATGTTCAACAATGGTCTTCACACAATTTAATCAATGTTTCAGATTCAATAATATTCATCTTAATATCATCTAGGATATCATCTAATATTTTACTGATTATTTTTTGTTTTCCTCTGGCAACTATGTATCTATTAGTGGACTTAATGATGATCAGAATCTCTTCATCATCTACGCATTTCATGATGGTGTATTTACCCCCATCTGCTTTACCTTTGAAGAGAAGGTTAAAGGAGATGTTTATTTTTGTGATTTCACCATCACATAAATTTAGAAGTATGTCATTCATAGCGTTGGCAATTTTAATATGGATATCGTGGTTGTTTATCCATGGAGGTGGAAGTACGAATTCTACAATATTGTTGAATTTGAGATACTGGTTAATATAGTTAATTATAGATGAGGTATCAGAAATATCGATTGGGTCGAAAGTACCTAGGTTTTTAAATGACATAATATACCCTTATAGAAAACTTATCACCTGAATCCTACAAAACCATTAGAGTAAGTCGAAAGTTTTATTTTACTTATAAATCAAAAATAAATGTAATTGTATATGTTTAATGTTTATCCAAGCTGTGTAGCACATTTTGGGCAATCCAAATTAACAATTTGAAAACCTAACTACAAGCTACCTTACTCCTTACTTTGTATTGTTCAGTACAGGCCGACGTCATCATTAGTCAGTAGAGAATGAAATCATCATGTATCTTCATATATTTATTCAGGTATACTACGTAATTTACGCCTCATTTAAGTTGTTTAGGAAATACAGTATATAGGGTACAATTGTATGAATGTACTTAATGTAGCTCTTAGAATCTATATAATTATATTGTGGGACAATTTATTGAATAAGGTATATTTATATAGTGTCAAAAACCAACACCACTTTAATTATTTCTATAAGCTAATTATATAGTATTATCCTGGGTGGCTGGTATACAAGGGTATTATTATTCCTCCCGCTGCCTCTATTTTGTTCTTTGCTGATTCTGTTACTTTATATACGATAACTTTTACAGGATGTTTTATTTCGCCATTTCCTACTAACTTAGTTATACCTATTTCGGCTAAGTTTACAACAATTTTTCCGTTTTCATATTTGGCTTGGCCACTTTGTATAAGTTTTTCAACTAATTCATCAAGTTGTCTTAAATTTATAACTTTAGTTTTCTCCCAATGTTCTGGACCTCTAGGTGTAAATCCTTTTTTACCAAACCAGTCCCTGAAGTACTTTATTACCCATGACCATTTATGTTTGTGCATACCAGATGCCCCTCTTCCACCTCTTGAACCTGATTTTCTATGCTGACCTATGCTACCCCAACCACGGTTTCTATATCCATGCATTTTTCTGCTTTTCTTTTCTTTTCTAACAACCATTCTACATCATCCTCTTAAGTAATTCATTTATATCTGGTCCTCTATAACCTAGTTCACCACCATCTTTATAGGGTTTCCTAGTGCTACCTTTGAATCCTTTTCTAGGTGGATGTAATCTAAAGACAGGTTTTATACCGTATTCGTCGAGTTTATGGAATAATATTCTTTCTTCAAGTATAGCTTTAGCTAAATCTTCAATTGTATATATATTAATTCTACCTAGCTTTTCCTTTACATAATCGTCGGTTAAGGGTTTGTGACCGACAACTTCACCTCTTTTCCTTAATAGTTCTGTTAACGTTGTATAATCTATTTCTCCCCATGTAATCCAATCTTTAACAGTGTCTAACATGCCTTTCAAAGGAGGTTTTGCTGGATATAGTACACAATGATACTTACGAACAAGTCTAAGTAATCTTAAGGTATACTCGACATCGTGTGGTACTCCAACAACTCCACGAATTCTTATAATTGCGTAAATCTCTGTCATGTTAGCCCCACGCTTTCTTACCCCAATCTATTGGAGTTACAAATTTGTTGGTGTTCCTAAGGGCATCAAAAATAGCTTTAGCAAAGTTAATAGTAGTTCTTGTTTCACCTTTGGTCCAAGTCCATACATCTCTAATCCCTGCTAATGCTAGGACTTTTTGTGCTATAGCACCTGCTACTAAGCCTGTTCCTAAAGGTGCTGGTATGAGCTTTACTGTAATGCTACCAGCTGTACCACTAACTCTATAAGGTACTGAGTGTGGTTGATTACAGCTACAAGACCAGCTTCCACAACCTCTTCTTATGGGCATTATATTAAGTTTAGCATCCATTACACCCTTTTCTATTGCTGCTCTAAGTTGTCTAGCTTTACCTATACCAAGACCTACATAGCCGTCTTCATTACCTACTACTACAACAACTCTAAACCTTGATATTCTTCCTGCATCAGTCATTTTTTGGACTAGACTAACGTCAAGAACTTCTTGTTTTAAACCAGGTAGCAATATATCAACTATTTCAGGTTCTAAGATTGGCAAGTTCATAGCAAATATTTGATCTATAGAAGTTATCTTACCCTCTTTAACCATCCATCCAACTTTAGTTCTAGGAGCCCAGCCCTCTATACTCATAATACTACACCTAATGATGCGCTGTGGTCAAACTCTCTATGAGTTGCGCTGCTTTGGTAGATTGAGGTATAGCGTTATAAATACTGATGATTTTCTGGTAAACGTCTTCGAAATGTTGAGATAGATTTCTAGGATCTAATCCGTTTCTAATTATTGCGCTAAATTGTTTACTGTATTTCTCTGGGTTAGATTCGCTAAGTGTTTTAGCATATTCTGCTATTACTAAACCTCGTATTCTGTCTTCAGATGGGAACATTTCTTCAGAACAGGGGATTTCTATTCCAGCATCTCTTATACCTTTTATTACAGCAAATATTTTAGCGCCTTTTGTAGGTCTATGTAAGCCTATATCTGGTATAGCATAGGATATCCCTAGTTTTTTAGCTCTTAATCCTGCAAGCAAACCTGTTAAGTAAGCAGCAGGAGTACTTTTTGTTCCACCTTTCCACCCAAATAATTTAACTAGTTCACGACTATGAGCAGCTGCTATAGTGAAATCACCTATAGCTGTTGCGTAAACAAATTGCACCATAACATATTTGTTTGTTTTTCTAATCACAGCCCTAATTTTATTTGATTTAAGCATTTCATATCGTTTATAGTAGTTTGTTTTACCTTCCCTTCTTCTCTTCTTAGGAACCTTATATCTTGCATTTTTTGCCATATACTTCACCTAACTACTTAAAATCTTGCGGGAGAAGATTATGATCTTTCATATACCTCTTCAATGCTGCAAGACTGTTAAATGCCCCTCCCTTAGCCATCCTATAGAGATATCTATAGGTCTTACGATCAATTATTTCATGATCTCTTAACCACCTTAGGAACGTTCTAATTTTTCTGATTTTGTAAACCCAATCATTATAATGATCTATTCTAGCACTGATAGCACCTTTTCTACGCCCAGGACCTCTGTGTCTTCCTTCTTTTCTAGCTTCATGAAATTCCTTCCATCTACCCTTACTATTTCTTCTCGGTGGTTCAACCCTAATTATTCCTTCCTTTATTAACCTCTTTATTTCTTCTCTTGTTACAGCATTAGCTATTCTATCTTGTTGTTTTGGATCAAAGATAATGTTATTTTCTCCAACGCCTAAGATTTCAGCTGCTAAGCGTCTCTGATACCGTAGATTCATCAGTATGACACCTACTCATTAGCTATCTTAAATCCTCTAGATTTAGCTATAGAGATCAACTCTAGTCTCTTTTTTAAGCCTACATTAGATGATATATATATTATATGCTCCTTAGGATTGAGCTTCTCAAGATCATTAATATTAGCAACTAATGCTATCTTAAAGCTTGAAGGATGGAGGCTCCTATATTTTTCTGGCGTTCCATAACCAGATCTAACAATAGGAGGTGCACCTTTTAGTGAAAGCCTCATAGGGTTATCTTTACCTCTAGGCTTCTTCCACTTTAATTTGTTTTGGAATTTACTGAATTTCCACCACATATGTCTTAGGAATTCTGGTTTACTTTGTTTCAACTCCATAATTTTAGTTATTTCTTTACGTTTTGATCTTAAGATTTTTAGTATAGCTTTACGTCTTTCTAGGATCTCAGTTAAGTTCATATTTATATTGGTATTTTCAGAACTCATTCTGCTTCACCTGATTCATAAATATATATACCATCTACGAATATTCTTCTATCCTTGTCAGTAATACGTGTTGCAAGCTCTATATTAGCAGCAGTTTGGGCTACTTTTTCTATGTCTACACCTTCAACAATAATATCTTTACCTTCAACTCTAACTTTTACACTTTCTATTATCTTAGCTCTTCTTGGAGATCTTTCACCTAAAAAGTTTTCTATTACAACATTATTACCTACAACTTTTACTGTAACTGGGAAATGTGTAGTCACTATCTTTAATTTATACCTCCATCCTTTAGTAACTCCTATAATCATGTTTCTAATATGAGAAATTACTGAGTAGAAAGTAGCCTTCTGTCTTCGATTAGCAAATAATGTTTCAACTACGATATTGTTATTCTCAACCTTTATGATAATGTTACGAGCATAGCTAAAATCACGTTCTGTGGTACCCTTTGGACCAGATATCCTTACCCTCTTACCTTCAACTTCAACTTTAACGTTTTCTGGTACATTCACTTCTTCACGAAGATAAACAGTCTTTGCCAAGGTTATCACCTACTTAATTTAAGACTTTAGTACACATATGCGAGTAGAATTCCCCCTGTATGTGCTTCGATAGCCTCTTTATGGGACATAACTCCTTTCGAAGTAGTTAACACTATTATGCCTATGTCTCTCGAGGGTAGGTATTTTTGCATCCATTGAGGCATTCTTACTAAATCCTCCCATTTAACAGGGTATCTGGGCTTAATTACACCACAAGTATTTATCCTACCTAGAAGTTGTACTACTATTTTACCCCATCTGCCGTCATCAACATATTCAAACTCGCCTATATATCCATGTTTCTGCATTACTCTTAAAACTCGTATTATAAGTTTTGATGCAGGCCAAATAACTGCCTCGTTTTTCCTTCTCATTTCAGCGTTCATTATAGTTGCCATAGCGTTTGCAAGGGTATCTAACATTACCATGATTAATCACCTTTATTCATATTTCCTAAATCCCATAGTAAAAGCTACTTCTCTAAAACATTGACGACATAGGTAAATACCATACTTCTGTATTACGGCATCTCTATTCCCACAACGTTTACAGACTTGCGCCCCTCTACCATGCTTTTTCTCAACTTTAGGTCTATACTTAGCCATAATATCACCTAGGTACCACTTTTACACCGAATAAAAGTTCCATAAGTAATATACCTTCTTCCTTAGTTGTTCTATGTCTTCGAGGTACTGTACTTCTCTTAATTTTTCTTCGCATTACTCTGTATCCTTTGCGCTCAATAGCTACAGCAATATCCATTCCAAAGATACCTATTTCTGGATCGTATTTAACACCAGGAATTAGTAAATGCTCTTTTATTCCAAATGCAATATTACCGAAAGGATCAAAGCTGCTTTCCTTTAGTATATTATTTACAGCAATTAATGCTTTTCTAAGGAATTCATACGCTTTATCCCCTCTTAACGTTACTACTGCTGCTATTGGCTGTCTTTTAGTAATTCCAAACTCTTTAATAGTTTTCTTGGCCTTTCTAATACTAGGTTTTTGACTAGTTAATTGTTCAAGTAGTGCTATAGCTTTATCTAATCTTTCTTGTGCACCTCCTACACTTATATTTACTACAACTTTTGATATAAATGGAACCAACATTATGTTCTGTTTCCATTTATTAAGGATACTCGTAGTAACATCATCTGTTAATATAGAACTCTTAAATGACTCAGGTATAACCTTAGGGTATATAGCGGTCTTAGTAACAACAACTTCTGTAGACATAGTCTTACATCCCTTCAGATACTTTTATAACAGGTTTATCATTTCCGATAACCATTACATATTCCAGAATTGTCTGAAATCTATGACCAGAGGGTTCCTCTAGTGTAACTAGGAATTTTCTACGAGTTGTACCATGTTTTTCTTGTATCTCTATAATTTTTCCAATTCTACCGGCATTCCTACCGTTTATAACTATAGCGAGTTTGTTTAACTCTAAGGGTATATGTTGAACAATCCTCTGAGATGGGATTTCAATCAATAACCCATCAAGCGTTTTATATTTCTGTGAATCTTCTCTATTAATTAATATATTTCGACCATCGTGTAAGTTCAGCTGAAGTCTATTACCTTTCACTAACGATTTATCTTCTATACGTACTAGTGTCAGATTTGCTTCTTCTTTTGG
>JAWASI010000014.1:0-45250 GCA_038892955.1 Ignisphaera sp.
AATAAAATATGAACTAAAATCATGCAAGTTGGTTACTTATATTATCGATTAATCAATTAAATGGTAGAATACCCTAGTGGAGATAATTTATAAGGCTCTATAGGTATTTAAACCATAGTCTATAGCACCTTTATCTTTGTAAGAGGTAAGAGAAAAAATAGAATTAGAAATAGAGATAGAGTGAGATAGTGAAAGAAAAACTTGATGCGATAATTAACTATATAGACAAATGTTTTTGTAGAGAATATAGGGACTATATCCTAAGCGAATTCGAAATAATGCTTATACCAAAAAATGATGTTGTAAGTAGGGTTACCTTAGTACCTAAAGATATAGCAGGATATATAATTAACATCTCGGCTAATGTGAACGTAATGTCTGCAGGTATTGTGATAGGATGGATTAAAAGGAGGAAATTCATTCCGTCTACACATCTCTTCAACTTAGCAACACAAAAAAGATTCAAATTTGGCTGTGCAGTTGTAGCTAAACAGCAAGGTATAAAAGCGTTTCTCTACGGTAACGATTTGCTTATATCATCAGTTGATAAATTTCTTTATCCTATCGAAAAAGGATTGTACGTGGCTGTTATAGATCCTGAAGACATGAACACCATAGGGATAGGGAGACTGGTTATAGACCCCAAGGACTTCAATAAGTATTTATTGGAGGGAAAAGTGCTCCTTCCAGTTGTAGAGAATGTATTTGATTTAGGGGTGCTCCTACGTAATGAATCCTATGTATAGATATCAATACCTAAAAGAGTTTTATTCATTAGTTCAGTATTCCCTCCACGTATGACCACATTTAACGCATCTGTAGAAGGTTGTTGGTGGTTCGTCTGCAGCTCTTGTCTGTATCTGCCACGCGTAGACCTCGTTGTACTCGCATTTAGGACACCTTACTTGATCTTTTATTAGAACAGCTGTTGGGGGTACAGTCAATCTTTCTCCCTCTATAATCACTGTTTTCTCTTTTTCACTATGTTTAATAACCCTAGATAAAGTTACGTGTTTGCTTGTATTACTGGCTATTTGTTCATATCCACATTTATTGCATTTCCATACTCTGTTAGCAGCGCGGTAGCTCATTATAGTACCGCATTTAGGGCAAAACATCATCTTAGTTACACACCCAAACAAAAACTTGAGCTACTGTAGATATCTTTACTATCTTAAATACTTTTTGTCAATAAACTCTAAAAGGTGATTACAGCTTTTAATCCTTTCAGCAAGAGATTTTCCTAGCGGTGATTTTGTATGTCTATAGAGTACGCAGAGTTAGGAGACCTTAAAACAGGTAGCTATGTGGTTATAGATGGTGAACCGTGTAGAGTGGTAGATGTATCAAAAGCCAAGACGGGGAAACATGGTAGTGCAAAAGTACATCTAGTGGCAATAGGGTTATTTAGCGGTAGTAGAAGAACACTAGTAGGTCCTTCTGATCAAAGAGTTGAGATACCGATAATAAACAAGAGGTATGCGCAGGTAGTCGCGGTATTAGGGGATAAGGTCCAGCTCATGGATTTAGAGACGTTTGAAACTTTTGAGGCAGATATGCCTAAAGACGAAGCTATTAGATCCAATATTGCACCAGGTGTTGAGGTAGAGTACTGGGAGGTACTAGGACGGAGGCTTATATACAGAATTAGGTAAAGTCGTATATGTCATTTCTAGATACAGTAAGAAATCTAGTAGTTAATTTTTTAAAGGGTAGAGAACCATATCAAGTTGCTGTAGAGAATTTTGTTAAAGAACTACAGAAAGCGCTTCTAAAAGCAGATGTAAATGTAAAGCTAGTTGCAGAGCTTACGAACAAAATTAAAGAGAGAGCTTTAAACGAGCCCCCGCCTCCGTATGTATCTAAACAAGAATGGTTCATAAAGATAGTGTACGACGAACTTTCATCTCTTTTTGGAGGGGATGTAAAACCAAATGTCTTCCCCGTAAAAACACCCTACGTAATAATGCTTGTAGGAGTACAAGGATCAGGAAAAACCACTACAGCGGCTAAACTGGCGTACTTCTATAGGAAACATGGTTATAAGCCATGCCTTATATGTGCTGATGTCTATAGACCTGCTGCCTACGAACAACTTCAACAACTTAGTAGCTCAATAGATGTAGTGTTTTGTGGAGACCCTAAATTCTTAGACCCCATTGATATTACTATTAGGTGTAAGAGGTTTTGTTTAACTAAAGGAACCAATATCATAATTATAGATACAGCTGGGAGGCATGGATACGGAGAAGAAGAACGTCTACTTAAAGAAATGCAGGAAATAGCTAAAGCTATTGAGCCTGACGAAGTTACGCTGGTCATAGACGCTGCAATAGGTCAAAAAGCATACGATATGGCTTTAAGATTTCATCAAGCTACACCCGTAGGCTCTATAATAGTTACAAAACTTGATGGAACAGCTAAAGGAGGAGGTGCTTTATCAGCTGTTGCAGCGACAAAAGCTACAATAAAATTCATAGGTGTAGGCGAGAAAATACCGGAACTCGAGGTTTTTGAACCTAGAAGATTCGTAGGTAGACTCCTAGGTTTAGGTGATTTACCGGCTCTCATAGACAAACTAAAATCTATTGAACAGCATGGAGAAGTTGAAAAAAGATTTGCAAAAGCTTTAGCATCCGGTAAATTAAGCCTTGCCGACATATACCTACAAATCCAAACGATAAGAAAACTAGGACCTTTATCAAAGGTTCTTCAGTTAATTCCAGGCTTATCTCTTCTACCTTTAGACGATAAACAGCTTAAAATTGGAGAAGAAAAGATGAAGAAATGGCTGGCAATAATAGATTCAATGACTTATGAAGAGCTAAAGAACCCGAAAATAATAGATAAATCGCGTATAACAAGAATAGCGATAGGTTCGGGAACAAATATTGAAGATGTTAAAGAGTTGCTTAAGTATTATGAAATGGTTAACAACTTTATTAAAAACGCAAAACGTAGATCAAGTATACTTAAGAAATTAGGAATAGATTTATCCAAGTTTTCTCTTGAGGATACAGGTAGAGAATAGTGGGAGACTTCAACATAATTGATAAAACGATAGATATTTTGAAAAAGTATTCCTTATGCGATAGATGTCTGGGGAGGTTATTTGGATATCTAGGCAAGGGTATGAGTAATCTTGAGCGGGGTAGGATACTGAAATCAGTTGTAGTGCTGGAGATACATAGAAGATTAAATGAGAAAGAAATAGATATCGAGGTAGCTAAAACAATATTACTCAATGCGCAAAGAATTGATGCAATAAAAACCCTAGGACTAAGAGGTTCTGAAAACGAGTTAAGACCATGCTCTATCTGCGGAAATAAAATTGAAGAATTAATAGATAGTTACTCTCAGAAGGTTGCATTAACTTTATTGAATTTAAATGTGTCATCGTTTCTTGTAGGGATATCTTCTGCTCAAGAATATATGTCTAAAGAGGAAGCTATAGCAAGGGAATTTGGTCTTCTCTATAAAGAGACACTGAAGAGAGAGCTTAAAAGAGAAATAGGTAAGAAAGTAGCCTCTCTAATCAATATTCAACCTAATTTCGATGAACCCGAGGTTATAGCTATAGTAGACCTATCAACAAACAATATAGAAGTTAACTATCCGTCACTGATACTATATGGATATTACTGGAAATATGGTAGAATGATATCTCAAAACATATGGTATACTAAAGAAGGTAGAAAAAAGTATCCTCTATCTTTAGAAGAAGCGATTAAACATGTTAGCCAATTAATTAATGCCAGCAACTATAGTATCCACATAGCTGGGAGAGAAGATGTAGATGTAAGAGTTCTAGGAACCGGAAGACCTTTAGCTGTAGAGTTTAAAGTTTTAGGTAAAAGAATAGATATGGAGTTCATTGAGAACAAGCTGAATAGTATTACACCATGGCTTAAGTTTAAAATTAAAATGAAGGTAAACAGGAAATTTGTTATAAGGCTTAAAGAAGGGGTTAGGTTCTCTAAGAAAATATATAGAGCCGTTGTCTATACGTCAGAAGACATAACTCTAGAAATGCTGGGAAAACTTGAGGAAACATTTAAAGATAGAGTTGTAGAGCAGAGAACACCTACGAGAGTTCTAAAACGTAGAAAGGATAGGGTTAGACGGAGAAAAGTTCTTAAGGTAAAAACGGAATTCCTATCGCCAAGATTATTCGAAGCATTAATAGAATGTGAAGGCGGGCTCTACGTTAAAGAACTTATTTCAGGAGATAACGGTAGAACTAAGCCTAGCTTCTCGGAAGTTTTAGGGTGCAATGTAAAATGCGTAATGTTGGACGTCCTCTATGTTCATGAGCAAATTTAAGCTTTAGTCCATAATAAATTGCAGAAGATTCGGTGAGTAAAATATGGTTAAAGCATCGCAAGGGCTAAGACATAGAACGAGAAGAATTATGAAGAAGAGCATTAGGGAGAAAGGCGCTACCCCACCACTAAGTAGGATACTCATACCCTACAAAATCGGCGATAAGGTACATATAGTTGTAGATCCAGCTATCCATGGAGGTATGCCGCATAGGAGGTACATAGGCAAAACGGGAATTGTTACTGGGTTTAGAGGTAGGGCTATGATTGTGGAAGTCGAGGTAGGCTTAAAAAATAAGAAAATATTCTTGTTACCAGAGCATGTGAAACCTGCTTTTGATGTAAGCGAAAGAATTAATGCAAATATTCAAAAACTTAAGGAACTAAGTAGTATTAGGAAGATGCAGAGAAAACAGATGTTCTCAATTTTATCAATAAAGAAATAAATCTATACGAATACCCCGGTGGTGTTTTTTGCCTTACCAGATAATAGATTATAAGGATATACCTAACCCTATAGCCAAGAAAATTCTAGGAGAATATTTATCTAAAATTAAGAGTTACGATATATCAGTTGAACCAGCTAAATCAGCTCTTGAATACCTTCAGTCGCTACGTACACTATGTGACCCAGATAAGTCTGAAGCACTCATGAATAAACTTCAAGAAGAATATAATTTAAGAGATACAACTATAGCGCTCATAATTAACGTAATTCCTAGAACAATAGACGAGTTAAGAATGCTCTTAGCATTTGAAACATCTGTACCAGAAGAAGAGATTCAGCGCAAAATACTTGATGTAGTTAAAGAGTACTGCGGTTAACTATACATGTATTCTATGTTTTGTATTGGTGTATATTAATGAGTTTTCGAGGAAGATATAGAAAGATTTGGATAATAGACGAGTACGCATTTATTCTTGATTTCATGCCCTTAGGTAATCCTTACGACAAACATTCATTTCATAGAACAACCCCTGTTGCACAAGGTATAGGATCTAAGTATTTTACATTAGTTGAAATAGTACCTCCTAGGGGTACGATGCTAAACATAGGCGAAAGAGTTCTTATCTCTCCTAATCCTAGTGGCCCTGAACTAAAGGTTTTTGATAGGCTTGCTTATGAAGACTTAACAACTATTGCGCGTTCTAATCTCGAAAGAATAGTTAGGGATATAGTTACTGAAAAAGAGAAGGTATTCGTTGAATTTTTTAATATAGCTGAGGCGATTAACATAAGGCTTCATAGCCTAGAGCTTCTCCCAGGCATTGGAAAGAAAACACTAGTTCTAATCCTCGAAGAAAGAAAAAAGAAACCATTCGAAAACTTCGAAGATATAAGAAAAAGAGTAAAGATATCGGATCCAGTAAAAACTCTAGTGGAGAGAATAATTATGGAAATTCAGAGAACAGAAAAGTACTACTTATTTGTTGAACCATACCCTCCGTCGCCTAACTATATATTCCTTAACTACCTAAATCCCCTATACGAAAGAACCGATTACATAGAGCCATGGTAATCGACGTCCTTAATTCATCAAGGAGAGAACTAGTTAAGTGGTTAAAATCTAATTTATTGAAGTATGGTATAAGGCTTAGGAAAAAGCTTAGCCAAGTAATGATGGTGGAGCCGAAAGCGTTTAAGAGAATAGTTGAAGTTGTTAATATGTGTACGCAAAACTATATAATAAGGAATCTTGCAGTTCTTGAAGTAGGCTCTGGTTTAGGGACTTTAACAATAGCTATAGGGGAGAATAGTAAAGTCTATGTGATTGGCACTGAGGTAGATAGAAGGTTTGCGCCCATACTTAAAGAAGTTCAAGAACTGTATCCAAACATAGATATTGTTATAGGTGATGCTAGGAGAATTATAGAGTCGTCTAGATCTATTCATGTAGTTACAGGAAATCTACCGTACCATATTACCTCTGACCTAATTATGGCAATAGGTAGATCGAATGCTCTATGCTCTGTTATTACGGTGCAGAAAGATTTTGCGGATAGACTTATCGCTAAACCTGGTACTAAGAATTACGGTAAAATATCTCTTTTTACTCAATATGTATTTGACGTAGAGTTTATCGACATCTTACCACCACAGTTCTTTATTCCAGTGCCAGAGGTATCTTCGGCTATCGTATTAATGAGGAGGAAGAGAAGATATAGCGAATACTCTGATGTCGAAGATGTAGTAAAGTGCTTATTTAGTTTTAGAAGAAAACATCTTTTAAAATCCCTAAAAAAATGCTTAAGCTTAGAAATTAGTACGGCGGAGCTAGATTTAAGCGATGAGTTATGGAAGAAGAGGGTATACCAACTTGCACCAGAAGATATAGAGAAATTAGCTACTATTGTAAAGAGTTTAACATTGTCACAAAAACGTTGAATAACGTAGTTATAAAGCTCTCCAGAAGAGTATATACACCATCTCATGATACAGAAATACTCTTACGAACAGTTAAACACGTTATTATCTATAAAAAACTTAGAACAATACATATAGCTGCAGAAATTGGAAGTGGCTCAGGCTATATTACTGCGTACTTTCTATCCGAAGGCAGAATTAGCTATGCTATTATGGTGGACATAGATCCTTATGCTGTGTACAGTTCTTGGGATACACTTAAAGCAAATAACATCGATGATAAAGCAGATGTAATTCAATGCGATAGCTTGTCATGTATTCGCAGCAATACTGTGGAGATGGTATATTTCAACCCTCCATACCTACCAGTGTGTGACGATATTCCAGACGCTATAGCGTGGAACGGGGGCAGAGATGGATTAGAGGTTTGGGAGAAATTCTTCGCCGAATCGCTTAGAGTATGCAAGAATGGCTGCTCTATAATTTATGTATTTTCAACGCTTCAAAACCTTAAGAAGATGTTTACATATATATTGCCTTGTAAGCGTATTGAGCTAGTAACCTGTGAGTCATTTTTCTATGAAACAATCTGTGGGGTTGTAGTGGAATGCCGCTAAACGTTAAGGTTGTAGTTGTAGGAATTGAAGGAGAGATAAACTTGGGATTTATAGTTAGACTTTGCAAGAATTTCGATGTTGATGAACTTATCCTGGTAAATCCATCGGCGAACCCTTGGTCTGATGAGGTGAGAAGATTTGCGGCTAACGGTGTTACCTATATGGATAGTGGTAGAGTAAAGGTGTATAATTCTCTAGATGAGGTAGCTAGAAATGTAGGTCTTTTAGCTTGTACCTCAGCTGTAGTAGATATTGATTCAGGAGATATGCTTAGGAAAGCTATAGATTTAGAGACTTTTGCTAGTATTGCGCGAAACTACAATAGTGTTGCAGTAGTTTTTGGTAGAGAAAGTGTTGGGCTTACAAGGGAAGAACTAGCGAAATGCAATTTACTGGTACACATACCAGCTAATCCCGAATATCCTGTCCTAAATCTAAGCCATGCAGTAGCCATAACGCTATATAGACTCTATAATGAGTTTAATATGCCTAGCCTACTCGACAAAGTAGATAAGGTAGACGAACATCAGCTTAGGATAATCGACAAGTACATAGATGAACTTGTTAACATTGTAGCACCAGATAATTGGCATAGACAAGCATTCTCGATAATGCTGAAAAGAGTTGTAAGAAAATCCGTTACGTCAAGACAGGAGGCAGGTTTGCTAGTAACGTTTATAAGGAGGATCGCGAAAAGGCTTAAGCTAGAAGCTGTTGACTAGAGCTAGGATAAAGAGGTAAAAAACATGCCCTTAAGACCTGCACGATGTTATACCCATCAAGAAAAACCCCCGTATACTAGGAGAGAGTATATACATGGTATCCCAATGCCAAAAATCTCGAAGTTTATAATGGGCAATACCAAGATCAATGCAGAGTTAAAGTTTAAACTAATATCTATAGAGAGAGGGATAATAAGGCATAATGCCTTAGAAGCTGCAAGAGTTATAGCGCATAAATATTTGAGCAAATACGTTGGAGATACTAACTACATGTTGGTGCTTAGGTCTTATCCTCACCATGTTATTAGAGAACACAAAATGTTAGCATTTGCAGGTGCTGATAGGCTTCAAGAAGGTATGAGATTAGCATTTGGTAAACCAGCAGGTTTAGCAGTAAGAGCAGAACCAGGATCCATAATAATCGAAATATATGGGCTTAAACAGCACATAGAGCAACTTAAGGAGGCAATGCGTAGAGCAGCATCAAAGATCCCAGTTAAATGCCGTATAGAAATAGAAGAACTGAATAAGTAGCTATGAGCATTTGTTCAGAACATGATTTCAAATTAGATCTTCTAGCACAGGAATTAAAGAAGATTAAAGCTAGAAAGATCTTGATGCAATTACCTGAAGGATTTAGAGTATGCATTGATTTAATTACCCGAAAACTTCGGGAGTATGTAGGCGAAGACCTAGAGGTACTGTATTCATTAAACCCAGCCTACGGCCCTTGTTTAGTAGATGAGCACAGCGCTGAAGAGGTAAATGCAGATGTAATTATTCACTTTGGCCATGCTGAGTACCCATTCTATAGACCATCGATAAGGGTTATGTTTATACCTGTAGAATTCCAAGCTGTAGATATAGATAAGGTGAGGTCTCTACTTAATTTAGTATGTAAGGATAATACTAAGGTTTGCCTTGTATCAACATCTCAGCATATAAGGTTGTGTAAGAGATTAGAAGAGATTTCCAATAAATGTCAAATTGTTTACAAAGGTGTAGTATATGGTTGCACAACATCTGATATAGAGAACTGCGATACCTTAGTTGTAGTTGCAGGAGGTAGATTCAACTGCTTATCACAGTATTTAGCGCTTCTAAAAAGAGATCACAATCTCACAATATACTGTTTAGATCCGTACATAAATATTCTTTGGAATCCTGCAGAAGAGATTAGAAAGATCTTAAGTGTTAGGATGTGGAAGATATATAATGCATTCGGCAAGCGGAGGTGGCTCATAATTACAGGTTTCTACGGTCAATCAAGAGATGAACTCACTAAGCTATTAGTTAATAAATTAAAGGAACGAGGCTTCGAAGTCTTTGTATCCAGGGTTCTTAAAATTGATAGAGAATTACTCATAAACTTAAGATCTTCGTTCGATGTAGTGGTTATTGCTTCTTGTCCTTATCTTGCTTTTGATTTCTATGATCTAGACATACCCGTCCTAACTGTAGGCGAAGCGTTTATGGTGATTAATGGCGATACCAGTAGGTATATCTACCCATGGTGAAAAGCAGGAAAGAGCTTGAGATACTTCTTAGCCAAGTACCTGATTTCAAAAACCATATGATATTGTTAGAACAATATGTATGCGATAGCTCGATAGCTTCAGAACTTATATGGTTAGCATATATGCACAACGATATTGAGAACAAAGTTGTTGTAGATCTAGGCTGTGGTACAGGGATCTTAAGTTACGGCGCACTCCTCATGGGTGCTAAAGAAGTTCTATGCATAGACATAGATCTTAACGCCCTTAAAATAGCGAATAATTTCTTGGTTGAGAATAAGGATAGGCTTGTCATTATCAATGCCGATGTTGAAAATATACACCTCAGAGGAGTACACACAGTAATTATGAACCCACCATTTGGTGTACATAGGAAGGGAATAGACATAGTATTCTTAAGAAGAGCACTCAATGTAAGACCAAGATCTGTATATACCATACATAAATATAACCCCGAGTCACACAGAATTATCTACGAAATTGCATTAAGCTATGGTTATAGAGTAATAGATATGGCTATAAGAGATATGCGAATACCGGCTATATACCGTATGCATAGAAAACGTATCCATAAATTCAAGGTGGCGCTATATGCTATATCAAAGAGGTGAATATAGTGAATAATTCGTTAATATATCCAGGAGACTTCATGTGTAAAGAAGAGGAGTACCTAGCTCACAAGAATGTATATATAGATGAGAAGGGTAATATAAGGGCTACAGTAGTAGGTAAACCAATATATGATAGTGTTAACCGTCGGGTGCTTGTAAAACCATTCAAAGAAATCAAAATACCTAGACCAGGTGAGATAGTAATAGGCTGGGTTACATCAATGAGGGACGACGTAGCATTTGTGAAGATAATTGGGTACGATTTTGCGAAAACGTTTAAGCATATGTTTTCGGCTATTCTACACATATCACAAGTTGTTGAAACAAAAGGTGAGAGCATGTACAACTATGTTAGACTTGGCGATGTAGTTAAAGCCAAGGTATTAAATGAGTACCTACCGTTACTCATATCGATAAAAGAGCCTAGGCTAGGAGTATTGTTAGCAAATTGCTCTAGATGTGGTTCTCATTTGTACTTAGATAATGGAAAACTTGTTTGCTCTGTTTGTAGAAATATTGAGCAGAGGAAGATATCGTTAGAATACATGTTGGTAAGAGGTAAGAAAAGTGCCAAAGCCTAGTGGTATATACATAGAGAAAACGTTTACATATCTTTGTCCTAATACGTCTATTTGTTTAGAGATTCTACAAAAAATTGATGAAGAACTATCCCTTGATGCAGACCTCTACGCTGAGTTTAAATTAAATAAACTTGTGTTTAAAATAATGGGCTTAGAGCCTAACGTTCAATCAGCTATGGCTAAACTTAGGGAATTTCTAGCGTTATATACATCATCAAAGGCTAGCCCAAGAAGAGGTATAGATGCTAATGTTATAGCAAAACACATAAAGAGGACTATACCATTAGATGTTTTAGCTGTAGTTGTTAAGAAGAACTTAGGTGTTTCAGCTGAAGTTAGAGGCTCCACAATATACGTAGACACAGATCTGGAAACGCTTCTCGACATAGCTAGAAAGGTAGCTGAATCGTATCAAAGAATAGAATCAATGAGCTTACCCAGCAGTTTAAAGAAATTGTTAACGGCTGCAGAAGCTATATATAATGTCGATTACAGGGAGGTTCTAGATTTATTACGTGATGCACAACTCGTTAGCGAAGATAATGAGCTTAAAATACCTTGGATTCAAGCTATTACTGAGCTAGAGAATCTATTAGAATCAAGCTAAGTAGCATAACAGCTTAATAAACTACGATTATTGTTATTAACTAAGAGATACAGTAGAGGTATAAACAATGGGTATAAGCTTCACATTGAAGAAGCTTACAGATAGAGAAATCAGGGTAATTATACAAGATCAAGATAAGCACTCAATACCGAACCTATTAGCTAAACTTGCTTCCAAGAAACCTGGTGTAACATTTGCCGGATACATAATCCAGCACCCAATGGTTTCATATCCTGAGCTAGTTATAGTAACCGATGGTTCTCGAAATCCGCTGGAGGTACTCAGGGAGGTTATAGCAGAAGCTAAGAATATTGCTCAAGAATTCCTCGAAATTTTAGACAAGGTTTTGTCTAATGAACATAAAAAAAGAGGTTAGATTGCTATTTATCAATGAACTCGATGGGTATATTGTGGCAACAATTATTAGGGGATACGCAGGGATAGAAGGTGTAGTCGTTTTTAATAGCTGTTCAGAGCTTCGAGATGCCCTAAAATTAGGGAAAGGATTACTAGCCGAAGTTAATTACATTGTTTCCGGGTTTGACCTTTGCAAGGATCTAAATATAAGGTTTCTCTCAGCTGAAGATATAGAAGATAGGGATGTTTTAGAAGCTATTAAAGAAACAACTAAAGTATTATCCTTAATGAAATTGAGGTATTTACAACTTAGAATATCGTTAAACACATTGAATAAGTAGAGTTTTCAAGCAGATCTAACAATACAAATTGCTGAACTACCTATAAAAACAGTCAGAGCACTCACATACCAATATTATAATTCTCTGCGGATCTAACACTAACTAAATAATTTATTCCACTATAGCCTTAGGTTATCGATAAATATAAACCTGATTCTAATTAAAGCATACTTGAGGAATGGGATGATTACGGTTTTAAGGTCTGAAAAATGATGACAAACCCACGCTATGACCTTGTTTTGTATTCCTCTAAAAGTTTTTTGATGATTTCTATGGTTTTTGATGGATCGGCTCGACCCCGTGTTTTTTTCATAACCATCCCTACTAAGAAGTTTAAAGCCTTAGGATTTTCTAGTGCATCTACTACTGCCTTAGGATTTTCTCTCATGACATCTCTTACGATATCCTCCAGCAGCGCTTCTTCATCAATTTTTGTATAGCCTTCTTGCACTAGTTTTTCTATATCTACACCTTCTTTGATTATTTTGGGCAACGATTCTTTAACCATTTTTATGGATATAATGCCTTTATCTAGGTACTCCAGAAGCTTTACGATATGAATTGGCTGCACCTTGAGGTTTCGTGGATCTAACTCAAACTCTTTTATCCATCTAAGAAAATCTGTTATAAGGAGATCTGCGAGTTTTTTGTAGTTATTGTACATTTTTGCACTTTCTTCGAAGAAATCAGCTAACCATTTGATTAAAACAAGAACTGATGCTCTATATTCATCTAGTCCGTATTGCTCCATAAATCTTTCTATTCTTTCATCAGGAAGTTCAGGCATCTTCGCGGCAACAAGTTCTATGAGTTCCTTAGTTATTACCAGAGGTGGTAGATCTGGATCGGGAAAGTACCTGTAGTCTTCTTCGTATTCCTTTGATCTCATTGGTATTGTAATACCTTTACTGCTATCCCAATGCCTTGTATCCCTCTTCACCTCTCCCCCGAGTTCGATTATTCTTTTTTGCCTTATTATTTCGTAGGTCAAAGCTTTCTCAACCTCTTTTATGGATCCTATGTTCTTTACCTCTACTCTACTTCCATCAGCAATAGAGATATTTGCGTCAACTCTAAATGCTCCTTCTAACGAGGTGTCTGTGATACCTAAGTATTCAAGAATTGCCATTAACTTCTCTAAAAATGCCTTGGCTTCCTTAGGATTCTCCATATCTGGTTCAGTAACTATCTCTAGAAGTGCTATTCCTGATCTATTGTAGTCAATTAAACTATAAGGGCTTGTTTCTATGCTTCCTATATAGTGAATTTTGCCTGGATCTTCTTCGATATTAATTCGTCTAATCCTAACAATTTTATTTTTACCATCTACATAGATTTTGATGTACCCATTCTTAGCAATCGATGTAAATCCTACACCATCGTATTGGCTTATTTGGTAGTTTTTAGGTAGATCTGGGTAGAAGTAGTGTTTACGGACGAAAACAAGCTTATTATTTATTTCACAATTTAGGGCAAGAGCAACAGCTATCGCGTATTCAACAGCCTTCTTATTTAAAACAGGTAGTGCCCCTGGAAGACCTAGGCATACGGGACAGACATGGGTATTAGGTTCCTTACCTCTGTAATCAGCTGGGGTAGAGCAAAAAAGCTTAGTCTTCAGCGTTGTTAACTGTACATGTATCTCTAAACCTATTTTAACTTCTGGCCTAAGCATATTCATAGCTTTACACCGGCGCTATTAAGTCTCGTAGCTTAGCAGATTCCTCAATAAATTTAGAGAGGTATAGTAACGTAATTTCGTCGAAGTACTTAGCCATAATTTGGAGACCTATAGGTAAACCGTTAGTAAATCCTATAGGAATACTTATTGCTGGAGCACCTATGAGGTTAGCTATAACTGTATTAACATCAGCATAATACATTTTAATGGGGTCTTCTAAGAATTCGCCCAACTTAGGAGGTAGTATTGGCATAGTTGGGCTTACAATAGCATTGTATTTACTGAATATAGCATTGAATGCCTCTTTAAGCATTCTCCTGAACTTTAACGCCTTAAGGTAGTACATATCCCAGTAACCCATGCTAAGAACGTAAGCACCTAGAGCTATTCTCTTCTTAACTTCGTAACCAAACCCTCTAGTCCTTATGTCTCTATATACATCAACCCAGCTCTTGTTTTCAAAATCAACTTTAAGGCCGTATCTAACACCGTCATATCTAGCAAGATTTGAACTAGCCTCAGCCATAGCTATTATGTAGTATGCTGCAACACTTTGTTTTGCATAAGGTATGCTTATCTCATCACATTCATGGTGGCTACACAGAATATCGAGAGCTTGATAAGCCGTTTTCTTCACATATTCATCAGATTCCTCAAAAAGTTGTCTAGCTACACCTATCTTAAGTCTAGGCTCTCTATAGAACAAATCATACATAGATTTATAGAAATCAGGTGGTGCTATATTTATAGAGGTAGAGTCCTTAGGGTCGTAACCTGCTATAACGTTCAACAATAAAGCAAGATCATCGGAGTTCCTAGCCATAGGGCCTATTTGATCAAGACTACTAGCATAAGCTATAAGACCATACCTACTTACTAAACCATAAGTAGGTTTAAGACCAAATGTAGCTGTAAATGCGGCAGGATTCCTTATAGAACCTCCGGTATCACTTCCAAGAGCAACAGTAGCTTCTCCCGATGCTAACGCTGCAGCACTTCCTCCAGAGGATCCTCCGGGCGATCGAGTTAGATCCCAAGGATTTCTTGTAACGAAGAAAGCACTAGTTTCTGTAGTAGAACCCATAGCAAATTCGTCCATATTTGTTTTACCGATTAATATAGCACCTTCGGCTTTCAATTTACTTATAACAGTAGCATCGAATGGTGGTATGTAGTTCTCAAGCATTCTAGAAGCACATGTAGTTCTAATGCCTTTTGTCGAGATATTGTCTTTGACAGCTACAGCTATACCGAATAACCTCATATTCTTGTCAGATTCTTTCTTGATCTTTAAAAGGATCTCGACCTCTGATATAACATCATCTAGAGATCTTAACGTTATGTAAGCCCTGATCTTATCCTCGACACTCGAAATTCTATTATATAATTTGTTTATATACTCTATAACTAAGTTTGGATCACTTTCGAAAACCTTGACAAGTTTGTGCATAGGTGCTAGTGTCAAGTCCATGACTAGTCACTATGTAATAGTTTTAGGTGCTTTAACGTAGCCGTTGATGAGCACAGCATTATCCTTAAGCATAGTTTTCTCAAAATCTACTTCTTCTGATTCGCTATCGTCACGTAGAGGTAGAGAAATATCGTGAACATGGTATAAAGGCTCCCATTTCTCTAACCCTTCAACAGTATTTACCGTATTGAACATCTCTATTATCTTTTCTAATTCTTTAACAAGTTTTATTCTCTCTTCGTTAGTAAAAGATATGAGTGCCAACTTCTCAATATAGTCGATAACATCGTCGTTCGTATGGACCACCTTGCACCAACATTGGAGTTACATAAGTTATAAAGATTATAAATACTAATAAGGTACTAGTACTTAATTAATTAATGTGTATTGTTATTGTGGTGCAATAATTTTGAAAATCAAGCAGCTATTAGAGATATTATCACCTTTCCTCGATATCAATAAATACGATTTATTCGCTGGTATAGAAGAAATGAAGGTTTTAGGGTTTAACATTATTAATTTTGTGCTTGATCTAGGTCAAGACGTAGAACATGCATTGTTATCTCTGAAATACACTATTTCGACTGATGAATTGGAGCCTATAGCCGTAGTAATTCAACCTAAATACGAGAAAATTAGGGAATTAAACTTAGATAAGGTTCTAAGGCTTATCTATAGTTACGGAGGATACATCTACGGGGGGCAAGAAAGGATAGGGTTTCTGATACCTATTCAAGAGGAGAATCTCTCACAAGTGTTTTTAGAGATTATGCCTAAAATTATAGAGGTACTACTTGGCTACAGCATAAAACCACGTATTATTGGATATACACTAAACTTCTACCAAGAAATATGATATTCTGGTAGTAATCTATAACTTAGCTCGATAGCCAGGTAGACCATCAATAAATTTTGTCAGCGCATCGTATGACATTAATTCTCTTAGCCTAGCGATACCTTTATTTATACGTATCTTTAACGCATAGCATTCATATAATTCCCACGTCACATGTATATACTTTAACCCATATTTTTCAGCTATGTACCTAAGGGTTAGACCTACATCTGCTCTACCCTGTAGTATATTTTTTGCTACATCATCGTGGTTCTCGATTTCTCTCCCCAACCCTCTTACTCTACTTAAATCCATGCCCATCTTTTTAGCGTAGGTTGTTAGGATAGACTCTAGCAAAACTCTTGTACCTGAACCTTTATTCCTGCTAGCTATAACAAGTTCTCCGTTTAGTATCCCCCTAAGTAATTCACTTAAATTGTGTATCTGCAAACTTGGTCTATATACAAATACTATCTCTCTATAGTATCCCCCTAAATACTCAATGTCATTTATAAGCCAAAGTTTTTCTAGGTACGTGCGATTATATGTTTTAGTCTCAGGATCGTATAGATGAATACATGCAACATCTGCAAGCTCTAGACTCAGCATAGCTAAAGCTTTTCCTGATCCAGTGCAGACACTTTGGACACCGAAACCATCTTCAGATAACTTAGAGAGTATTAAAGATAATAGCGGGTCGTGGCTATGAGCTACCACGAGCTCAGGATCTTTGGTTAACTGGTAAAGGGTACTTGATAAACCATTTTCTTTAAGTTTTACTAAAGCTATCTCATATATAGAGATAAGTTTTTCCCCAAATTCTGTTAAGACTGTTCCCCCACCACCTCTACCACCACGTCTAGAATCTACAACCTTTTTACCAGTCAAACGCTCTATTTTAGCTATGGTATCGTATACATACGAGAAGGGTATACCTAGGGTTTTGGCAGCACTAAGAATAGACCCTTTCTCCTTTATAGCCTTTAATACGGTAGCCACCTTATGATCCAGGATCTTAGTGCCGTTGTATTCTATAATAATGTTGAACTTTACTGTAAACTCTCTCAAATCCTTATCCATCTTATCACTGAAGATTAATAGAAATAAGAATGCTTAAATTATTAACTGTAAATAGTTTAAGGAACTGTTAAAAATCACTTTAAATAAATTGCTTACTTACTGCAAACCTTGAATGCCGCTAGCCATAGAAGATAACACATGGTACTACAGAACTCAAAGACTGTAATCCTACAGCTAGTTGTAGTATTATAACAAAATCATTTCTTGTAGAAACTACAATCCTAAGATTTTAATTATATTCTGCAAGGTAACTTATTTCTGCTTAGAATAACTTTACCGATTATATGCTCTAAATCGTATTGTGAAAAACCCCGTAGCTTAGGACATACGATCTTCTCTAAATAATATGCTATCATCATAAAAATTGTTTTTATTAGTTTAAATAGTTTAAACTTAAACAGCAGATAAGATGTACAGTAAGTTACAGATCTAGGTCAAAACTATGGATAAAATAATTTCAAGATCTGTAAAGAGACCAACTAGAATGCTATCAGGGGTTATTGTAGTAGCTGTTATGACTAAACCTTATCCATGCCCCCACGGAAAATGCATCTACTGTCCAGGAGGGCCTGAATACGGAACACCGCAAAGCTATATAGGTAAAGAACCCGCGCTTATGCGAGGAATTCAAACAAACTTTGATCCCTACCTCCAGTTTCATTTAAGGTTAAGACAATACGAGTTTCTAGGGCATATTCCAAGCAAAGTAGATGTTGTAGTAATGGGGGGAACTTTTACCGCAATGCCTTTAGATTATCAAGAGTGGTTTATAACCAGTATATACGAAGCAGCTAATAGATACCCAAAACCAAAGCCAGAGGTTCTTCCCTCACTAGAAGAAGCCCAGGTAAGCAATGAATCAGCTTATATAAGGATTGTGGGGTTGACTATAGAGACAAGACCTGATGTATGCAAGGAAAAACATGTCGATAATATGCTTAGGTTTGGGGCAACTAAGGTCGAGATAGGGGTTCAAAGCATATATGACGACATTCTTAAGGTGATTGAAAGAGGGCATAGTGTTAAAGATGTTATTGAAGCCACGAGAATATTAAAGGATTCAGGGTTTAAGGTAGCATACCACATAATGCCGGGTTTACCAGGTTCAAACCTAGATAAAGATTTAGACATGGTTTGCGAACTCTTTGAGAACCCGGATTTTAAACCAGATATGCTTAAGATCTACCCAACGCTTGTAATTGAAGGAACTAAGCTCTACGAGATGTGGAGAAAAGGTCTCTATAAAGCTTTAACAGACGAGGAAGCTGTTGAACTTATAGCTAAGATGTATAGATGCATACCTAAGTGGGTAAGAGTAATAAGGATTCAGAGGGATATACCAGCACAGTTAATTATAGCAGGTCCAAAGAAAGCAAATTTACGTGAGTTAGTTGAAAAAAGAACTTTAGAAATGGGTATAGAGATAAACGAGATAAGGTTTAGAGAAGTAGGAAGGCAAGCTCTATATAGAGGCATTAAGCCATCTACTATAGAGATTACAAAAGAGATTTATGAGGCTAGTAAAGGTATAGAGGTATTCTTAGCGGCTGAAGATACCCAAAATAAAGTATTAGTGGGGTTACTAAGACTACGAATACCATCAAGCTACGTTCATAGACCAGAGATAGATAGTAGAACAGCTTTAGTTCGCGAATTACATGTCTACGGGCCTCAGATACCTGTAGGGGAATACTGGGAGAAAGGATGGCAACATAAAGGCTGGGGTTCAAAACTACTCAAAACAGCTGAAGAAATTGCACGTTATGAATTTAACTGCACTAAAATCCTCGTATTATCAGGTGTTGGTGTTAGAGAATACTATAGGAAACATGGATACAGTCGACCCCAGGGATCGCCATACATGGTTAAATTACTAACCAATTTATAGCTGGGCAGATCAAGAGTATCTCTATATAGTTAATTTAATTGTTTAACCAGGAACATTACGGTACAAGTGGTTTAGCTTTTATTAAACTTAAGGAGGTAACAACAAACGTTCTTATCGAGTAAAACTCTTTAATAGTTAAACCTCAGTCTAAAACTTTAGAAACTGCTCATACCGAAGTACACAGGTTAAGCTAGGATAAAGTATAAAGTATAAGACTTGTTAAGTGGTGTTAAAAATGGTTGAAGTACTATACGTCTCGTGGAAAGATGTAATAGATTTATGCTATAAACTTGCAAAAGATATAGCAGAGTCAGACTTTGAACCAGATGTTATAATAGCCGTGCTTAGAGGTGGTGTTGTACCAGCGCTTCTCTTAAGCGATATTCTAGGAGTTGAAGAATTCTACGCTATAAGGGTTAAGCACTGGGGTATAGCCGAGGAAATGTACATTACCCCAGTAGTTGAGCAACTACCTCAGAGGAAACTACAAGGAAGTAGAGTATTGATAGTAGACGAAGTTGTAGATACAGGTAAAACACTTGTTAAAGCTATCGAAGAAGTTAAAAAACTTGGAGCATCAAATGTTAAAACAGCTGTTCTTCATCTAAAATCTTCATCTAATCTAATACCAGATTACTATGCTGTCAAATTAGATAAATGGGTTTGGATATTCTACCCCTGGTCTTTAGCTGAAACATTGTTTGCGCTAGCCTATAGAGAGCTAGGGTCTACCGCAAACATAGAGGATGTACTTAGAGAGATAGAAGAATTAGTTAGAACTTTAGAAATAGAGTATTATAGGCGCGATATTATAGAAGCTGCGCTAAAGCTCTATATACGAAAAAAGAAGAAAACATAGTAAGTACTTTTGCTTTATCTAAAATATGCAATCAATTGTAGATGTTTAAGTTAGTAACATTATTGTAGGAGACATTAACTATTCATAGCATAGAAATGCTTTAAAGCTCCGTAACTGTGTAACTCTGTATGTGTGTAGTATGAGTGAAGATTTTAAGAAAAAATTCGATGATATATTGAATAATGTTAAGAAAGAACTGGATTCAATATCTAAAAAAGTCGATGAACACCTAGAGAAAGGAGAAGTACAGAAAGCCTATAAGGTTTGGAGAGACGCTGTTCTAGATCTACTTAAATCGCTAAGGAACGCCTTAGATACCATAGGCGAAGAATTTAAGGACACTAAGTTTAGCGAAAGCGATTTACAGGATATAGCTAAGTACGTTAGAGAAGGGGTAAGGGAGATTATAGATAGACTTGAAGGAATAGGTAACAAGATTAAGGAGTTCAAGGGTAGGGGTTATCTATGGGTTTGGCTTGATTTCAAACCCATTAAACACGTCTTTCGAGAGGTAGCTGAAGGAGTGAACCTTACTGTTGATGGCATTCTAAACCATATCGAAAAATTTGTTAACGACTTAGAGAAAACATTTGAAGATACTGTAAGGAGAACTACCCAAGTTGTTTCTGTTAGAATTAAAGAGAAAGATCTTGAAATCGTAGATAAACTTGTTGAAGCAGGGATTTTCAAGAGCAGAAGTGAAGCAGTAGCTTTCTTTACTCGTAGAGGTATTGAGTCCAGCAAGGATTGGATTGAAAAAGCTCTTGAGCATGCTAGGAAGATTAAAGAACTTCAAGAAGCTATAAGAAGAGAGATAGAGGGTGAAGAAGAAGATAGCGGAAAACAAAGCTAAGGTATTGTGGAACTCATGGATAAGATTACCAATAAGATTACTGAAGCACTTAAGAAAGTTTCGCAAGTATTAGATGCCTACGTCGAGATTGCTGAAGGATTTGCTTACTGGAGAACCAAGCCGTGGCGAATAGCTAGGTTAGGTAGAATAGGGGCAATTCTAGATCTAGGCGCAGGTACATGTCTAAACGGTGTCTACGCATACAAACATGGAGGAGAACAACTTATATGCTTAGATGTGTCTTATACAATGAGTTTTCTAAGTAGAAGAATATTAATTAAGGAGAGAGTGATAGGAGATAGTATTGCAGGAGACATGATCTTTCTACCCATAAGAGACAATACCTTTCAAAGCATTATAGCTATAGCATCTCTTCATCACATACCGCGTGAACTTATATCTATAGTTTTGAAGGAAGTAAAGCGTGTTGCTGTAAATGGGGCTATAGTGGTAATAATTGTGTGGTCATGGCGGCAAACACGTTTCATTGTACCAACTATTATAAATGCAATTCTAAGAATTCTGGGTATATATAGAGATATTAAAGAATATAGGATTCCGTGGAGGAGAAGAGAAAAGATTATCTACAGATATTACAGGTTATACGCCTTAGATGAGTTACTGCAGCTCTGCAGAAGATATGGGTTTAAGATCTTGAGCTACGGATACATAGGATACCTTAAAAATAAAAGCGATAACATATACTTAATCTTAAAGGTTGTTAAGTAGAATATAATATTCAGCGAGAAGTTGCTCTTCATCGATTTTTCTCCGACCATCGCTCTTTCATCACAGGTAATCAAATAGTTACACTGTTTATATGGTTTCAACTAAATCATACTTACGGATTTCGCAGAATATTAAATAGTGCATAACATTAAATGAAGATAGGTTTGGTAAAACCTAAAGCTAAGAGTATAAAGATTACATAATGTATGTAGACAACGATAAACTGTATATCACCCTTTCTCCAACCTGACTATGCTATATAGGGTAGATGTAAGCAAGATCAACGATATTAACATAGCTACGCTATTTCGATTTATAACTGATAATACTAGCATTGGTATAGCAAGGATTAAAGTAATTATCTCAGATAAATCGAGTGTTTTTCTTTTACTTTGTAAAACCTTTGGGGTTATTCTATACCTATATCTAGCTCTAATTAGACCTTTCAATGCATAGAATCCTAAAAGAGGAGATAGAACTGTATACATAGCCCCTGTTCTACTGGAAAGATAGATTCTTCTCCAAAGGTTTAACTTATGAACTTTACTGCCGTAGATATTTATTGCTACACCCTGGACCGTGATGGTCAAAGCTATGGGCATAAGGTACAGAATATTAAACAATATGTTTTTGTCTACAGCCGAAGCAATTATTGCTAGGATAAAAGATATTAGAGCAAGTATACTAGCCATAGGTTGAGCGGTATAGGCAACAGCATCGATTTTCTCGCCTAGCTTAAGAGGAGATTTAATCACCTTGCTTAAGAACCTAGATAAAATATTTGATGCTCCATAGCTCCACCTACATTGCTGAATTCTAGCGGCATTCAAAGTCTTTGGCACCCCAACATCTATATGGTTTCTTATAACCTTGGGCTTAACTCCTCTCGAAATAAGCTCATAGCCAAGCCAAATATCATCTTGGATTACATCTGTTCTCCAATAACCTATGTTTTCTAGAAGACGTCTATCTATTACTGTTCCAGCGCCTAGAGGATACACAAATAAGTTTAACCTAGATTTAAGTTCGTAGAAAACCCAACTACCGAACCCTGTTACATACGCCATAGCGTTTTCAACACGTGCAGAGGTTTCTAAGTAGGGTCTCCAAATACCTACGCAAACATCTTTACATTTCCTAGCGTTACATAGAAAATCTTGACTAGGAACGGTATCAACATCTATTATAAGAATGTTGTCAGAAAACGATAACCTAGCTCCATCAGTTAAAGCGCTATTTCTACCGCCAAAGCTGTTGAATCGCGCCACTATAAGTCCTTTAGCTAAGAAGTCTCTATCTACAGATTTAACGAACTTGCTTATATAATCAATACTGTCATCTAGTACAACAACGACTTCATCAAAACACTTCATAGACGATAAGCTACCTAATTTATCAACAACAAGTTGTAGTGGTTCGTTCTTCGATGGAATAACTATAGCTAGAGACTTATCTAGGGCAAGATCTTCGTTAAACCCATTAGCTAGGCATTTAATTCTTCCAGCTCTTGCAATTACTATAATTGGGTACAGTGAAGAGAAAAGAGCCGATAATATGAACAAAATATAGCTTATCATGGTTACCATCATAGTACATAACCTCACGCTTCCCTAATACCATATCTTTACACAGAAATTTTCAATAATAAAAATAGATCCTTTTTAAGAAATAGCAGTACCAATGATGAGATTGATATTTAACTAAGGTTCGATATTAATTCAAGTTCTCTTATTATGTTCTCGACCTTAGGTCTAAGGAAGGGCACAGGGTTTAACATAGTATTTATCAGGCTATCTAATCTCCTATTTCCAGTAGTTTTAATATCTTTGGCGAATAATGGATTAATGGTTTCACCAAATAAAGTTTCAATCACTACCAACGCTAGCTGATAAACATCGCTTTCATAGACAACAATGCTATCCCTTAAATACTCTGGAGGCGCATAGCCATAAGTTATAAAGCTAGGCTTTGTATATGGCGGGGTAAGAGAATCTAAATCTATTAGCACTGCTTCTCCAAAGCTATTAATACCAATATTTTCTGGCTTTAAATCTGCGTACACAAGCCCAGCTCTATGTATATCATTTAAAGCAGTAGCAATATTTCTAGCTAATTTTAAAACTTTATCAAAACGTAGTTTCTTCTGAGTAATTAAATCCCTAAGAGTTGAATCTACGTACTGCTTTACCAAAATCTTTAGTGGTGGCGATAAATTCAATAAACCAATGAATTCCACAATATAACGAGACTTTATACGTAAAGCAAAACTAAACTCTTGTTCTAATCTTCTAGAGCCTTCTACACAATACCTACTTTTAATTGAATCTACGCACGGCCTTGGTACATAAACTACAGCATTTCTACCACTAGCTAAAGATACCTTTAATACCACGTTTTTTCCTATAGCTAAAATTTTCTCTACATTCATACCTATGAATTCTAGTTCTTTAAATATACTGTCTAGCATAAAGATGGGGGATTTCATTACACAGAAAATAAGTTTAGCGCAAGTGTTATCACATCATATCGCTTAGTGTAAATCCATAGTTATCGCTCTTAATCAAATCTTCATTTCCTAGAAGCTTCTAAATAATGGTTATTTCTTCCACTACTTTACCAATAACTATGAATACTACACATAAGCCTTTCTACAACAACATCTGTTAACGAATTGACTATAATCTAAACGCTTCAGCTAGAGAAATATCGAAGAAGTAATATTATGGTTTAATTAGGGTACCCGATTAATTTAGATTATAAATTTTACTATAATGGTCAAGGTTATGTATAGTTCATTAGAAGACTTAAAACCAATGTTGAAGCTTAACTATACTATGGGGAAATATATGTATGGATACGAATTCTCCAGCAACTTAATACACACACTTAAATCATTATTGAAACAAAACGTGTCTAAATCTCTCCCAGGTTTTCTTGAAATACTAGACGTATATTGTATGATAAGGTACAACAAAGACTTTTGCTCTCTTTTTCTTGAATCACCTTGTGAATTATATAAATCTCTACAAGATTTATACAAAGACGCAAGTACAACAGAAATAACCTTTAGACTACTGCTAAAGTCTATAATAGCAGATGATACAGTCGTAAATATCTTGCTCAACTACGTAAAGACTTGCAGCGATAAAGAATTCCTTGAAACTATACACAAAATAGTATCAATCAAGTAAACACACAGCGTAGAAGTAATGTATAGAAATAAAGCTAGTACTAACTTAACACTATTAGTATTCTTTAGCTACATAAAATAGAGTAGTATATCTAAATATTTAAATCGCTAAATCCTAAATCTAAAGCTTAATTAAACCAAGACAAAAATATATAAAATTCTCAACGAATTTAATATTAAATATCAATACACCCCATACGTTTAAACCTATCAACAATATCAGGGAGAATACCATTAAACCTCTTCCAATATTTTAAAAGCGGGGACCACTCAGTATAAGGCACATTAATAACCGATGTATAACCTTCTTCAGATAAATATTCAAAGCATTCAACGATTTCACCGCCAAATAAATCAACAAACTGATACAATTGTTCTACGAATTCAGCTAAACCAATCTCAGGAAGAGAAAAACATAGTGCAGCATTATTATTATCATTCCATAGACATGAAAGCGAAAGAGGATGTCTAACACTAGATAAACAAAATTTACTAACATTATTAATATTTGTAATAAGAACACAGAGTTTCATACGGGATACATAAGGTGCTCTCGATATAGAAACCCTATAACCAAAGATAAACTTTGAAGCATTACGTACATATCGTTTAATTTTATCTGATTCAAATTCTCTATTAACTCTCTTATTTATCTCATCTTTAACTTCACTAATCGTAAGTGTAGGATTAAGTGAGAGAACATCTAATATATGAAGAGTTAAACTAGTAATCCTAGGTCTCTTCTCCCAGCCCTCTGGTAGATTAAGAGAATTTTCTAGGCATGAACTAAATATATTCTCATATAAAGTCTTCCCCAAACCCCCTATTAACATAAATAAATATTCAGGTATAGGTTTAGATCTAACAACATAATCGTACACGTAAACGTAACTCTCACGATGTTCCCCAAGTACATCATATATATCTGCTTTCTCAGGCACATACAACGTTAGAATAATTTTCTTTGGTAACGAAATAGCGATGGATCTTACATACGGCGATAATGTCAAGACATTAGTTAGACTAAGGCACTTCCTTACTTTCTTTACATTAATAACTACTACAACAATCTTAAACCTAAGTTTATGCACCATGATATCAGGTAAAATATTAACACCGATAGATTCTAGTGATGAAAAAAATTTCTTAATCTGCTTTACCTTACCACAAGTGGCGCAAACATCCTTCAATAACGATATCAGCTCAGAAGATGTTAAAGAATTACCTACATAAAGTTTATTCAGTATCTTTGTATAGATACTTTCACTCCTAATAATTTCTTGAATCATAGTATACGCCAACACAATTTTTAGTTATTCGTTTTCTTTAGTACTTAATCATTGTATTTATTTTAATATTTAGATTAAATATTTTAAGACCCTATGTCTTTGGATGTCTACTCAAGGTTTCTACATTAACCCTTAGGTAATACTGATAAAATTTAAGTTAATCAATGATTTTCTAAAATACTAACAATGGTGTAGGTGTAAATATGTCTCAAGAACTAAAAACAAAGTTAATACTAAAATCAATTAAGTACAGGACCATAATAGCGATAATCATCACAGTAACACTAGCATCATTAGGGTTCGTTGCCCCTACAGGAGGAACTGTGAATCCTAAAGATGCAAGCATATTTTAGATCAAATAAACCAATTATCAATACCTTGGTATAAGAAAATAATAACGGCTATCAATTCACGTAAAATTATTTTATTTTTCGTAGTATGAAATTATATTCTCCTTATACAATTTGGTTAAGTAAAAGAGTAAAGTTAAGTTACTATGACTTTTAAGTTTTAGTTGGAAATTCTGTTATTCGAGTTATTGTTTTAAAATCTTAGCTAATTTCGTGTATCTCTGTATATGTTTTGTACTGTAATATATGAACTTATTCTATTGTCTAGAATAAGGAATTCATTTATTGTTTTTATAGTTTGGGACTAGCTATTGCCTTACTGTTTTTGCTATTTTGATTAGATTTTATAAAAGGTAGGTGTTGAAGATATTATGCTGGGTTTGGCTATAAGTGTATTTAGGACATCAAATTCTCTTATGTTTTGTATTAATGTAAGGTATTGTTTTATTTTTATTTAGTATGTTAATTATTTATAGCGTTGTGCGTTAATTGTTTATAATGCTTATTTTCGCTATGCTTATTAAACCCTCTATTATATTGTGTTTTAGGGAATACCGCCTTGAGCTATAGCCCTAAAGCTGATTTTGAGCCTTATCATGCTTGGGTGGTTAAAGATTATGTTCCAGATCTGAAGAACGATGTTATTGTTACATTTAGGTTGACGCCTGCTGAAGGATTTAGTATTGAGGAGGTTGCTGGTGGTGTTGCTGCTGAGAGTAGTACTGGTACATGGACAACGCTTTATGTTTGGTATGATCAGAATAGATTGGAGAAGCTTAAGGGTAAGGCTTACTTCTTTAAGAATTTAGGTGATGGTTCTTGGCTTGTTAGAGTTGCTTATCCTGTGGAGCTTTTTGAAGAGAATAATATGCCCGGTTTCTTGGCGAGTGTTGCTGGGAATATATTTGGTATGAGGAGAGCTAAGTGGCTTAGAGTAGAGGATATATATCTTCCCTACGATTTCATTAAGTACTTTAGAGGTCCTGTTAAGGGTTTGAAGGGTGTTAGAGATATATTCAAAGTTTACGATAGGCCTATTGTCGGTACAGTACCAAAGCCTAAGGTTGGTTATACAGCTAGTGAAGTTGAGAAGCTAGCTTACGATATTCTTAGCGGTGGAATGGATTATATAAAGGATGATGAAAATTTAGCAAGTCCTAGTTATTGCCGGTTTGAGGCAAGGGCTAAGGCTATTATGAAGATAATAGATAGAGTTGAGAAGGAGACGGGTGAGAGAAAAGTTTGGTTTGCTAACATAACGGCAGATGTTCGAGAAATGGTGAAACGGCTTAAGCTTGTAGCAGACTATGGTAACCCCTACATAATGGTTGATGTAGTTATTGCGGGGTGGTCAGCTTTAACCTATATTAGGGATCTAGCTGAGGAATACAGACTAGCAATCCATGCCCATAGAGCAATGCATGCCGCAATAACCAGAAATCCATACCACGGTATATCTATGTTTACTCTTGCAAAGTTGTTTAGAATTATTGGTGTAGATCAACTACACATTGGCACACCAGAAGTTGGGAAACTAGAAGCAAAGACAATAGATGTTATAAGGAATGCTAAAGTACTTAGAGAAGACCCCTTTGAACCAGATAAAGACGATGAACTACACCTAGAGCAATACTTCTACCATATAAAACCAGCAGTACCCACATCATCTGGAGGTCTTCAACCAGCTAATCTACCAGCAGTAGTTAAAGTATTAGGGATTGACTGTGTTATGCAGATAGGCGGGGGAGTAATAGGTCATCCAGACGGACCTAAAGCAGGTGCTATGGCTGTCAGACAAACACTAGAAGCAATTTCAAAAGGAATACCATTAGAAGACTATGCTAAAGATCATAAAGAGCTTAGAAGAGCCCTCGAGAAGTGGGGTCGAGCAATACCTATATAATTCAAAGTTATCTTATTTTTACTTAAAGTTAACCCTATTTTAATGTAGGTAGAAGTTAATGGATTTACTTTCTGCTATAAATATACATCTTAGAGGCTCTAGCCCAGCTGCACTCTTCATTGATATAGACGGAGTTATAACGTTAGCAAGAGGGGTTTATACAATAGACCTAGAGCTAGTGGGTCTCTTAAGAGAATTAGCGGTTAAAGGTATCCCTGTATATCTTGTGTCAGGTAATGCTTATCCTGTTGTTTTAACGTTGCAAAGATATCTAGGGTTTCAACCAGTGTTTGTCGCAGAGAATGGATGTGTTGTCCAAGTAGATAAAGAAGTTATAAATCTTTGTCGTGAATCATTGGATCCGCTAGTTGACAAAATATCTAAAGAATTCAATTTGAGGCCTTCCTCAAGTAATGCTTATAGGTTATGCGATAGAGCATTCCATATACCTAGTGAACTAAAAAACAATAGTTTAGCTGTTAGAGATCTTGAGAAAAAAATTATGAGTTTATACCCCAGTATCTACGCTCTCTACACAGGTTACGTACTTCACATTTACCCTAGGTACTGCTCAAAAAGTGCTAGCATCAAGATTATTGCTGAAAAGCTGGGGATAGATTTATCGAAAGCTATAGCTGTTGGTGATAGTGTAACAGATATCGATATGATAAAAACTGTTGGTATAGGTGTTGCAACAGGTGATGCCGATGAAGAGCTTAAGAGAGAATCAGCGATAGTGTTACCTTTCAAAGCTTCAGAATCAACTAAGGTATTAGTAAAAACCTTACTAATCTACGTGGAAAATTTAAAGAAAATAAAATAATTAAAATAATTAAGTAGTTCAAAGCTTAAGCTTTGTATAATTCTAATAGTTTAGCCCATTTCTTCACGAATAACTGTTTGTAATGTTTATAGGCTTTAACCATACCTTCATCTGGTTCTACGTTTTCAATAGGTTTAATAAACTTTTGCTTTAATTCCTCTATAGAGTTATAGAACTTATTCCTAATAAGGAAAGGCGCTATTATACCTGGTCCCACTAGGTCACCGTATATAGCTACTTTTCTCTCGTATAGAGAAGCTCTAATCTTATTCCAAAGTTTAGACCTAGTTCCACCTCCAGTTAAATGGACATAGCCTATCTTTAAACTAAACAATTCTTCGAATAGATCTAGGTAGTAGTTTTCGAGAAGTGCAATACCGAGCATAATGCTTCTAACAAATCTCCCTATAATAATTTCTCTAGGTTCATCTATAATCCTTAGACCTACTAATGCTGGTTGCATTGATGAATCATAGAAAGGGCTTCTATCCCCATAGGGGAAGAATAGGTATTCTGTACCAGCCTCGACTTTATCTAAATATTCTGCTACTTTCTCTAAATCGGTTCCAAGAACTTTTTCTGCAAACCAAGATAAAAACGCTCCTGTAAACCCTGTTGCAGATCCTGCAAGAAATCCTTTTATTGGATGTATATGGTAGTACAGAGCTGGATGCGGAATAATTCTATCAACCACTATCTTAGGGACAGTTGTAGACCCGGAGTAAATACTTGTATCATTTACATCTATAGCTCCTCCTGCAAGTGCAGAAGCATTTCCATCTGTTAACCCTTGGTAGAGTACAGCATTTCTTAATCCAAGTTCTTCAGCGTATCTACTCCTAGCAATACCTATCCTATCGCCTGCAGGTACAGGTTTAGGTAGCTTAGATATATCAAGACCTAGCTCAAGGTAGGAATCTTCAACCCATGTAGGCGGAGATGACAGTATATCGAGTCCAAACTTAAGAGAATTAGTGTAATCCATACAAATGTCGTCCCAAATCTCTCCTTCTCTATATAGGAATCTGTATAGAAGATACGTTGTCGGTGAAACAAACCACCTAATCTTGTTATAAAGCTCCGGTTTAGATACCTTTAATCGGTATATCTTAACAATAGGTGACGTGGGGTCTAATTTAACACTTCTATTCGCTAACTTCTTCACAGCTTCGAAGTTTTTTATCACCTCAAAAACTTCGTCATCCCTTTCATAATACATTACAGGTCCAAACACTACATTACCGTAGTCATCTACACCTAACAGAGTACCGGATGTGCTTGTAATAGAAACATGTTTTTCACAGTCTATACAATTCTTTACAATACTTGGAACAGCTTCTTTCACCGCTTTTAGCCATTCATCAACTGATTGCTTAGATATTGACTCTTTTCCTACGGATATAAGGTTGCCCTCGGCATCATATACCTCCACTCTTACACCACTACTACCGAGGTCTATCCCTATAAAGAACTGCTTCATTAAATCACCTGAAGCAATCTAAATTTTAATATACAAACTTTAAATCCTTATCTTAATTCAATAGTGTGCACTTCAATGATATTCTATAGGATAACGTAAAAATATAAGGATATACCTAGATATTGCGACAATGACTAACCCCTTTAATTAACTATAGTATCAACGAATAACATAAAATTTCGTTTGTGAATCCATACTCTTTGACGTGTTTCCTAAAATCATATGTGTGGGGGTTGCTTGCTTTGTTTGTTTAAGTATTTTGGATAACATAAATACTATCCATATAGGCTTCTCCTTCAGCACCCGTTCACCTATTGCAGGGTCATTGGGGGCTACATCTACGGCGCTACTGAGCTTGCCTAGGAACATAGCTTCGGATTATGTACACAAGTTAGGCAATAGAATCTTAGAGCTAGCTGATGAGCATGGCTTAACCATGGTCTTTGAAAATCTGAGCAAACTTAGAAACAGAGTTAACGGTAGTAGTTCATTCAATAAGAAGTTATCGCTATGGTTTTACAAAAGGATACAATTCACCATAGGATACGAAACCTTGGAAAGAAGGCTAGAGATTATATCAGCATCGATTCCATATTTATGAAGAAATCAATACCTTCAATAATTATTATAGGTAAAGTTTTTATTATCTTATCATGCAATGCTATTCTTGGGGCATAATTTAATGATTATGGAAGACATATTGATTAAGATGTTAGTAATTTTTATCTTAGGATTCATGCCTATAGCTGAGGTTAGAGGAGCTATACCTTTAGCTTACAAACTCTTTATGATCGACGTTAGAAACCCTCTACTATTTTCTGTAGCATGTTTATTTGGGATCCTTGGTAATCTAGTTATTGCACCTCTTATTCTTTTTGCTCTAAACAAGATAGAGAGGATTATACTTAGGAGCAAGTTTACACCAAGCTTATTTAAAAAAGTTTACCTTAGTTTAATAACGTATGTTAGGGTTAAGGCTAAGAAATACGAAAATATTGAAGCAATAGGGTTAATGTTATTCGTAGCCATACCCTCACCTTTCACAGGCGCATGGACTGGATCATTAATAGCCTATGCACTTGGTATAGACAAGAAAAAGTCTTTGCTATGTGTAGAGCTAGGGGTTCTAGGTGCATCAACTATAGTGCTTATAGCTATTCTCCTGTTTGCATCACTGCTAAGGATCTTAGGGATTAAGATATAGTTGAACTGAATATAGGTAGCATTTATTAAATTAGGATCTAAATAATGACCATCATTTTATTACGTCTAGAAATCGTTTTCAGATCTACGTAATATACAAATAAGGGTACTAGTGGATCACATCATAATGTATAATACAATGTATAGAATCCAAGCTGATACTATCGATACAGTATTGTATACTACACTAAGTTTTATAAAGTCTGTAAAGTTCACGTTATAACCATTTTTCTCCAGCAATCTTATTGCTGTTACATTTGCAGATGCACCCATATATGTTAAGTTACCCCCTAGCGTAATACCTATAAGCACAGACCACATTATTGTTACAGGGTCTACAGAAAGTAGCTCAGATATCCTCTTAACAACAGGTATCATTGTCATTGTTAGAGGTACGTTATCTAAAACCGATGAAAGTATAACCATTAGGTAAAGTAGTGACGATGTTAACGCTATTACATTATCCTTAAAAATTTCCACAAGCTTTTCTGCAAGCATATATGCAATACCATGTTTCTCGAAAGCACCCGAAAGTGTGAATACCCCTATTAAGAATAGTAAGAGTTTCCACTCAAAACCATTCTTAAATGCGTAGGTAACGCTGTTGATGTCTTTATGAATAATCCTGGCAATGGATATTCCCCCAATAGCTATAACGCCTGCTAAGCTTAGCGGTATATGTAGACTATGTCTAAGACTAAGAAGAACAATCTTTATGGTCAGAAAAACTAGGGCCTCTATAAGGAATAGTCTATCCATACTAGAAGGTAGGCCATCTTCGACATAGCGGAATCTATACATTGTATTACGCTGGGTGTTTAGTTTGCTAGAGCCTATAGTGCTTGTAATAGTTATTGCTGATAACATCGATACCAATGTAAAAAAGAACATTGACGGTTTCCCTCTGTAGACAATGAAATCCGTAAAAGTTAATTTAAAGGCACCTGCTGTAAGAATTGCAGGCGGGTCTCCAATCATTGTTGCCGAACCGGCTATATTAGCTGATAAAGTTAGCATTATTGTAGGTATCACAGGGTCTATGCCTAAAGACCTACACACAGTATACACGATTGGGAACAAGAGAATAACAACAGATACGTTCTCCATAAAAATACTAATAAGACCAGCCATAAGGGATATAGAAAATATTAAGAGATATGCCGAACCTTTAGAAGCCTTAACTATGTATTTTGCAGTAAGTTTTGTGAAACCGCTTATCTCTAGATATACTGTTAAAATACTAACACAAAGTATAAGCCCAAGGACATCCCAATCAACGTATACAAAAATTTCATCAATAGAAACAGCTCCCGATAGTATAAGAATAAACATTATAGCTATGCTTATCCACTGTCTCTCTATTTTTCCCCATGCAATTAATGCTATAAATACTATTAATAGTAGCGAAGTGATAATCCCATACATTTTAGACTAATCACTATTGTAAAGATGTAAAATATAAGTCTAAATGGGGTTCAGCTTTGATATAGGTTTATATTGGTTGGTTTTATAGTCTTATTTTTGTTTCTTTTGCATTGGTCTTGGGTTTGCATCATCCTTGGTGGTGTTTAGGGTGGTCTTGGGTACTCTATATCTTGTGTAGAGTTTTAATTGATGGTGTTTTGTTTAAACTCTACAACTTGTTTATTGCTAGCTGGATAGCATTACGGTAGAGTTTCAAGAATTTGAGTAGAGTATTATAATTAGAGTATTATAATCATTGCTACCCTTAGGGAGAACCCTCACCCTAATAAGCTCCCCATTTTGCATCGAGGTAGCTCACCATATTTGAAACAGTAGAGATATATTTATGATTTTCTCTCCAGTATCTATATATAGATATATAGCTAGAATTGAGATCACTAGATATAACGTTATAAAATATAGAAAAGAAATCTACACACTAGTCATAACAAAAGAATAACATCAAACAATATAAACCAATATGAAAACCAAAACAGTTGCGTTGAGCTATTTCTCTGTTTTAGTATTAATCAATAACTATATACGAGAAGCACATAATATGAGAAATTAAGGATACTTGTAAATTTGAAAGGAAATATCCATGCAAATTACGTATCGTGAGGAATTAGCATCTCAGTATTTCTTCTACTACTTGTGTAAACGTTTTTCCTTCTTTGGTTGATCGATCTTTTATTTCTTTATATAGCTCGGTATGAGCTTTATCTCTTTGTCTAACAAAGAATAATATATGGTTCACCAGTTGCTTAACGTCTGTAAAAACCTTACTACATGCTGTGCATCTCCAACTGAGTTCTGAAGTAGAAGCTTTAAGTGTAGTAGGTTTTGTAGCTCTTTCTGTCATCGACTGTGAAGAGGTCTTCGATGTTATAGTTGCGGTAATACCTAGGGCTATGCTATGCCAAAGTTTGTATGGATCTTCGTTGCATAGCCTAGCTACAGATTTTACTACCTCTAGCGTAAAAGGTGTTCCAAGCTCTTTAATCATCTTAATTAAGTCAGACGTACATTTGCTCATAACTTAACACTAGGAAGAAAATTAGCTATCTAAGCATAAAAATAATTTTGGCACATCTTACTAAGGGAACACTAATATGATGTGTTATATGTTGTTCGCGGGTATGAATTGTGATGAAGGCGGCCTGACTGAAGAGAGTAACATGATGAGGCTTAGAAGGTCTGAATTTATGTTAAGATATACCCTTGTAATACCGTATTACCTCTAATAACTTTCGATTAAAGTGGCGAAACTTTTTAAATCTTATTCTAAGTCAAATAATTTGAAGCCGCCGTAGCTCAGCACGGTAGAGCGCCGGACTCATAAGCTCAGGGGCTGGGAGATCCGGTGGTCGCGGGTTCAAGTCCCGCCGGCGGCACTAACAATGATTAACATTAACTAATAATAATTAAACACTAATACTTTTAACATGATTCAACATATTCTTTAGGTTTCTAACTCATATATTTGCTTTGCCGAATCATTAACGGTGGTAGGCAGAAAATGACTCTGCTAGAGGATTTAGTTGTTTGTGCTTATGCACTATGCGAAGACTATTTTTATGAAATCGAAGAATACATCGACTGTATTCCAGAAGCACTATACGTACTACACAACATTGCTATACAATTAGGTGTAAAGATAAGATTTTCAACTGTTTCAGCATTAATGAACCACGTAATAGAGTTCAACAAGCTCAAGGAGCAAGAAGTAGCACAGCTAATCAACAACCTGAAAAAGATAATCCAAGGAGAAAACACGAAACCATCAATAAAATCGCTACTTAAAATACTACTCAAAAAAGAACTAGACCTACCCCTAAAAGATCAGGACCTAAATGAAATAGCAATAGCAGCACTATATGCTTCTCTCACCAAAATAGTAAACAAACCACAAGAACATCCACCCCTCCTTGAAGTCCTAACAATAAACCAAGAGACGATAGCAACGATAACTTAAAAATCCACATATAAAAATTAAAAATATCAGCAGTTCAAGGGGCCGTAGTTTAGCTTGGGAGAATGCGGGGCTTGGGCCCCCGTGGTCCGGGGTTCAAATCCCCGCGGCCCCACCAAATAGATTTATAGACATGTATTATTGTCTTTAAGTATCTTTGCACAATTTGATATAATCTTTAGGCTATTATATCAAATCAGTACATCAATTTTGTAAAGCTCAAATTATTATAATTAAAGCTAAGTAACGTATATACGTGTTAGGTATAATAAGTAAGTATATGTGTACTACTATTGTATTTCTACTACAATCCCTATTAATTACTATCAATATTAAAGTCTTAAATCAGCCATTATGAGCTAAACCTAGCACATTTTTAATAATTTATGTACTTTGTCTACTACTTCACAATATAACAATTTGTACTTCATAAAATTACGATGAATTATATTAAGATGTTAAATAATAAAAATCTATGTTACACAATGTAATGTAAAGCTTTTTATATTCACCTTTAAAGTTACTATAACAAAGGTTTGCGCTAATAGGGGATGTTATAGTGGTTAGATAGGGATTTCCATGAAGATAAATATCTTAAGCATGAATTTGTTTGAAACCCCCTCGGGTAAGAAGAAATTAGTCTTAAACATATTTATTGTAATTACAATCGTAGGCGCTATAATAATTGGATGGAATTACTATGATGTGTTGTGGTGGATTCAATGGTATAGAATAATAGCATCTCAAGGTTTAGCAGAGATTATCAACATATATAAGCTTTGTGTCCCACCTGAATGTAAAGTACCCTACCCTCCACTAGCTATACTGATATTTGTACCTTTATACGCTATAACATCATATTTTCAGCCGATAATTAGAATGGTTTTACTTAAGGCATTCATAGTATTAATACCAGGTATCGTAATATACATGATTATTAAGAGAGCTAAGGGGGCTGATTACGCTCGGCTATGGTTGTTAAGTTGGCCTTTTCTCCAAATTCTTTTTTGTCTTCAATTCGATGTATTAATAGCGTTGTTTATAATGTTGTCAACGATTATGATATTGAAGCGTAAAACTAGCAAAGCCGCGTTGTTCCTAGGCTTAGCCACTATGGTAAAGCATGTTGTGGTTATTTTGTTACCTCTACACATAGTATTTCTTAAAATAAACGGGGAAAGGAAAGAAGTTCTCAAATATATCTTTATTTATGCATTAGTTGTAGGTTGTATAGCTCTACCGTTTTTTGTTGTAACCCCAAGAGAATTCGTTGGTCATATACTGTTATTCCATTCAAGTAGAGCACCTCAAGATATGTCGTTATGGGCTTTGGCAACAATTCTCCTTGAGAAATATGTTGTCGAATTACATCAGCTCATAGACAACATATGGGCATTATTTTTTGCAACAGTATACACATTGTCTTTGTATTTATTCTGGCGTCAATTAAAATTACATAGGTTTAGCCATGGGGACAAACTATTACTTACATACACATCAGTTATATTGCTCTTATTCATATCTTTAAATAAGGTTGGCAACCTAAATTATGTTGTGTGGTTTGTTCCTTTAGCTTTCTTGGCATTAAATAAGAATCACCTTAAAATTATATACAAACTAACATTTGTTTTAGGTCTTACAGGAGGACTAGTTTACGGATTCATGTTGCTTATACCTCCAGCATCTGCTGATAAAATGGTATTTATACCTGAAGATCTTATTTATTGGAATGCAAAGGCTCTTGTAGCTCAATCGTTAAACCCATATATATTCTTTACCCTATCCTTATTGATTTACGCAATTAATCCTTATTCGTTAGAGTTGTTTTCATCTCCAACAGACTTTGTAACAAGTATATCTTTATTCAAGGTTCTTTATATTCTTAGACCTCATATAATAGTGTTCATAATAATTATTTCACAGATTTTGTTATCAGCTATCATAGTGTTAAAGCTTAGGTGGTTGAAGGAGTATATCTCAAATTCTTCTTAATATTGACAATAATATGTTAACTGCAGTCTCTAACCCTATGTATTGTTTGCACAAAAATTAATAAATCGAGCAAGATACTAATATTTCTAGCTAGCAGAATTAAGAGATGAGCAAAATGTTCTTCTGCCCTAGATGTGGATCAGTTGCGGTAGCTAAAGGTGGAAATATCGTATGCCCTAAATGCGGAACTCCTATACAAGTTAACCCAACCTTAGTTCAGTACTTTAAAAAATCAACACGTTTTACTAAGGTTTACGAGAAAAAAGTAGACGTTAAAAGCATAGATTTACCTACTTCAGCTATCCTAGATATAAACATTATTTGCCCTAAATGTGGTAGTAGAGGTGTCTACTACTGGAGAAGGCATAGATCATCAGCCGAAAGCTCTGATGTAATAGAGAAAGTCTTTAGATGTAGTTCTTGTAGTTATAGCTGGAGTGAAACAGAATAAGATGTTTGCTAGGATTTAAAACCTAAGTAGTAACTTAAGGTTTGTTAACCCCTATTAATGCTATATAATTCTTAATGTTAAACATAATAGATATTGATGAACTTAAATAACCGATACAATACTAGACCTATACATATAGAACAAAGGTGGCATAAGTTATGGTGTTAAACGAAGTCGAAGCCATAAAAGATTCTGTAATCCTTGCAGCAAAATTTATGGTTGTAGCAGCTAAAACAGCTCCTAAAGCTAAAGGTGTTGACAACATTGTTATAAAGGTTATAGACTCTAAAGAAGAGCTTGAGGCTTTAGCTAAGAAGATGGAGGAATTAGCTGAGGTATATAGGGAAGAGAGATGGAGGAGAGACGCAGATAATGTCAGGAAAAGTGATGCTTTAGTATTAATTGGGTGTAAAATTGTTAATATAGGCGTTGAAACACCAAGGTTATGGAATCTAAATGCCGATATAGTGTTGAGCATTATTAACCTAGGTATAGCCATAGGTTCAGCTGTTAAAACAGCATCTATACTTAATATAGATAATAGGGTTATGTTTACAGCAGGTGTTGCAGCCCAAGAATTAAAACTCGTTGACGCAGATTTCGTGTTCGGTGTACCGCTTTCAGCTACTGCAAAGAGCATATACTTCGATAGAATTTGGCCTCCGCAGAAAAGTAGTTAATTAATTAATCTTTTTCTATATCTTATTTTTTACTTGGTTATAGAAGCCTATTATAGATATTATTGTACATAATATTAATGCTGTTATTTCGTTTAAACCTAGTGTTGTGATACCTTTGTAAACCATGATAGTACCGGTTAAAGTGAATAGAAGAGATAGTATGTAATTACTTAAGACGTACATTACAACAGTGAATAAAATCATAATAATTAGAAACAAGATACCTTTTTCTGAACCTGGAATAAGAATACCTGTGACTATATATGCAAATAATGTAGATATTGCGAGCTTATAGACGAGGAAACCCACCAAAAAACCAATAACTATAGCGATAAGTAATAACATCGTTGATATTGCTATACTTTTAAACATCTTAAAGCTGTAAACCCATGTTAAGTACCCTAGGAAAGCACAAAAAGCGATAGACGATAGAATTCTAGCAAAATGTTTTCCCCAAAAACTTAAAATTAGCCCAAGTATCGTCATAATAACATATGCAGGTATATCAACATACCCTGGGGCTATCATAATTATTACCTATTTAATCCCCACGTCAACACGTATATACTCAGAGGAATATATTTATTTCTTGGCTTTTTGTGTACTAGCTTTAGAACCACAGCCTCTTCTTAACAACGTATTTTCCCCTGATAGGTATTCTATGCCTACATCTAGGGCATTTGTATACTTCTCCTTCTCGATCTAAGTTAAATTCTCTAACTCTATAGTTGTACCTAAATATTAACATCTTACCACATTTAGGGCATCTGGTGGACTCAAGCTCTGGGCTACCGTAGTTACCGATGTAAACGTACTCTATACCCTCCTTCTTGGCTGTGTTGGCTATTTCCAGCAGCTTATCTATAGGTGTTGGAGGCTCAGTCCATTTATGGGCAGGGTAATACCTATTTACGTGAAGAGGTACTTCAGGACCGAGTTCATTTAAATGGGTGTTGATGATCCATTCAACACACTCATTAAAGTCGTTAGTGTTTGTTACTACGAGGTATACCATCTCAACATGTCCATTATGTCTTAGTATATGTTTCGCATTTCTGTACACAATGCTGTGATCTATTCTTGGTAGAGCTTTTCTCATAGTAGGGCAGCCTTTTACGTCTATGCTCCAACCATCAACATCGAATTCGAGTAATTTATTCAATACATCTAATGTTTGGTAACCGTTTGTTACAACGGTAAAGTATAGACCATGTTTAATGGAGAGCTCTGCTAAATCCAAAAGATATTCTACGCTTACTGTTGGTTCATTAAAACTTGCGCTAAAACCTTCATCGCCAAACATTATAGCTAATTTAAGTAGCTCTTCAGGTAGTATAACTTTATCGAATTCCTTTGGGTGGGTAAAACTAAGATAGTGGTTTTGGCACCAAGGGCAGTAGAAATTACATCCCCAAAAAGAGAAAGTCATAGCGGTGCTATTTGGCCAATAGTGGAATAGGGGTTTAATTTCTATTGGTCTACTTTCTACGGCGCTAATTCTGCCGTAACCAACATTATAGAGTACCCCATCAACGTTCTTATAGTTTCCGCATATACCTATATTACCAGGTGAAATAAGGCATTTTCTTTCGCAAGTTAGGCAATACGTTAAATTACCTTGGTTTGCCCAGAATCTTGCCCTTATATTTAAGGACATAGTATCCCAAGCTCCTACTTTGAACTTATATGCGTATTAATTCCTACATATCTAGGGTTTTGAAGAGAAATTAAGCTTAACCAAACTTCATCTTTCACAACTATTATTGTATTGGTTGTATCTATGGTGTCTGTACCTAATCTAAATCTAATAATGCTGTAACTAGTTTTGCCAAAGGATTGTTAAATACATTGTATAGTATGAAAGTTAATTCAAGCAAACTACATCTCTCCATAAAGAACAGCTGTTTTATAAAATGGGACAACAACACCGTAATAACTTGAGGTTATAATTCTTAGCTTTGTAATAAGATCTTGAACCCTACTTACTTCAAGCTCTATTCTTTTAAATTCTTCGTAGCGTTCGCATTCATTAGTGAACCTACCTCCACATTTCTCGGCAATAACTTGTCCAACTTGGTTCATTAAATCTTTAACTATACTTAGCTATACGGGATATATCTTCAAAACAAATTCTAGATATAACTATATTTCGAAAACCACTTGCTTCAATACACTTAATTCTTCTAAAACTATATGCTGTAGCCTAAGTATTAAATCTACTTCTTTAGACTCAAGATCGCTAATTTCTTCTCTAGTTTTACTGACATGGCGCTCTAACAAAGTTCGGATATACGTTTTTACGCTAGCGCCGATGATCCTAGCTCTTCTCACAAGTTCTTCGTAAATATCCTTAGGGATCTTAATGTTAATATCCACTAATGCTAGACGCACAATATCACCACAAATACCTATAGCCATAAATTTGGCAACTCTATACAATTCTTTTTATTAATCTATTAAACCTTGATGTAAAGATGTAATACAGGATAAACCCCCTTAAATAAACGTCTACAAACATAGCTATCCAAGGTCCTATAACACCAAGTATTGACACTAAAAGAAATGATAGAGTTACCCTTACTAAGAAAAGACATCCTAAGTTAACAACAAAAGGTGTAATAACATTACCTGCTCCACGCATTGCACCCCCGGTAATCATGGTTAAACCTAGGCCAAATTCGCTTAACCCCGCTATAGTTAAGTATATTGAAGCAAGTTTCTGGACTTCTACGTTTGGTGCAAATAAAGATGTTAATTTATGGCTGCATAAAGCTACAAATACGCCTAGTAACGCCATTACAGTAGACCCTAATTTGATTACCTTTAAACCTACGGTTTTAGCCTCTTCTATACTTTTAGCACCAACTTTTTGTCCAACAAGAACAGAAGCTGTTGTTACGAAAGCTATACCGGGCATATATATTAAGCTCTCTACTCTAAGACCAATACTATGAGCGGCCATTGCTATATCCCCAAGCCTAGATATAATACCTGCGTATATGTTATTACCTAGAGAGAAAAGTAGTCTCTCTAGAAAAGAAAAGAGGCCGAGGTTTAGTACCTTAATCATACTTAGCGATTTTCGCTCTACTATTGGCGTAAGACCTATTTTCGCAATAAAGTAGATATTGAGGAGTAGCGATAAAGCCTGCGAAATTAGAGTAGCAATAGCGGCTCCTGCCACCTCAAATTTCGGGAATCCGTACAAGCCATAAATCATAATCGGATCTAAAACAATGTTTAGCGTTAAACCAACAGTATTTGACGTCATAGAGTATATAGTCTTTCCAGCGGATACCACAGCAACATCAAGAGTCATAGCTAGGAACGCAATAACGAGGCCGTAGAACCTTATACGTAGGTATTCAGTAGCGTAGTTAAAGGTTAAGCCCCTTGCATTAGATTGGATAACGATTATCCATGGAGTTACATACACCAGTAAAGCAGATAATATTACTGTAAATATACAGCCAATTAAGAGTATGAAGCCTAAGATAGATCTAGCTTTATTCAACTCTTTAGCTCCAATACTTTGCGCTATAGCTATTGATAGAGGGGTGTGAAAAAGCGCAAAAAAAGCTAAGATAAGCCAAAAAATATAGCCGGATATTCCTAATGCTGCAACAGCGTTTTCGCCAAGACTTTTAACAAAATACATATCAGTTATCGAGTACAAACTAGAAATAAGCTCTACTACTACAAGTGGAAGTGAGGTTTTCAGTACTTGTAGGATATCGTCGTCTAAGGTTATACGTAGCTTCGGAGGCATTTCGGTATTTCACGGGTTAATGCTTTTTATTAGTAACAGTATAATAAGCTTCGCGTAAGCAATACTACTACTCCTACCCTAATGATCATAATGTCTAGAAAACTAATTAAAGTACTGAGTAAAGCTAAGATCTAGGGATATAAAACCTTAGGACAAGTACATAGTAGCCAGTAAGTATTCACATAATTTTTGCGCTACCTGCGATATCCTCCCAGCTGATATTCAATGCAGTAAATAGCTGTTCAAGGGTTGTCTTCATAGCCTCTAGATACTTCTGTACATCTATTTCACTTATTTTGGCTAGTTGAATAGGTTTAACACCTTCCTTAGACTTGACCTTGATGTACGTTATTATATCCCCTGAAGAAACCTCTACACCATATCTTTGAAGCATTAAAGCTGCTTTAACATGTTGTGGCGTTGTCTTTTTATACTCAGATAAACCCCTTGTTAACCCTACATGGAATGCAACTTCATCTAGTGTTAACAGCTTATACTTTAGCAAGATATAGTACCTCTCAAGTGTTTTCCTAACATTCTCTACAACCTTAACAGCGTCTTCAGGTTCGCTTATAGATGCTATCTGCTTTATTATTTCATTGAATAGATTCTTTATGAAATCAGGGGTATTTCTCTTCTTGCCAACCATACCCTTGATATCTATTTCGCCAGATGTAAGAACCCCAACGTAGTTTTTCTTAAGTGCAAAAGCAACAAATTTATAGACTTTATCCATTTCTAGCTCTAATCCGTATGTTTGTTCAACCCATTTTCTAAGCTCTTCTAGCTTAGCTGGGTCGGGATTCCATACGAAAAGCGAATCTGTATCGCCGTATAAAACCTTAAGCCCTAGTTCTTCAGCTTTAGCAATAGTTGTTGTAATGATCCTCCTACCTAAAGCCGTAACACTTTCGGCAACCGAAGGCGCATATAGTGTGAAGGTTTCAGCTCCGAATACACCATAGGCAGCGTTAATATACACCTTCATAGCTCTTTGAACTACATCATACCAGCTACGGTATGTCTCATCAAGTTTTTTATCCTTAGCTTTCTTCTTATAGATTCTAACCCTAAAGTCTCTTAAGAAACCTACCACCTCCGATGTTATTCCCACTCTTTCCATGCACACACGATGTATAACCTTATCTTTTTCGTCAACTATGTCCACTACTTTACTACATTGACCTGGCTCTGGATCTATTGTTTCGTAGCTCAGATTCCACCTTTTTATAATAGATGGGTATAGCGATGCAAAGTCTAATACGAAAACATTGAAGAACATACCTTGTGGTGGATCAATTACTATTGCTCCTGCATATTTCTTACCCTTAATTATAGCTTCTGTAACCTTTCTACCTTTCAACGATACTATGTCTTCCGGACGTGGTATCAAGTATCCTCGGCGTCTATGTTCCCAGTAAAACAAATTCTTAATCCAAACAGAGACTGTAGTTCTACACACATCCTCTATACCTAGTTTACTGATACGCATAATCAGTAACATTAGCTTCCAAACAAGTTCATCAGCAAAAGTAGTTAACTCAAGTGTTATCTGTGAATCCCTTAAGTTATACTTCACGAGAGTCGATAAATCTACTTTGCTAAGCTCTTCATCAAGTTGTACCTTCCCTATACCTAGAAGTGCTTGTGCTACATTATCAAGGTTAACCTCCTTATACTTACCCTCAAAGGCATATGTTTGAATAGCTTTATTGCTGAAGAACTTGTATAGGTCTAGGTGTATACCGTGTTTAAGTTCAGCTAAGTATTCTACCTTCTTTCCTCCTTTAACAACCTTCTTAACTTTGATACATATCAACTCTTTAGGGATACCTAGTTTTAGAGCTCTAATATATAGGTACCTAAGGTCGAAATTATCGCCATTGAACGTAAGTACAACTGGATACCTAGATATAATCAACAAGGTCTCTAATATCATGTGAAGCTCGCTATCAAATATCTCTATTTCTACATCTTCTGGTAACTTCTGTAGCACCTTCAAACTATCTCTATTTAGTACCAGTACTTTTTTTAGACCATCGTTAGAAAAGAAGGCTACAGACATTATAGGGAATACAGCATCGTCAGGAGAAGGCACTCTTCCTTCAAAAGGGGTATAAACCTCTATATCTATAGCGATACGCCTTGCTGAAACCCATTTTGTTTCAAAGAGTTTTGCTAAGTTCACGGCTGTTTCAAGGCTTTGAGGATTCGAGATGCCAAGAACTTCAGCGATATTTCGCTTAAGTGATTCAAGGTCTATCTCTACGATTTCCTCAATTTTAGCACCTTCAATTCTATAAGGCATACCCGTTATTAATCCCAAGTCATATATGTAGTTGACGTGATACCTTATGTTAGCCTCCCATGCGATAGGGACCTTATTTCTAAGGGTTCTCACAGCAAGGGGATCTTTAACAACAATTTTAGTAAAACGCTTATTAGTATTGCGTAAGGGGTCAAATTTATCAACGGTTTCTATGGAGTCAAACGACTTGTGTCTAACTATATCAAGTATTTTATTAACTTTCTCTGGCGGGATATCTGTTAAAAAGTAAGGCTTATGCCCTGTTTTATCATAGTAATAAATAAGATCTTTGTTATTAACATCGTAGAGAATTAGGACAGCCTTTCCTAGATCACCATCATACTTAACGTCTAGCAGATACACGTAATCAGCTGAATCTATGTAATGTGGCTCGCGGTAAAACTTATAGATTTTCTCATTGTTTAAGTCTAGACCTTCTGGAATATAAACACGAAAATCTAGGTAATCAAATCTCTTATGTTGGGAGTAATCTTTCTCTTCCACCAATTGTTCACGTAAGTTAGCCTTCCTATCAACTATTAACTTTGGTTTAGTTTCACTTACTAACATAGGTTTATCTTGTTGCTGGTGCTGATCAACGTTAATCGACTCTGTTAATACTGCTGTGTTTTCCTTAGGGATTTCGCTTAACTTATTTGTTTCTATGTTCTGATCTAGAGATCTACTTTTTTTAATGAACTCCAGCAACGTTTTCTGTTTAGCCAAGGATTAGACCTCATTTACATTGTTCTAACTCTATACTTATATTTAGTACTATAGTTATGGATATTTATAAAGGCTATGCATACATTAGCGGTAAGGAAAGATATGTTTTTCTTCGTAATCTTTTCTCCTATGGTTATACTCATCTCTACTCATTATAGGTTTAGCAGGTGCACCTGCTACAACAGTATAAGGCTTAACACTTTTTGTAACAACA
>JAWASI010000015.1:0-10581 GCA_038892955.1 Ignisphaera sp.
GGATAAGTATTTAAATTTTGTGTATACCTAGTATATTGTTTGCATATAAATTATTAGCGAAATTAGAGCGTTATTCCTAGGACGAGAATTGTCTTCAATTTAAACGATTTTATTAAAATTAATTGATAGAATTGTTTCTCATTTATAAAACTGTTAATAACCACTTAGATATTTAATAATTTTGTATTACTTTAAGGATTGTTTATGGAGAAGTATATACATTATATGATTATAAGTTACAGAGCCTGCTTATTACAGGATGTTGATAATAGCGTTATGAAGAAATATAATTACAAAAGCCATAATATTTTAAGCAAGATTCTAAGCTACGGAACCCAAAATACCAACTTGGTAAAAGCAACAGATGAAAAATGTTAAAACATTGTAAAAAGGCGTAATAAGTATTCCTGCCTAGTAAGGCGAACCAAGTAGGTGCTTAACAATTACACTATGTTGGTTATCCTTTAAATTATTTAATCTAAAGGTGATAAGGTTTGCATAATGGTTTAGGATATAGTTTCTACTTTAGTTATGGGGAATAATAATATATGTTCACGGAATATAGTTGTTAAAACTTTAGCAGACTATATGAAGATAGGTTTCGAGAAAATATTTAAAATACTTGAAGAACACTCAAAGATGTTAGAAGAATAATTAAAAAGAATTTAAGAATTATCTAAGCGTGTAGCAAGGTTTGAGGTTGTTGTTGGTTCTGTAACACGTAGAGTTGGAATTGATTTAGAGAAAACTATTCTTAATCTGTATAGAGATGTTCTTGTTTGGTTTGGTGTAGAGGATGTTGATAAAGTTGAGAAATTTATTTACATAGATGCAGAGGGTAGGTATATGGGTAAAGGGGATACCTTAGAGATAGATATCTACACCCATAATGAGAAGATATTCTTTATCGAGGTTAAGAGCCTTGTCGATGTAGAAGACATTATGTGGTTTAACCATAAATGCGATGCAGTATCGAAAATAGATTGGGAGAAACTTTAGGGAAAAATTATGGCATCGATACACGCAATTAGAGATACATTAGTTAAAGCTAAAGGATGTTGTATAGACATTATTTACGGGAACTAATCAATTAACGATATTCGTCTAGGGATATGACGAAATAGATGTGTTAATGTATTAAATTAAAAATAATTTATTGGTAGCTGAAGAAGGTGTTCATTTAACCACTTATATTCGCTATAGCTTAGCAAATAGTTTTGCTAACAGTTATTTGTATTACTTAACTGTTTTGCATCCTAAAAATTGGGTATTGATTACACTATGTACTGTCCATGCTTAGGAGTTCTAGGAATATACACTAATATTTTATGAAAATCTGTAAACAATAATACCCTTATTCTTGATAGGAATATTTTTATTTAGTGTAAAACTGTATTGATAGGGGAACTCTATGAGGTTTGTGAATAGGGTTGGTCCTGGTAATCGGTTGAAGGGGAAAGTTGTAGCTATTATAGTAGCTAATGAGTTTGAAGATGTTGAGCTTTTGTATCCGTTTGTTAGGCTTAGTGAGGAAGGTGCTGAGGTCGTAATTATACCTGTTAGAAGAGGGCTTCATCCGAGGCCTGCTGATCCTAGTAAACCTGTTACAGGTAGGTATGGGACTCCAATACCTTTAGAGGTTTTCAGGCTTGGAGAAAGATATGTTATTAAGGAGTTGAAAGAGGTTAAACCAGAGGATATAGATGCTCTCGTAATTCCCGGTGGTTTCTCTCCAGATTCTCTAAGAATAGATGAGGAGGTATTAACATTCGTTAGGAAAGTTTATGAGATGGGTAAAACAGTTGCAGCTATTTGCCACGGACCGCAGGTATTGATTTCAGCTGGGATAGTCAAAGGAAAGAAGGTTACAGCTTATAGAGCGGTTAAAGATGATCTAATTAATGCAGGAGCTATATACCTTGATGTTCCAGCTGTTAGAGATGGTAATATTATAACAGCTAGGGTACCAGATGATCTACCTGAGTTCTGTCAACTCATAATAGAAGCTCTATCTCAATAATAAATTATTTACTTAATAAGCGATGTATTTGAAAAAGCTATAGAGTACATTACTTAATAATAACTATTTTTATTGGTATCTCTATTAGGATTTCATGCTGTACGCCGGGCTTTTGATTCAATTTATTGTCTTTATTTTTAGAGGGAAAGTAGGTAGGGCCCTAAGATTTTAGCTATAGATAGGTACCAAGGTATGTAGATTTTCTTCTTTTTCTTTTTAACAGCTTTAACTATAGCTTTTGCTACAGCATTAGCCGAAATTCCTCCTTCAACTATCTTCCCTGCTCTTTCATGGAATTCTGTTTTAATTAATCCAGGGTAGACTGTAAGTAGATGTATTCCACGATTTTTTAGCTCGTGTCTAAGAACTTCAGAAGCATAGTGAAGAGCTATTTTTGTAGCTCCATAGATTGGGAGATCCTTCATTAGAACATGTATCCCTGCTGTTATAACCATAACTACTACTGAGTCTTTCGGCATAACTGGTAGAAGCTCTTTGACTAAGATTAGCGGAGCTACAAAGTTAACTATAGCCATAGACTCTATCTCTTCAGAGCCATGGTCTAGAACTTGTTTATATAAACCAAAGCCTGCGTTGTTTATAAGTACATCAACTTTATCAAAGTGTTTAATAACTTCTCCTACAATCTTCTTTACCTCTTTCACAATTGATAAATCGGCTACAACGTAGTTAAAGCAACCGTTTAATTTTTTCTTAAGCTCTTCTAATCTCTCTTCATTTCTACCTACACCGATAACGTAGCTACCTTTTTCACTACATATGGTTTTAGTTAATTCAAGCCCTATACCCGATGATGCCCCTGTTATCAACCAGTTCAAGTTCTACACCTTCTCTAGCTAAGGATACCTACTATCGGCGTAGGTATTTCTATCGGTTAATTAAGAATTATAGTATCCTTATAAGTAGGTGACCTAATTTGTATTGATATTGGCGGTAAATTGTGGATATACTAAAGTTTAGTAATTTGGTTGAGTGTACTATTATTAAACGTATTTCTAGGTTCTCTGTACTAGTTAATATAGGTGGAACAGAGCACATAGTTTACCTCTGTAATACTGGTAGACTTCTTGGATATATAGAGAAAGGTAGAAGAGGTTTTTGTATACCAACGAAGAAAGGTAAGCTAATGTATAGATTGGTAGGTGTAGAAGATAGAGGCTATGCTGCTCTTGTAGATACAATGCTTCACGAGAAATCGTTCGAAATTCTAATTTCTAAAGGTTTTATCCCATGGCTTAAAAGCTGTGCAATAATTAAGCGTAATTTTAGGGTTTTTGGAAATATCCTTGATTATTTAATTAGATGTAGAGATATTGAAGCAGTAATAGAGCTTAAGAGCGCTATTATGAAATTAAGCGATGGGTTTGCAGGGTACCCTGATGCACCTACAACTCGAGGAAGAAAACAAATAGAGGCTCTAGCTAACTTCATAGAGAACGGTTTTTTATCGTACTTGGTATTTGTTGTCGGTATACCAAACGCTAAAGGATTTAAACTATACTGTGATGTAGATGAAAAGATATGCTATGCTGTTAACTATGCTATAAAGAGAGGTGTTATATTTAAGGCTATTAATATATTCTTAAATCCTTTTACAGAGTATATAGTTGCAGGAGACCTAGATCTAAAAGTAGACCTGAGTTGCTGTTAGAAACAAGAATCAAGGATACAATATACCCTAGAATAGGTGCAGTATCGAAGGCTATGGCTAGATTTAGATAAACTTATTGCTGTACAGATTGTTTTAGAGTATACTCCTTCATAACATCTATGGTATGCTTAGGCCCTACTTCAAAAAGAATAAATACCGCAATTGTTACCATTGCCGATTTCTTATTATCTGCACAGCTATCCCCTATATCTCCAGGTTTTTCTGCTTCATAAACTATCTCAACATTTTTACCAATTAATCTCTTTATAAGTAATACAAGATTGTTTATGGTGTAGGTATCCTTATACCAACTTTATAAACGTTGTTCGTAATTAAGTCTCTATCTATTAGCCTATGTATTGTTTCTGCAACATCTTTTACATGTATAAAATCCTTTGTTTGTTTTCCATCGCCGCAAGTTATAACGGCTTATTTTTAGAGCTTTCGATAATATGACTCTTGCATAAACATTGCTTTGCCTAGGATTATATACGTTGGAAAACCTTAGGGTAGTGTAATAGTGTTTGTATAGTTTCTTAAAATAGTTAACAATTAATTCTCCTAGGTACTTACTTAACCCGTAGGGAGAAAGAAGGTTTAGTGGACGATCTTCTAATATAAATAGTTTTTACAGTATTTCCGTAAACCGAGGCTAGGTTTATGGAAATAAATTTTGATCTAGCTTTTGTACATCCATACGTTATTCCTGTGGTATTAACAACGTTGTTGTCAGTATATTCAACAGGTTTCTCTATGGATTTAGCTATGCTGGTATAAGAAGCAACATAGGTAACAATGTCAAAACCTCTACAGTATTCGAAAAACCTTACATCGGTTTTAACTATAGGTATACCTCGATTCTCTGGAAATGTCTAATACATACTTGCTACACCGTTCTAAGGTATCGATGTAATAACGTTGAAGTTTTTCTTAGTCAATTAGATAGCTATGTATCTACTTATGAAATCAGCTCCACCTGTTGTAGCTATTTTCATACTAGATAAATAATAACCTACTTCTGTTCGTTGTAGTAGCGAGGAGGTAGAATACCTACTTCCTTAAACTGCTTAGGAGTTGATGCATCAGTGTTTTATTGTTATTGGGTATAGGGGATTAGCTCTCTTTATCTTTTTTGTTTTTAACCCTTCTAGTCGCTATCACATCCGATCCGCATATGTTTTTAACTATGGTGTCCCCGATTTCTATAGGGGCTTCTATCTCTAAATTAGCTAAAACCTCCATAACATTCCATATGCAGTTCTTTGGAATAGGTTTGCTTGTTATAACGGATACCGTAGGCATATCTCCTCCTCTGACCCTGACTACGCTCATGACATACCTAGTAGGGTTTATGACCTCGTTTTTAGCGAATTCTACTCCCCTAGAACACATATTACCTTCTACTACTATCTCATCGTTTTTAGTTGATACTTTTAGTGTACAACTAGCAGGACAGATAATACATGTTAATTCGTAGTCCCCCACCTTGGTTTCACCGCTAAGGTTATCCTATCTATGTTTGTATACGTTTTGCTTAAGGTGTTCTTCTCGAGCTTAAGCCTAATCATCTCAGCTGGCCTAACGCCGAAGCTAAACTGTTTAAAGTTTATCTCGGGAATCTCTATGAAGATATTTCTCTCTGGGTAAGCTACTCTTGCGTAGAGTACAACATCTTTTTCGCCGCTAATCATATGCGGAATAACAAGTCTAATATTTCTACCTTTTTCGATACGCTTCCAGCTTTTTGTAGGTAGACCTTTATTCTCTACAAATATTTTAGCTCCTTCTGCTGCTAATTCTCCTTGCTCTACAGCATAATCAACGAGATCGTTTACCACAAGAGCGTTACCTGCGGCAAAAATCCCTGGAATACTTGTCTCTAGGTATTCGTTGACAATAGGCCCACCTGTTGCAGGGTCTATGGCTACCCCTATTTTCTCTAGTAAGTCCGTGTTTGGCCTAAGCCCAGCAGATATCACTAGTGTATCGCATGGAATTTCAAACTCTGTGCCCTCAATAGGTTTTAGCTTTTCGTCTACCTTGGCTATAACTACTTTCTCTACTCTTCTCCTACCTATAACCCTTACAACTGTATGTTGAAGCAACAAAGGAATATCAAAGTCTCTTAAGCACTGCATTACGTTCCTCATAAGTCCCCCGGGGTAGGGAAGTATCTCGATAACTGCTTTAACTTTTGCACCTTCTAGTGCAAATCTTCTAGCCATGATTAAACCGACATCACCTGAACCTACAATCACTACTTCTTTTCCAGGTATAACCCCGTAGATATCCATAAGAGTTTGAGCTTCTCCAGCTGTGTATACTCCATCGGGTCTATCCCCTACAATACCGAGCTCAAATAAATGTCTCTCCCTAGCACCTACAGCATATATTATTGTTTTTGTGGTTAACCTAAGTATACCTCGAGGTGATATAACGTTCACTATCTTTTTGTAGTAATCTACATAGTCAATACTGTGGACGTAGGTTTTCAGCACAGACTCAACACCTAAATTCTCTAGCTTATCGAGTAACCTGGTTATGAACTGCGTCCCCGTTAGATCTTCTTTGAAGTAGTGTACGCCGAAACCTGGGTGGATACACTGTAGAGGGATTCCCCCTAGCACCTCTCTATTCTCCAACAAAATAGTTCTTAGGTTAAGCTCTACAGCTTTTATTGCTGCTCCTATTCCCGCTGGTCCTCCGCCTATGACTACAACATCGTATTCCATACAGCTTACCTCAACCCCATCTTATCCCTCCATAGGACTTTGACGTCGCCTATGCCATAGGCAGACCTTTTAACAACTACCTGGTGAAGCGGTATCCCTAGTTTCTCTGATACTATTAAAGCTATTCTCCATCTACAGAACGACCCTTGGCATTTACCGAAACCAGCGTATGTCCTAAACTTGATACCGTCTAGCGTTACAGTCTTAATCCCGATTTTCATCATTCTTTCTACTGCTTCTAGAACCTCAGCTTTCGAAACTATTTTACAGAAACAAACTATTTCCCCGTAGCTAGGATTAAGCTTAATCAATTCATCGATTTCACCAAGGCTTTTATTCTTTACTCTAGCTATATCTTCCCTATAAGGGTTCCAATTGTTTTTCTCCACAAGCTTAACATCGTAGGTAGTAGCTATGAGCTTAACAACGTATTCAGCAATAGCTGGTGCAGCTGTAAGTCCTGGAGATCTTATGCCCGCCACATTGATAAAACCCCACGGATCTGCGTAAGCTTTGATAAGCCAGTTGCCGTGAGGAGGTTCGGGTCTTAACCCCGAAAACATCCTTATAATACTTGATCTCGGGGGAATCTCCTTAAGCAACTTACTAGCTTCTCGAACTACGTAGTCTATACCGTGAACAGTTGTTGATAAATCTTCTCTTGCTTCGCTAGAGAGATCCTCTGCTGTAGGGCCTATCATTAGATTACCGTGGACAGTTGTTATAGCGTAAACACCTTTAGTCTTGGGTGTAGGTGTTGTATGGAGAATTTTAGTAGGTTTTACCTTTACTTCTTCGTCGTATATAACGTATTCACCTTTACGGGGAGTTATATGAAAACCAAGTTCAACACCTGCGGAATGCGATATCTTATCCGCATATAATCCAGCTGCATTAATCACGATATCTGCTTCGATGAATCCTCTATTTGTTTCTACACCAACAACTCTACCTTTCTCGATTTTTACTGCATAGACTTCTGTTTCCGTTAAGAGTTTAACTCCGTTGTCAACAGCGTTTTCAACTATAGCTATAACTGCTTCGAAAGGGGATAGCAAACCTGCTGTTGGAGCGTAAACAGCTCCTTTAGCTTCGCCTCCTACACAAGGCTCCAAAACCTTTAACTCTCTATCATCTACAATCCTAACCCCTGGAACATTATTTAATTTTGCTATTTCTATGAACTCCCTAGCTTTTTTCTCTTCTTCATCGCTTGTAAACACCATGAGCTCACCAGGCCATTTAGCCGGTATCTTTAGCTGTTCAACCCATTCTCTCCAAAGCTTGTTTCCTCTTAAGCATAGTTCTGCTCTTAGAAAATACATCCTTGGGTCTTCCTCGTGGCATGGGTGTATAATCGATGTATTAGCTTTACTAGATCCCCACCCTACATCGGGTTCTTTATCGAGTAACACAATATCGAAGTTCTCATACATACTAAGAACTCTTGCAATTGATGCCCCTATTACCCCAGCGCCAACTATAACAACTCTTACTTTATTCAATGCTATCACCAGTTAAACTACGAATAAGGGTATGCGTTAGGTAAAAGAGATTTTGTTTTTATTAATATCCATATGCCCAGGGAACCTCCTTAGCCCATTCTAAAGCTCTTCTAACAGCAGCTTTCCAGCCGCTATATAATTTCTCCCTGGTGTTTAAGTCCATCCTTGGCTCGAATACCTTCTCAGCTCTCCAATTCTTTTTTATCTCATCAAGGTTTCTCCAAAAACCTATAGCAAGACCTGCTAAATAGGCTACACCAAGAGATGTTGTTTCTAGAACTAGAGGTTTTACTACCTTGATTCCAAGTATATCTGCTTGGAATTGCATCAATAAGTTGCTCCTCGATAGCCCGCCGTCGACTTTGAGGACCTCTATCTCTACCCCTGCATCTACCTTCATAGCCTCTAGTACATCTCTTGTGAGGTACGCTATTGACTCAAGTACTGCTCTAGCTATATGTCTTCTCTCTGTTCCCCGGGTTATCCCTATTACTAGTCCTCGAGCGTATGGATCCCAGTAAGGAGCCCCTAGACCCGTAAATGCGGGGACGAAGTATACTCCCCCTGTACTAGAAGCTGCCTCGGCTAACGGCTCTACTTCGCCGGGAACCTCTATTATCTTTAACCCATCTCTAAGCCAATTTATAGCAGCACCTGTAATAAATATGCTACCCTCTAAAGCGTATATAGCTTTCCTTAACTCAATACTATAGAAAATAGTGGTAAGTAAACCATGCTTTGAGTATATAGGTGTAGAACTTGTATTCATAAGAACGAAATTCCCTGTCCCATAGGTGCACTTTGTATCCCCAACCTCAAAACCCGCTTGCCCAAAAAGAGCTGCCTGCTGATCCCCCGCATCGCCTGCAATAGGGATAGCAACACCATTGAATAACTCTGAGCTTACTTCAGGTCCTGTATAGCCGTAGATATCTTTATCGCTAGATGGCCTCGGTAGAGGCATTATGTTCCTCGGTATTCTGCCATGTATTTCAAGAAGCTCTTCGTCCCAGTCAAGTATATGGATGTTAAACAGCATTGTTCTTGAAGCATTTGAGTAATCGATTATATGGGCACCGCCACACTCTGGCGTTAGGGTATCTCTACTACCTCTAGTTAAATTCCATATCAACCAACTATCTATTGTACCAACTAAAGCTTCGCCTTTAACCGCTTTTTCTTTTATCTTAGGTACATTGTCAAGTAACCACCATATTTTTGTGCTAGAGAAATAAGGATCAGGAACTAAACCAGTTTTCTCCTTAATAACCTCGAGGTAATTCTTCTTAAGGTAATCAGTTAGAGGGGCTGTTCTTCTATCCTGCCAGACAATTGCATTGTAGAGGGGAGAACCTGTTTTAGGATCCCATATAACTGTTGTTTCCCTCTGGTTTGTTACACCAATAACCGCTATATTCTTTGGGCTAACCCTTGATTGCTCTAAAACTTTTCTAACAACATACTTGGTATTCTCCCAGATCTCAATAGGGTTATGCTCAACCCAACCAGGTTTAGGGTATATCTGCTCATGCTCTACATAGGCTATCCCTTTTTCAATAGGTAGACCTTCGTATGTGAATAGAATAGCCCTTGTACCTGTTGTTCCTTGGTCTATAGCTAGAATAAACTTGTTTTCAAACATTTTAAGCACCAACTAACTTACTACTTAGGGTAAAGTATTTCACTCTTTCGATGTTCATAACAATAGCTGTAGTAAAATCTATATCTGCCTCCAAGGATTTACCAACTAGGTGGAAATCTGTACGTAGATGGATTTCTAATGCTAGGTAAAACCAAGGTATTTCACCGTTGTTGGCTCTTAGATAAAGTAGATACTATTATCGTTGGTGTACATGGTTTTGCTGAGCATAGCGGAAGGTATACCCATGTAGGTGAAGCATTTCTTGAACACGGTTATGCTTTCTGTATCCATGACCTTAGAGGACATGGGGAAACAGCTACCAAGGAGGATGTTGGTTATGTAGAGAAATTCGATGATTTTCTAACAGACCTAGAAAATTACATAAACATCGTAGCCGAAAAACATAAGCCTAAGAAAATAGTCTTGCTTGGGCATAGCATGGGGGGACTTATAGTTCTCCACTACCTAGCCCGTGTAAAAAGTAACGTTGATGCTGCTGTTACAAGTGGAGCAGCAACAATAATTAAGGTGAATCCACTGCAACTATTATTCCTCAAAACGATAAATATGTTAAACCCGAGAATGCGTTTAAACCTACCAATAAAACCCGAGCTACTATCACATAATCAAAATGTGGTTAAATCCTATATCGAAGACCCCTTGGTGGTTAAGAGGCCTACGGCTAGACTACTATATGAATTAATAAGAGCATCCCAAGACATATGGAAATATATAGATAGAATAGAAAAACCTCTACTGCTTCTCCACGGCGAAAAAGACCAAGTAGTTCCACCTAAAGCAAGTATAGATGTCTACAATAGAATAAAATACCCTGAAAAAGAACTTAAAATATACAAAGATCTTTACCACGAAATACTCAACGAAAATAGTTGGAGAGAAATAATCAAAGATATAATAAGCTGGGTTCAGCTTTGATATAGGTTTATATTGGTTGGTTTTATAGTCTTATTTTTGTTTCTTTTGCATTGGTCTTGGGTTTGCATCATCCT
>JAWASI010000015.1:10591-16329 GCA_038892955.1 Ignisphaera sp.
GTAGAGTTTTAATTGATGGTGTTTTGTTTAAACTCTACAACTTGTTTATTGCTAGCTGGATAGCATTACGGTAGAGTTTCAAGAATTTGAGTAGAGTATTATAATCATTGCTACCCTTAGGGAGAACCCTCACCCTAATAAGCTCCCCATTTTGCATCGAGGTAGCTCACCATATTTGAAACAGTAGAGATATATTTATGATTTTCTCTCTAGCATTAGTGTAGGTGGAGGTGTACAGCTAGAGCTGAATTCGTTAGGTGTAGTATTATAAAGTATAGATATGAAGCACCGACACTCCACCCATAGGAGAAGACAAAGAAAATATAGAACATCTACACAGAAATGCCAACATAACAATTATAATAGAGGAGTAGTGCCAGATGATGTAAAACTATATGAAATCTGAACCCCTAGCTGGTCTCTAGATCTGGAGACCTGGTATACCACAGTTTAAAGTTTCATTGTATATGCAATGAGATACTATTTATCTACTACAATCAAATGTTCTTCTTGTTTTCGAATAAAATTTAGAGAAGGCCGGATAAAACTAGATAAACATTCAAAGATGAAGCGTGTAAGAGACTCATTATCTTATTCAGAAAGATTTTTGTTGAACATTAGTTAAGTTTTTGGCGTTATCTCTTTGAATTCTCTATGTAGTTGAACATAACAAGAAGATAAGAAGATATAGTCTTAGAAACAAAAATTAAATAGGAGATTTTGAAAATACTATTGAGGATTCTATGGGGTTGCATAATGAAATCGTATATGTACTCTCGACAATAATTGCTATAGTAATTGTAATCACATTCATTATATCTTCTCTTTCTCCTATCTTCTATGCTAATAATACAAGTAGTTCTATGTTAAAAGTTAACCTAGGTGATCTTGCGAAAAAGATTTCGTTCTACTACATAGAGTACTTACCACCAACATTCATAAGGCTCCTGAAGAGTGTAGAGCTTGATGAAGTTGTGAAACAACTAGACTTTGATAACGTTGCGCTCGAGAGATCCTTGGTTTTTATTCACTCAGAGAAAGTTGTGAAAACTTATCTAAGTATACTGAGCTCTTGGTAAAGATTTTAAGCATCTGTAGAAAATATGCTGTAGCATACTTGAACATTGACCCTAAGATAGGAGGGTTAGAGGCTATAGATTCATATTCAGCTATTCTTAAGGCCTTGGGTTACATTGGGGTAGAACCCGTTATTCCCCTTAGCCCTAATCAACCTATAAACGATGATAAGCTTGGAATAGGACTTATTCACCCAGTACTTGAAAGCACGGATATGGTTGTGTTCACAGCTGACCTCTGGATTAATAATTGTTGAGACTCTCAGCGCCAAAGACGTTCATACTATATTAAACACTATATTGGAATGGAGTGAGCTACTGCGTACACCACATCAAGGTATAATCTCAGGATCTACTAATATGGTACTATATGGTACTACTAGGATACATAGGGTGGACCACAAATCCAACATATGGAAGTATCTGTGGCAAGGAGACCAGGAGGCAGTATGTCTATGTCAAATACTACTATGGTAATGTCATAGCAACTACCGGGGTTCTACACCACATGTGGTACGTTTATACAATGCATGCTGGTAAAGGGTTTGAAACAAGATGTATCGGGCAAACGTATAATCACTAACCCTAAGCTCTTTGAAACTACCATATACTGGCGAACTGATACGTGGTCTGGTCAGGTTCTAGGTGATTGGGGTTCGGGTTTCATGTTGGTTGATGTGGTTTATTGTCAACCCTTGGCTTCATCGTCCTCGGGGCACCTTTCATCGGTGCCTATGTCATTGGTCTCCACCCGTTCAGGGTAACCCCTACCCACAGCTCCCCCTCATCTAGCTCTGGTTCATTGCTGTGGGGAAACCCCCACATCCTGGCTTTGAATACCCATCCACTTGGGTCTTTACCATACACCCACATCGTGGATGAGTTCAACTCACAGTAAAACAACCACAATCAACCCTTATAAACCTATATGAAACCCGAAACAGTTGCGTAAGGCAACCTAAGAACATAGGTTTAGTTCGTACAATACAATATTCGATGACTGGTATCAATAATATGTATGTATCTGTGTCTTACGGCATAAACTTTACTAAGCTTAGTGCTCCATACTTTGTTGTAATGGATTATACAGAGCCTGATATAGGTAGGGTTAGGATTAGATACTGGGTTGAAAAAGATGAATTTGATGAAAATCGTTTAAATAATGTACTGTTTACTGTAGGGCCAAGCTCCTTCGGCTTCCTTGATCCAAATAAACCAGGTGGATATATGCCGATGATAATACACCAATCATTCTACATGGAGCTAAACACAGGAGATAACGTAACCATAGCATTTCAAGTAAGTCTTGGTTATTAGGTTCTCACTCTATAAAGCTTTTGGAGCATTACTATATAACGTAGTTATTGTGTGGTAGTTATGAGTGTAGATAAGATGTTGATTAAGATGTTTATCTACGGAGCATATGTAATGTTCTTAGCAACCATCGGCTTAGCTATTGTTGTCCTCTATCCATCGATAAGACGTAGAAACATTAAAATGTTTTAAATATATAGAATTAACTTCACTACCTTTTAACATATGCTACACGTTAATATATTATTACAGGTTGTTATATAGGATATGGCATCTCAATAGATAATCCTTGGCTATCAATAAGTAAATACATTCTTCTTGCGTTAGTGTATAGATTCTTCTCTTTATTTATGGAATTATTTTATTTAAAATCTATTAATGAAACCCTCGATAAATTCTATTACTATCAGCCCTCCGCTGTTACATCACCTTATATCAGACCTAACAAACTTCATCATATCCTAATACTGCCTTCTAGTAGATATCCTAATTTTAGTAACTGTTTCTCGTCTTAGATTTTTGTAGGTTTTCTAGGATAGTTGCGCTTTCTTATGTTGTAGGTATCTAGGTTTAGCACAGGAATTGAAATTAAATTTACAAATAGTGTATTTAGGTTTGACAACTGTTTTGGTATGTTAGGTTTATAGGGGTTTTGTAGGATTTTTTGTTGGTGTAGGTGTTTGGGGTCTGGGGTAGTGATGAGGTGATACCCCGAGCTACCCAGGGATCAAACTAGGTATAAACTTTGTGTTGTTGAGCTTAAAAATGTCCACGACCCCGCGTAGAGCGGCTAGTAAGCCACCGTAAAGCTTGGAGTAGTTTGAATATATCCTTTGTTTTCAAAAACTTCTAATTGATAAATTTCCTATATAGGTACTCTAAAATGATACAACCTATTCTATTGTAGTTCAGTGAATTTTTGTTAACTAGTGTTGTATGTTTCTAGGTGTAGCATCTATCATAAATGTGTAGTACGTATTACTTGTTTAAGATGTAAGGCGTCCTAAGCTTATTATTTCTTGAATTATTTTATGTAGTTCTGTTGGATTATTTATAAGCAGATCTGCTAATTCTTCAGGAGATCTATTGGTGGCTATGTTCGCTAATGGGGTTAAGATTATTCTTGCTATAATTTTTGCTGTTATCTGAGACCCTGTTGCAGATATAAGAACATCTTTTAGTTTTTCAGTTTCCTCTATTAGGAGATCTATATAGTTTTTTCCATAGAGTCTAAAACTGTATATACTAAGAATATAATGTATGCCCGGAATAATGTTATTAAGGTATCTCTCTATATATTCACGTATTTTATTCTTTATTGGTTGAATATTCAACTCCATAAGTTAACAACCTTAGTGTTCTTTATATTCCTCTTTTGTTTTCTAATATAAAATTATATATACGTTTTATCGCTGAGGCAGTAGTATCTGTGTTCTACACAAATTAGAGTGGTTTTAGGGTGTAACCAATTTGGTGAAGTTTCTAAGAAAGTTAGATTTAAACATTTTTCGTGTTTTGCATTTTAGCATCACTTATGCTAAATATAGTTAGGTGTGGTATATAGGTTTTTAATCGGTACTTCGCTATGAGCGTATATAATGATGTGGTTATTTATGCTTATGTATCTTTGAGAACCTATATTTTAGTTAACCGTAAGTTAAAAAACTACTGTAGCTCCATAGCTTGTGTTTAAGATTACTCTTCCACTTCCTTCTACTGCTTTACCTAGTTTAGTAAAAGTGAAGCCGTGTTTCTCTATGGTGGCTTTAGCGATGTCTATGTTTTTCTCATTTATAGCTACCACCATCCCAATACCCATGTTGAATACTTTGTACATTTCTTCTATAGATACGTTACCTAACTCCATAATTAAGTCGAATATCTTTGGGGGTTTCGGCATTACTAGCTCTATATCTACATCGTGATGTAGTAATCTTTTTATTTTCGAAAAAGCACCTCCAGTTATATGGGCAACTGCTTTAGCTATACCTTTTTCTTGAAGTTCTAGTACAAGGTTAGAGTATATCGCTACTGGTTTCGATAGCTCATCTGCAAGGTTTATACCGTTAACTACAGCTTCATACCTTAAACCTCTATTTTCAAGAATTTTCCTAACCAAACTGTACCCGTTAGCATGAAGACCCCAGCTAGATACTCCCACAATTATGTCGCCAACCTCTATTTTATTCATCTTTGTTTTCTCCTTAAGAGCTAGTACAGTACACACAACATCAACTCCGTTTACAAGATCTGGCAAAATGGCTGTTTCGCCTCCTAGAACAGCTACTTTAGCTACCTTAGCTGCTTCTACAACACCCTCTACAACCTCCTTAAAAACCTCTTCGACTGCTGAAGGCATAGCTATGTAATCGACAACAGCAATCGGTTTTGCGTTATCGCAAACAACATCGTTTACATTCATCGCTACACAATCCCATCCAGCAATCTTTAATTTTCTAAGTTTCTGCAGAACTATTGTTTTCGTTCCAACACCATCAACGTGAAGAACTAGCCTCTTATCCCCATATATTAAGGATGATGTATAGCCTCCTAGCCCTTCCACTTTGTACCCTAGTTCTTTATTTAAATTCTCAATTAGTTTAAGAGCGTAGTTATGCATAGACCTATGCTTAGATAGATCAACTCCTGCTTTACTATAGCTCCAGCCACTCATTATCGTCACTCGATGGATATGTATGACGCCGCTTTCCTCGCTTTTTCAAGCGCTTCTTCAATAGTTCTACCTCTTGCTAACACAACAGCCATTCTTCTATCTCTATAGGTATAAGGTTTGCCGAAGACTCTTATATCTACACCGTCTATCTTCATGGCATTGTATACCCCCTTTATCCTAGGAGCCCATACATTTTCCAAATCAGCATATATGGCTAGAGACGCAGCAGGTGTAAGCACTCTAGGTTTAGGTACTGGAAGTCCTAGTATAGCTCTAACATGTATAGTGAATTCGCTTAGCTCTTGACTAGCCATGGTGACCATACCTGTATCATGAGGCCTAGGAGCGACTTCGCTAAATAAAACTCTACCGTCTTTTGTTAAGAATACCTCTACCCCAAATATACCTAGACCCCCTAGCGCATTAGCAATTTTAATCCCTATTTCCTTAGCTTTCTCGAGTACCCCAACCGGTTTTGTTGATGGTTGCCAGGATTCTATATAGTGATACTTACCGTATCTCTGGTGTTCAATAGGTTCACAAGTATCTACAATAATGCTGTTATCACCTACATACCGATAAGTAAGAACTGTGAATTCTGTTTCTAGGTTAACAAATTCCTCTACAATAACTCTTCTACTTCTACCTCTAGCATGGGCAACAGCATACTCGTA
>JAWASI010000015.1:16339-34798 GCA_038892955.1 Ignisphaera sp.
TTTACATGTCCGTGACCACTACTACTCATCTCAGGTTTTAATAGACATGGATAGCCAACTTTATCGCATGCATCGACGGCTTCATCTGGGTTCTCAGCAAACGCGTACTTAGTTGTTGGTAAACCTATTTGTTCTGCTGCAAATTTTCTAAGCTCTATCCTATTCATAGCTATTCTAACAGCTTTAGCATTGGGCACGACATGGTATCCTCTAGATTCCAGTTCTTCAAGAGCTTCGTAAGATATAGCCTCTATTTCGGGAACTATGGTTGTTGGCTTCTCCTTCTCTACAACAGCTTTAACAGCGTTGGAGTTGAGCATATCTATAACGTACCTTCTGTGGGCTACATGCATAGCTGGTGCCCAATCATATCTATCGACTACTACTACTTCTACACCCAGCCTCTGCGCCTCAATAGCTACCTCTTTACCTAGCTCACCACCACCTAACAACATTATTTTTATTGGTTCTCCAAACATAGGTGTAGATAGGTATTCTCTTTTCTTAGGGATCAAGGTTTTCACCTAATGAAACCTATTAATGGGTTGTCAAAAACTCCTTCCCCAGGAATCCATACAAATATTTTACCTAGTAAACCGTTTGCTGCTCTAGATCTGTAGACAACCCTAACTTTCTCGGCCACCCTTATTCTATCCGCTAAGAGCTCCGTAGACCCTATATCCCTTCTATGAAATAACGGGTGGCCATCAAGTGAGTACACGTTTTTAACGGCTAGTTCGCTTTTCTTGTATACCTCTTCATAACTACCACCCCTGCAGACAATTTCTATAATTCTCGAACCTTTTGTGTAAAGTTTTCCGTCCACAGACATTTCAATGCTTGCATAAAGTGGCTCACAGCCTAACTCTTTTATCCTAGCTTCATCTATATAAACAGGGTGCCCAGAAGCAATCTTCTTGTTGCCTGGGTATCCAGCTGGAGCTACAGCTTTAACTAATGTTACTGCTTCTTCATCTATTTCTAATTTAGCGCCTGCAAGCCTTCTACTAGCTGCTCTATCTAGCACATCTAGGAAATCGCTTACAACTATTGGTACCATGTTAGATATCTCTGGGTCTCCAAACCTACTATAGAACTCTATTACTGTTGGACCCCAAACACCTGTTAACATCATCTGCCCAGCGAAAGCACCTACATAAGGCTCCCCGACCTCAGCCATCAAAGCCTTCAATACGTTGGAAACTATCTCCATGGTTTTCTTATATTCGTCAAAATTAATAAACGGTAGTATCCAGCCAGGTCCTTGGATACTCCCCATACCACCTGTTTCAGGACCAATGTCAAATTCGAAAGCATGTGGATGATCTTGTACTAAAGGAAGTTGAAGAAAGGTACTTCCGTCTGTAACCACCATAGCTGTATACTCAACCCCTTCAACCCTCTGTTCAACAAGTATTTTGTAATCTATATCCCTGTACCCCTCCATCTCGGCAAATAGCTTCTCGATGTAACTTTTCTTAACAACATGCCTATCTCTTGCTAGATAAGCTTGGGTATCCCTTAGAACCTTTACACCTTTTCCCCCAGCTTGCCTCGCGGGCTTTATAACAACATCCCCTGCAAATTCTATGAACTTCTTAGCCTCCTCAATATCCTTGAAAGCCTTGAAATAGAGTCTTCCATCAATACTATGCTTCCACATAAGAGATCGAGCGTAAACCTTACTCTTCTCTATCTCGGAGCACTTCATCGATGCACCGAAAACAATGAAACCTTTTTCTCTAAGGGTATCTGTAACCCCGTGGAACTGTGGTTCCTCTGGTCCTACTACAATTAAATCTGGTGAAATTTCTTCAGCTACTTTAGCAATAGCCTCTGGATCTATGGTACTAGCTATATAGGGTTCTCCGCCTGTCTCAACCGCTTCTCTCTCTAACCCAGGGTTCCTGTAGTCCATAGCCACGAATATTCGTGGTTCTTGGGTGCTTCTTCTAATGAGTTTAGCTAATGCGTGTTCTCTACCTCCAGAACCAACTAGTAGAACCTTCAATTTATTCACCTGCCGAAGAAATCTATACCGAAACATCTACCACAAAGCTTTAATCCATACCTACTGGCTACAGAATCTACGTCTTCTTTTGATAACCAGTAAAGAGAATCTGCTTCTAGGTAGTTTTTAGCGAGCTCTGACGAAAGGTTAGCTGCTAAAAGGTTTTGAACATCGAGTTTCACTACATTAAATGGGCAAACCGATATCAGCGGTGGCGACGCTATGAATATATGTAGTTCTTTAACACCTACTCTAAACCTTAGTATCTGCGAAATAGTTTTCATAGTCGATCCTGTAACCATGCTGTCATCTACTAAGGCTACCCTTCTACCTTCTAGAACAGATTTCACGGGATTCATCTTTAGGTGGATAGCCACTATTTTCTCGAATGGATCTCCCAAGAGCATAGACCTCCTCTTACCTCCTGTAGCAGCAAATGCTAACTCAAAAGGTTTTCCAATTCTTTGCGCAAAACCTATAGCATAAGGTAACGCTGTCTCAGGTACACCCACAACTAAATCTACATCTTTATCGAGATTCTTAGCAAGCTCTACGCCTAACAATTTCCTAAACTCGTATACACTAACTCCATCTACAACAGCATCATGTCTAGCTAGGTATAGTAGCTCAAAAAGACATAGACCTTGGTTAAAGGGTTTACCTAGCTTAAACGATTTCGCTAAGTACCTAGATATATAGAGGCCTCCACCAGGGTCTAGAAACCTCCTTACATCTCCTCCTAGTATATCCACCGCTGTAGATTCCGAGGAAACTATAGCCATATCGAAACCATAGCTACCTAAGACAAGAGGTGTAAGTCCGTAGAAACTTCTCCAAACAATAACCTCCCTAGAGTTTGTTAAAACATGAAGCGATGGAATGAATTCGGCAGAATCTTGTAGGAACAGAGATATAGTTGATTTAAATGCTTCTAGGCTGTTGCTACTCTTATTCATCTCGTTTAATAGTTGTTGCGTAAATTCATAAATTTTACTCCAAGCTTTTTCAGCAACCACAGCAACGCTTTTACCATTACGTGAGTCTACATAGAATGTGCTATCATTTCTATCGCTAAAAGTGGCAGCAACTACAACATGTCCTATAGCACTATTTGAAACTTCTATGTTTTCTCCATCTATGCATTTAACATCATTATGAGGGATACAGATTAAGTATTGTTGCGACCCTCTATGTTGCAAAGCCATTAACCCATATCTAACTATATTCGAAAGATTCCATAGTTCATCAAATGCGTACACAGCTAGCAATCCGCTCACGATTCATCACCTACTAAACATTTTCTCAAGGTCTTCAACCCCTAGGTCTTTGAATGGATATACACCTGTAAAACATGCACAACATATCGAGGGTATGCCAACAGCTTTCTTAAGACCTTCGATAGTATTGTATCCAACACTATCAGCTTCTAGCGATTTAGCTATATCAGATAGATTTGCCGCTCTCCAGGCAAGCAGTTCTTCCCTTGATGCAACGTCTATACCCATAAAGCATGGATATTTAAAGGGTGGACTAGCAACTCTTACATGGACTTCTTTTGCACCTGCTTCCCTAAGCTTCCTTATGATACTTCTCATAGTCGTTCCACGTACGATAGAATCATCTACTAGAACTATTCTTTTACCATTGATAACGCTCTTGACAAAACCGTATTTAAGCCTAGACACTAGGTCTCTTATCGTTGGAGGTGCTATGAACCCTCTACCAGCGTACTTATTAGCATAGATACCTTCTTCAATTGGTATACCAGAAACCCTACTAAACCCTATCCCCGCAGCTCTACCACTATCAGGTACAGGTATTACAACATCGCAGTTAGCTGGGGCGTTGAAAGCGAGTTCTTCGCCCATCTTAACTCTTGATGTGTATATACTTACGCTGTTGAATATAGAATCTGGTCGGGAGAAGTATACGTACTCAAATATGCATGGCGATACTGGGGTAGATATAGTTGTTCTTGTTGATTCAAGCGATAAACCGTTAAAAGATATTATTTCACCTGGAAGAACCTCTCTCCACATAGTAAAGTTTAAACATTCAAGAGCTGCTGTTTCTGACGAGAAAACAAATTCCTCACCTGTGTAAGCAAATGCCAGAGGCCTAAATCCATATGGATCTCGGGCAATAACCACTCTTGGTTCAGAGGTTAAAACAGCTATACTATAACCCCCTATAACATAGCTGGGTAAGATCTTCAGAGCTTCAACTACATCGTTACCCATATCCTTAGTGAGCTTATGTATAACCTCGGCTAGGACAACCGAATCGTTATCTGTATTTCTTAAACCAAATTCTCTACGTAATCCCAGGTAGTTAGCTATGGTGCCATTGAAGGTGACAGCTATTTTGAGTTCATTATCCCCTACGACAATAGGTTGTGTTTGCGAATTTACGTATCCACCTGTTGTAGAGTACCTAACGTGACCAATAGCACCGAAAACATTATTATGCTGGGGTAGTTCTTTTAATAGCTTGTCGTTAAGTATATCAGCTACAAGTCCTCTGCCGTAGGCTATGCTTATGGATCCATTACTAAGTGCTACTGCTAAACCGCTGGCTTCTTGACCTCTATGCTGCAGTTCTATCAATAGAGAAAAAACTATGGATATAGCATCGCCTGGGCCTATATATCCTCCTATCCCACACATTTATACCTCGCCTTCTACCTCTTTCTCAAGACTATTGCTATACAAATTAGCTACCGTAGAAAGATCAAGGTCTACTAAGATCCTCGATTTAGATGTAATCCTAATAATAGGTGAATCGATAACCTTACCAACGATGCTAACAGTTACCCCCATTTTATTGGCTAAACGCTTAAAATCAGCTATGTAACTACTATCTACTTCTACAACATACCTTGCTTGGGTTTCAGAGAACAATACTTCATCTTTTCTCTGAATTCCTCTTGCAAAAACCTTAGAGATATCTATTTCTACCCCTATTCCCCCAGCTACAGCCATTTCTATAAGCGCTATCGCTAAACCCCCTAAACTAATGTCATGAACAGCTTTTGCGTAGCCTAAGTGTATTATCCTGTGGATGAATTTAGCGTTTCTGAGTTCTGACGAAGGTCTAGGCCTAGGTATCTCTCCTTCCTCTAAACCGAAAACTCTATATAGGTATTCACTCCCCCCAAGCTCTGGATAGGTAACACCTACAACAGCAACCCAAGAACCACTCTCCTTGAGGTCTATGGTTGAAGCCTTTCTAACATCCTCTATCCTCCCTACACCGACAATTGTTGTCGTGGGCTTTATCTGTTTCCCCATATGATCCTCATTGTAAAAACTAACTTTTCCACCAACAACAGGTAACCTTAGTTCTTCAGCCATCCAGGCTAATCCCTTGAGCATCATCTCGAAATACCAGAAATGATCAGGTTTCTCAGGATTTCCAGCATTAAGTTCATCAACGATAGCTATAGGCTTAGAACCTACTGCAACAAGATTCCTAAAGCATTCTCCAACACTATTTGCTGCACCATTAAATGGGTCTATAGCTGTATACCTAGGGTTAGCATCCCCTTTTACAGCTATACCTCTGAAGGTGTTATCTAGAAGCCTTAGCACTGCTGCATCCCCATAGCCTGGTTTAACAACCGTTCTAATACCCACTTCGTGATCGTATTGCTCATAGATCCATCTTTTCGAGGCTATATTAGGAGAAGAAACTAGCTTTATAATAGCACCTACGTAGTCTGGCTCCGGAGGTAGTGCATAAAGTGGTTTTAATCCTTTTAAAGCTTCTGGTGGTGGTAAAGATGGTCTTCTTATAGGTCTTGGTTTTGCCAGCTCTTTTGCTGGTACTTCAGCTACTTTAACTCCGTTGTAGAATACCCTTATTATGCCATCTTCTGTGAAGTAGCCTATAACGCTATACTCAACATCTAATTTACTTAAAATTTCGTTAATAGCTCCTAGCTTCTCTTTATCAACAACTATAAACATCCTCTCCTGGCTTTCGGATACAAGCAGTTCTAGAGGTGTTAAACTTTGTCTTGTATGTAGTTTCTCTAGATGTACCACTGCTCCTAAACCATGGTCTGCAGCTGTTTCACTTAAAGCTGTAGTAAGACCTCCACCACCAAGATCTTTAACATATTTAACAATATTTTTTGAGACCAAAACTTGTATAGCGTCTATCAATAGTTTCTCTGTGAGCGGATCACCTACTTGTACAGCACCAATATCTTTATCTATATCCTCTGAAAGAGGTTTTGATGCGAAACTACTTCCCAACAAACCATCTCTACCTGTAGCATTACCCATTATGATTATGATGTCGCCTGGCTGAGGAAATATTAAAGTGATATCACTTGGTTTTGCAATTCCTACACAGGCAACATTTACAAGTGGTTGGGCATTGAATACATCATCGAACCAAGTATCTCCAGCAACTGTAGGAACCCCTATTCTGTTGCCGTAGTCGCTAATACCTTTAACTATACCCCTTATAAGCCAATTTGCATGAGGATTTCTCGGATTACCCATGTAGAGCATATCTAGTAGTGCAATAGGTTTTGCTCCAAGTGATAGAATATCCCTAACTATACCTCCAATACCTGTTGCAGCACCATTATAAGGATCTACAGCAGAAGGATGGTTATGGCTTTCAACCTTAAATACAACAACCCAATCATTAAACACTTTAACAGCAGGTGCATCTCTACCTGGACCTACAATAACATGTTTACCTTCAGTAGGTAAGAGTTTAAGTAGTAGCCTACTACTTTTATAGGAGCAGTGCTCACTCCACTGAGCCTCAAACATAGCTAGTTCTTCAATTGTAGGTTCTTTGCCAAGAATTTTCCTAATTTCATCTATTTCTTCTGGTGTTAACGGCATCTACCATCCCTTTTTCAGAGAGTAGGCTAGGCTCTCGAATATTATTCTACCATTTGATCTAAACCCTCTGGGGGAGAGAATTTCTTCAGATGCTCTTTCTGGGTGCGGCATTAAACCTAGTACTAGACCGTCCTCAGAAGCTACACCAGCTATATCGTATAGACTACCGTTAGGATTATAGTCTTGGGCATACCTTATGAGAGGAGATTTCGTTAGACTGCTTCTATATGTTTCTTCATCTACATAGTATCTTCCCTCCGCATGGGCTACAGGCATATCTATCTCTTGTCCCTCGACCGCAAGAGAAAGCCATGGACCTTTAGGTCTTTCTACATATGTTCTTACCCATTTACAAACAAATTTACTACTTTCGTTTGGTAAAAGAGCGCCTGGTAGAAGATTAGCTTCAACAAGTATCTGAAACCCGTTGCATATCCCTAAAACAGGGATATTCTTATCCTTTGCATCTCGTAGCCTCTCTACAGCGTACGTTCTTGCCGCTATTGCCCCGGCCCTAAGCCAATCACCGTAGCTAAAACCTCCAGGAATAACTACCGCATCCCAGTTATCTAGAACAAAATTTTTATACCAAACAATTTCTGAGTAAATGCCAACAATATTTACTAACACATGGTGTACATCTTCATCACAATTAGTCCCAGGGAATTTCAGTATCGCTACTTTAGCCACGTATCCTCACCTCGATGTCGTGGACTACGGGATTGTAAATCCTAAGTTTCTCGCAGATCTCTCTAACGATCTTAGTTGCTTCCTCAGGATTTGGGGCATTTACTGAAAACAGTATGTATTTCCCTGTCCTAACACTTACTACCTCTGAATACCCTTTCCTAAGTATTAAATGCTTATGTATTGTTTCTCCCTCTGGGTCTTTAACGCCTTTCTTATTAGTTATCACAACCTCCACAAGATGCATAGATATCGTTGACATTTATGCCCACCACCTCAGCTAATTTTATGTATGCTTTTAGGAGAAGACTAACATCTCTTGCTTTTCTAAAGATCTCTTTATCTAAATGGTTATTGTTCTGATCGATAACTCTAAAAGTATCACCTGATATTTCATCAGCTAAAAGGATTTCACCTGATTTAGATTTACCAAACTCTAGCTTTATATCTACAAACCTAAGGTTCTTAAATTCAAAGAATTTATACAGTAGCTCATTTATCTTTGAACTCATATCCTTTATTACCTCAAGTTCATGCTTTTCTAACATCTTTACGCGAAGAATATCTTCTTCTAGCACAAGAGGGTCTTGGAGAATATCGTCTTTATAGTGAAATTCTATAATTGGTGGATCTAGTTTCTGTAACGGTTTATACAAAGGCATTCTCTTTAATAACGAACCATATGCGTAATTTCTTACAATAACCTCTAGAGGTATTATATCTAGTTTTTTGACTGTAATCCTTCTACAGCCATCATAATTAATAAAATGAGACCGAATACCATTATTACCAAGAAACTTGAAGAAGAAGGTAGAAAGACGTGCTGCTATAATACCTTTCCCCATCGCGATAGCTTTTACAGTACCGTCGAAAGCTGTGACCTCATCTTTGAATTCCATCACTAGAGTATCTCCATCTAAAGCATAAACACGTTTGCTCTTACCTTCATAGACAAACTTGTTAACGTGCATTTTATCCACATTCTCATACTGTATGTAAGTAGGTATATAAGTAACACATTTACATAGCTAAACATAATATACATAAATTATGTAAAATAGGGAGAATATTACTGCATTGAAGGTAAAGGTTAATTACTGCTCACCGTTTTACATAATTATTTAAATTTTAAATACTTTAAATAAATATAATCTTTATAAATCCTACTACATAAACTTTATAATAGGTGATTAAAATACCTAAAGTAGCTGTTATTATGGGTAGTAAGAGTGATTGGGAGTATATGAAGGATGCTGTTGAAGTTCTTAAACAATTCGGTATTGAGGTTGAAGCCCACGTTGTATCAGCCCATAGAACCCCAGAATTCATGTTTGAATTCGCTAAATCAGCTGTAGAAAAAGGAATAGAAGTTATTATTGCCGGTGCCGGTGGAGCAGCTCATTTACCTGGCATGGTTGCATCTTTAACTCATTTACCTGTTATTGGTGTCCCTATACCGTCTAAGCATTTAAATGGATTAGATTCTCTTCTATCAATAGTCCAGATGCCCTACGGTACACCGGTGGCTACAGTAGCAATAGGTAATGCTAAGAATGCTGCTCTCCTTGCCTTAAGGATATTGGGTATTAAGTACCCTGAGATAGCTGTGAAGCTGAAGAAGTTTGCGGAGGATATGAAGAATGAAGTTCTCTCTACAAGACTTGAGTAACTTAAAGATTGGGATCCTCGGTGGTGGTCAACTAGGATGGATGATGATCTTAGAGTGTAGAAGATACCCATTTAAATTCTACGTTATGGCTCATCCTGATGCCCCTGCTTGTAGAATAGCCGATAAATGTTTTGACATAGATAGCTATAGAGAGATGATAGATTTATCCGATATCGTGACCTACGAGTTTGAACATCTTCCTATGAAAGCCTTAGAGTATGCAGAAGATAAAGGTAAGCTTATACCTAGACTCGAGACGGTTATACTTAAGCATGAACGTTGGAGAGAAAGAGAGTTCTACAAGAAACACGGTATACCTACGCCAAGATTTTACATAACAACAGATACTGCTGAAGTTCTTAGCTTGGTTAAGAATGAGTTCAACTACAAAGCTGTTATTAAGCAATCAAAAGGCGGATACGATGGCAAAGGACAGTACTTTATAAAGAGTAGAGAAGATCTAGAAAAGCAACTGAATTTTATTACAAAGCTAAGCGATACTTTAATTGTTGAAGAGTTTATTGATTTTGATTATGAAGCCTCGATTGTAATAGCAAGGGATGCGAAAGGGGTTGTAGAAGCTTATCCTCCTACATATAATAGGAATGAAAAAGGTATTCTTATCTATAACTATGGTCCGCTTAACAACAAAGCCCTCAGTAACAAGATAACCGAGATAACCGTTACTATTGCTACAAAGTTAAACTATGTTGGTGTTATGGCTGTAGAGTTCTTTATCAAAAACGGTGACATTTTGGTCAATGAATTTGCTCCACGCGTCCATAATACAGGGCATTACACCCTTGATGCTGCTAATGTTTCTCAATTTGAACAACATATTAGAGCTATAGTAGGACTTGAACTAGCAAAAACTATGATTCTATCATATGGAGGAATGGTTAACGTATTAAGTCTTTCACTGGATAGAATACCTCTTGAGGTTCTAAGGTACGGTAAACTCTACTGGTATGGAAAAAATGAGGTTAAAAGGAGAAGAAAGATGGGTCATATAAACATAGTTGGCTATACCTTAAATGAAGTCGTTAACAAGGTAGATACCGTGGTTAAACTCCTATATCCAGATGGGGTTAGCTTATATTTATGAATTTAGCTACAATCTGTAATAAGCTTGGGGGTAGACTGTGGTAAAAGCTCTCTCTAAATATGATTTAGATAAGTTATCTATAGCTACCCTAGCCAGCCATTCATCTCTACAGATATTTCATGGCGCTAAACAAGAAGGTTTTAAAACAGTAGCTATTACTATAGGAGATAGGCTTTGGTTTTACGAAAAATTTAAACACTTAATCGACTACTTTGTTGTTTTAAATAGCTGGAGAGAACTATGTAGAGACGATATCGTGAAGAAGCTTCAATCGTTAAATGTTGTCGTAGTTCCCCACGGAAGCTACGTTGAGTATGTTGGTTTAGATTGCGCTGAAAATATAGATGTGCCGATTTTTGGCTTAAGAGGTCTATTCAAAGTTGAGGCAAATCAATGGGCTAAAATGAGACTTCTTGAGAGAGCTGGTATACCTATACCAAGGCTTTATAGAATCGATGAAGAAATAGATAGACTTGTAATCGTTAAACTTCCCGGGGCAAAAGGTGGTAAGGGATACTTCTTAGCTAGGAACCGCAAAGAAGTTTTAAAAGAGCTTAGTAAGAGAGTAGCAGAGGGGCTCATAAATTCTTTAGAAGAGGCTATGATTCAGGAATACCTAGTTGGTGTAACAGCATACTTCCATTACTTCTATAGCCCAATTCTAGATAGGGTTGAGATTTTAGGTGCTGATATTAGGTATGAATCAAACGTAGATGGACTACGGAGATTACCTCCGAATGTTGTTACCGAACTAGGAGTAGAGCCTTCGTTTGTCGTTATTGGGAATATACCTCTTGTATTAAGGGAAAGTCTTCTACCTAAGGTTCTAGAATACGGTATAAGGTTTGTCGAGGAAACCAAGAAAAGCATACCCCCGGGTATCATAGGACCTTTTTGTTTAGAGAGTATTGTAGAAGATGATATGGACATCAAGGTTTTTGAGTTCTCTGGGAGAATTGTAGCTGGAACTAATCTATATCTAGATGGTAGTCCATATTCCTATCTATACTGGGGAGAGCCAATGAGTATGGGGAGGAGGATCGCTAGAGAAATAAGGTTAGCGTTAGAGAAAAACCGGCTCAAGGATGTTATTACGTAGAGGGCATTGTTAAACCAATACCGAATTCAACCGAGTAAAGCGTTAATAACAGCCTCTGCTTATGATTACAATACCGACAAGCATTTGAACCCAAGGCTAGAAAGCATTGTAGTAGAAGAGTACGGCTAATCCCATTAAGAATATCCCTTAGAATACACCATGTACTAAGTTTTTACGTGATTTATCTTGATTTTTAGCCATAATGTGTCACACCTCTTTCAGTAAGCACAGTTCCTTAATAAGTTAACATTCAGAGAACATCCGTAGATATGCTTGGCAAACCTGTTTCCTTGATAAAGTAAAACGGCAGTTTTTTATTCCTCCCAGGTAAAAGTATGATGGGTTAGCTTATGGAGGTTTTAGAAGCTATTAGAACAAGGAGGAGCATTAGGTTATTTGCTGATAAACCCGTTGAAGAAGAGAAGCTAAGGCTTGTTCTAGAAGCTGCAAGGCTTGCTCCTTCAGCTGGTAATAGACAGCCTTGGAGGTTTATAGTTGTTTCAGATCCCTTTACCAGGGAGGAGATTAAGCATATTAAGGAGAAGTATAGACCTAAACCGAAACCGGAGTCCAAGCTACCCCCAAGGAGAAGCCCGCTAGAAACAGCACCTATAATTATAGTGGGATGCGGTGTACCAAGCGAAAGCTTCCCTGGGACAGAATTCTGGAGAATAGATGTCACTATAGCTCTTCAAAACCTGGTTCTAGCAGCTCACAGCTTAGGGCTAGGAACTTGCTGGATCGGTGTACACCACGAGGAGGAAGAGCTTAAGAAAATCCTCGGTATACCCGAGGATGTTAGAATAGTTGCTATGGTTGCTCTAGGCTACCCCGCTGAAGAAAAAGGACCTGTTACCGATAGAAAACCCTTAGATGATATCGTTTACAGAGATAAATGGGGTATAAAGCTAGTTACTGGAACATAGCGTTGCCGCCTAGGTAAATAAGTAAATAGCTTTTCTATACATTTAAAACATAACGTTTTTGATCTGTTGATCTGGGAATCGATTTTTATGAATCGATTTTTATACTACTGTTGTCGAGAATAGCTTGGTGCTCTAGGTGTCTTTGTTTGTAAAGCGATTCGGGATATTGTTAAGTGCTGTTGTGTTTATGATGCTTGGCATAGATATTATAGTTCTCTACCACAACCTAAGCTTGCTACCGTTTACAGTATCGATGAACCTAATAGTTGTAGGGTTGTTAGTACTGTTTAGAGGGTTTGTTGAGTCTAATAAAAGCGATAGAAGGTTCTATCTAGCATGGGCTCTCCTTATCATGAATATAGCCTCATCGATTATAGTGGCAAGTAGCTTAGGGAATAACATTATCGGGTTAGCAGTATTTCTCATCGGTTTAGGCGTTGTGATGCTCTTTGTATCCTTAGCCTAAGTCTGAGTTTCGCAAGCTTATTACTAACAACGTATATATATGGGAGATACTGTTTTTCATAGGCGAGAAAATGGTTAAACGTGATGCGTTGTTAGAGAAACTTCTAAATATTTTACCTGGTTTCCGCGGGTATAAGAAGAAAGAGCATATAAGGGAAGACGATAGGCTTGTTAGGGAGTATATAGTGAAGATACTTAGTGAAGCTATAAGGGATTTAGAGGAGGCTATTGTGAATATAGCTGAATACGATTTTAGGTCTGCTGAACTCTACGATAACGTTCTTAGAGATCTTAGAACTATTGCGGATAAGATTAGGTGGGCTGAGCATGGTTATGCTCCTCACTTTAACGTTGTTAAGATCCAGGAAGAAGATTTGTCGAAGATCAGGGAAATCGATTTATCTATTGTAGAGAACGCTGACAAAATCAAGGAATTCGCATCCGGTATTAAAAGAGAATCCATGCTTAGGAACCCCGTCAGGGATCGGATCCCCGAGCTACTTAAGCTTATAGACGATGTAAGAGCTAGGCTTGGAGATAGGGAGAAAATTGTAAGAGGCTGGGTATAGTGGTAGGTAATGCCTTTGCATAAATTAATTAACGAACTAACGTATACCTTAGTTATAGGCTTTACAGGTGAAAGCTTTTGGTTTTAAACAAGATAGGAAAAGGTATTGGTAAGGCGGGTAGTAAGGTAAGCGGTTTTCAGCCTAAATTAATTGAGTGGAAAGACGCTACGCCGAGCGATATCGTTTGGAGGTACCCGGAGGAGGTTATTCCATGGGGCTCCGTGGTTATAGTTAAGGAGTGGGAGAGAGCTGTATTCTATAGGGATGGAAAGGTTTACGGGGTGCTCGGACCGGGTAGGCATGTTCTCGATACCCAGAATGTTCCGTTCCTCCAGGGACTGGTTGAGGGGGTCTACGGGGAGAGCATATTTAGGGCTACGGTTATATACGTTAATATAAACAGAATGCAGGGTAAATTCGGCGGTAGAAGCCAAACCATAGAGCTTATACCTGTTACATTTCACGGCGTTTACTACTATAGGGTTGCGGATCCAGCTCTATTCGTAAACAAAGTTGTGGGACCTGATTCGAGGTTCACAAGAGAAGAACTAGACGAATATATAAGGAGCTACTTCCTAACCAAGCTCATGGCCTTCATAAGCGAGTCCAACATTAAAGATCTGTACATGAAGGCATCCGAGGCAAGTAAGAGAGCCTCTATGGTTCTTAGGAAGGCTTTTGAGGAGATAGGGCTTATGCTTGAGGACGTCCAGTTCGAGGGTATAGATGTACCGCCAGAGTATAGGGAGAGAATGTTCTGGTTAACCCAGGGGACGACAGCGGCTTACTTGGTTCAGCAGGAGACCGCTAGGAAGTTCGCTGAAGCTATTGAGAAGACACAGGCCGGTGGAGCCGCTATAGGTGCAGGGATTGTGGCTATTCCATGGGCTCTCCAACCACCTCCACCGCAGGCTCAGCAACCAACCACAGCAGGTGTAGCAGCTGCAGGTGTTGTAGCTCCTCAGCAAGCTTATGTTGCTAGATGCCCTTACTGCGGTCAATCACCTATACCCTCTGGAGCTAAGTTCTGCCCCTACTGCGGTAAGCAGGTTAAGTGGTGTTCAAGCGGACATATTGCTCCAGCTGAGGCTAATTTCTGCCCTATTTGCGGTAGCAAGCTTGGATAGGTATATTTATGTCACAGAGCTTTAGGTGCAGTAACTGCGGAGCTCCGCTAGATGTTTCACCGGAGACTATAGCTACTGTATGTAGCTACTGCGGATATCTGAACTGGGTTAGAGAGGACCTCAAGGAGGAGATCCTGGTTGTAAAGCCTTTGAGCGAAAGAGAAGTACTTAAGAAGGTAGGGGATTTTAGCTCTAAGAAGAAACTAGGAGCAGCCCTTAAGGAGATTAACTTATCGAAGCTTTCGCTTATATTAGTGCCTTTCTACTTCGTCGATGTATCCGCTGAAGCTGATTATAGCGCCAAGGTTTTTGTTAATGTTAGGAAGTGCCGGAAAGAAAGAGATCAGGAGAGGTGCTGGACCGAAACCCGAAGTGTGTTCGTGAAAGGTGTTTACGGGCCTTACGCGGGTGTTGTCCCAGTTGTCGGTAGGAGAGGTAGCGAGGTTCTCTCCGTTAAGGCTTTGGCGAGGAGGTACATTGTCGGCAAGGTAGATGCCTTCCCCATAGGGGTTGTTCAGCTGGATAAGAGCGAATGGAGGAGTGTACTATCCATAGAGGTGGATAAGAAGACTGCTATGGATATAGCGCTTGACGATCACTTGGATAGGCTACGGGATATTGTCGTGGAGGTTATCAGGAGGGAGGCCGAAAACCGGGTAAGGATAAGGGGAGAGTCCGTGGTGGGCTCAACGATTGCTTGGAAGAGGATAACACCGATAAACGTTAAAGCTTCTGCTTCGAAGCCTATTCTTCTTCCTATGTATATAGCGGTGTACAGGTACGGAGACGGTGTTTACAGGGTGGTCCTATGCGGATGGGATGGGGAGGTTATAGTGCTCGAGAAACCGATGGGAGTAGTGGAGAGGATGGCCTGGGGATCCATGGCGGCTGTGGCCTCCGGGGTATTAGGTGGTTTATCCGGGGCAATGCTTACAGCAAACCCCTTGGCGGGTCTAGGGCTTTTAGTGGTGGGTGGGGCTACCTCTTGGTACTGCATCAGAAAAGCGTTATCGCCCGTTAAGACAACCGTTGCCGGACCTAGCTTCAAGGATATGTTTGGTTCTCAGCGTAGCGGTCTAAGTTTCCACAAGTTCTTGAGGTGAACACTGTGAGCGGGGTAGATGATAGGAGTAGGTTTAGGTGTAGCTTTTGCGGCGCAGAGATAGAGGTTCCGAAGACCTACACCTATGCTACCTGCTCTTACTGTGGAACAACTTTTAGAGTTGATAAACCTGATGCCAAGGTTGATCACTATCTGTTCACGATTTCTTACGATAAGAATGCAGGATACAGGATTGTCAAGGAGTTCGCTTTAATGCAGGTTGGAGTAGCTAAGGACCTTGATGTTAACGCTGATTTCGAGTCTGCGTACCTATACTTCGTCCCCCTCTACCTTTACGAGGTTAACGTTAAAGCTCTTTGCAAAGAGGGGCCCGAGAAGGTTGAAGAGAATAGTGTAGAGATAGACATTCACGGAGGCGAAGAGGTAGCATACGTAATTGTACCTGCGACTAGCTCTCTACCTATAGCTATACCTAGCAACTACTCCTTCCCTGCTAGGAGCCGCGCTTACTTCAAGCCCTCCGTCATCAGGGATGGAATGTATCTATCCCCAACTCTGGACCCGGAGGCTATATTCGGTAAGGTTAAGGAGCCGTACGTAAGCAAAACCGTTTCTGAGGCTAAAACAGCTTGTGGATATAGCTATGGCTTAGTTGATAACTCGAGATACATCGGTATTGCTCACTACCCCTTCTGGCTTGTTAAGTATAGGTACAGAGATGGGGAGTATACATCGGTTGTGGATGCAGCTGACGGTACTGTGATATACCTAGAGTACCCGCTGGACTCTACTTCGAGGCTTAAGGGGTTAGTAGGGGGTGTTGGTGCCACCGCATTAGCTTTAATCCTAGGTGGTTTAATTTCGTTAGCGCTTGTAGATAACAGCATCTACGGTTTTATCGGGGGTTTGTTAGCATCTATACCTATTCTAGCAGTAGCTCTTCAGAAATTCCTAAGGACTAGGGGTGCGTATAGGTATAAACCATCAGAGGAATCTATATTTGCACCTATTAGGTAGTCGAAACTCTTCATCTAAGTTGGTAATACCTTGTTTTTATCTCCCACCTCTCAGCAGCTTGGCGCACCACAGGGATAGTGGATCTTGTTTTCTCCACTTCTTCGATATCTAGGGTGTATTCTGCGTACTTCTCGTCGAAGCCCATGTCGAGCTCCTTATAGCCCCATGGGCTAAATACTCCACTTCTACCTGTGAACATATCCCCTGTTTGGTTCGCTAAAACAATGTATATAGTGTTTTCGTGTGCTCTAGCTGAAGCTAGTATATCTAGTGTTTCCTCTTTGAGGGGTCCTTTAACCCATCCTGCTTGGACAATTACCACATCAGCTCCTTTGATTGCGTAGAACCGAAATAATTCTGGGAATCGAAGATCGTAACATACTGCAAAACCAAGCTTGAAGTTTTTTACGGTAACTATATTCCCTGGGGAAATACCTGGTAGAAAGAAAGTTGATTCTTTGTAGCTGTACGCATCGAAAAGATGCATTTTGCTATAAACAGGTATTACTTTATTTGGTGATACGAGAATTGATGTGTTTTTGGTTAAAGGTGGGGTATTTGTTTTCTCTATAAAGTGTGCAACTATTGAAGTGTTAAGCTTTGAAGCTAGTTTCTCTAAATAGGTTAAGTACCTGCTAGAAGATACGTCCTCTGATAACCTATATACTTCAGCTGAATCCCTAAAAATAAAAGGGTTAATCATGCTATACTCAGGTAAAACAACTATATCAGCTTCCCTAAACTTCTGCACAATAATAGAGCTAGCTTTATCTAAATTCTCCTCCGGATATTTATTGAAATACGCTTGAACAATACCAACTATTAACTCCTTCGCCAACTAAGATCATCAAAACAACTTAATAGACTAAACCTGTATTTAAGCTCTCAAACTATTGTTGAACCTGCTTTAAACAATAAAGAGCTTACCTTTAACATTGAGAGGATAGAAGGGTTAAATTTAAATACTCTAACAAGATAATATAAGAAGGAGGTGAATGATGGCGGAGAAACCTACAGCTGCATTCGTACTATCTCTCATCGGTGGTGTATTCATACTAATCAATGGCATATTGATGGCTCTTATCGCGTTCGTTGGCGGAACCGCATTATCTTTAATACCTGGATTAGGGTTTATTGGAGGTATAGTTATAGCTGTTGGTGCTGTAGGATTAGTCTTAGGAATCTTGATCATAATTGGGGCTATTCAAATTAATTCAGAGGAACCTGGTAAGGTTAGGACTTGGTCTATAGTTGTGCTAGTTCTATCCATAATAAGCCTCTTCATTGGCGGTGGATTCATAATAGGATTTGTATTAGGCTTAGTTGGAGGTATACTAGGACTTGTGTGGAAACCGGAGGAAAGAATTGCTCCAACACAATAGATTTCAAAGGACACCCTTTGCTAAAAACTATACTATTTTATTACGTTGCCCTTAATTAAACACTAATCTTGCAATAATATGTGCAGAATTAGATACTGAGGATCTTGTAGTTATCGCATTATGTTTCTTTTTAGTAAATAGTAAAAATAGCTTAATATTCACGTATGATTGTATTCCTATGTATTCGTATAGAGGAATAAACTTGGTTGTTAAAGTAAATCGATAGAATTTATTTCCTCTACTGTAGCTGTTCTTTTTTATGCTTAGGCTTTACATGGTATGTATATGTTTATTTAAAGAATTTTTCTGTCTTTATATTCTTAATGAGGCTTCTCTATATACTGGGTCTAGAAATCTATAATTCTCTATTATGCTTAGTTTCTCTAGTTTATCTATGATTCTCGATAGCGTGGACTTTGGCAGAATTATTCCATAGTGATCTGCTGTATAGCTGTATACTTCACTCCAACTCTT
>JAWASI010000015.1:34808-37994 GCA_038892955.1 Ignisphaera sp.
AATAGCTTTTAGAACTATTTTTTCTCTAGGGTTCAGCTTCTTTAATTCTTCTTGTGCTAACTCTATAGCTATATTCTTCAGGTTATCGAAATTCCTTACACCTTCTACGTATTTCCTACCGAATAATACTAGCCATCCCACTATACCGTCGAAGAAATTTAACGCATCTTCAACAACATCCGCTGAAGGTTCTACGCCTTCTTCCTTGAACCCTTTTAAGAGGAATTCTTTCGCTAAATCTCTAGTAAATCTCTCAACGATTATATCGTAGGTGTGTCTACTGTAGAGAGGCGATGTTGGGTCTTCTAATTTGAGGAAATTTTGAAGCATGCCTATTTCTGATCCTGCCACTATGAACACTATATTCTCTAAGTTGTCATATGCGTACGCAATAGCGTTTCTCAACATAGCTGAAAGTGGAGGTTTGGTACTTTGTACTTCATCGAGTACAACAGCGAATTTCTCTTTTCTTTTATTTATTTCTTCGAGTAAGCCTATGAAACTCACGGAGTCCCTCCCTTTCCACTTAATCTCTACGTTAATACCTGCTACAGTAATACCGCGTATACTCTCTATAAACCTCTTAAGCTTGTTTATCGATAAACTAAAGGAGTCTCCTATCCTTGACCAAAGCTCGTACTCCTTTAATATACCCCTCATATCGATGTAAAGACCTGTAGTTTCATTAAGAAACGTTCTTAGTAAACTAGTTTTCCCTATACGTCTAATACCTAGCACGGCTATTAGCGGATTACCGCGGTCAATAGCTTTACAGAGTTCCTCAAGCTCTTTCTCTCTATCAAAAAGCTCTTCCCTACTAGTCTTAGGCCTTAAATCGAATAAACCCATGGTTCTGCACCAGAACTTAGTTCCACACCGGAACTTATTAACTATATAAAATAATAAAGTATTGAGCTACTGCTTAATCTATACGTGAACACCTATGCTGTATACTAGTGTCCAAGGTAGCGGGATGTATTTTACGTACTAGGTTTTACTATTAAAAAGTATTTATGTTGATAAATAGGTTGTAATGAAAAAGTTTTATTTTTGTTATACTTAGAAGTTGTATATTATCCTCTTAACCATGTCTAGTACTTTAGCTTGATCTCCTGTTAACCTAAGTTCCTCAAGTTTGTCTTTATGCCTGTAAATCTCTAAGGCTTTCTTCATACAGTTGGCAAAGAATTCTTTCGAAAGCCTAAGCCCATCAACAGGATTCATTCTGTACGTGAATTGATCTAATACATACCATCCCTCAAAACCTGTGTCTACTGTTGCGTAGAGGAAGTCTATGAATTGCCATAGGTCTCCTGTTCCAACAACTCTATCCTCGTCGTTGCTATGCGTTTTAGCTGTGTTAATGTGTATCGATAACAAAGGTACATCAAGTACCTTAGCTAAGTATACTGTGAAAGCAGGTTCAACTGCATACATAAGTTCGTGGCCGTAGTCAATCGTTATACCTACAACTTTTTTGCCAAGCTCATCGTTAACCTTCTTAGCTACAGCTATAGCAACATGGGTTGTTGGTAGAACCATGTTTCCCTCTTTAGGCTCTTTAAGCTTAGCTTCAATAGCTAGCACAAAACCTCTTGAAGCAACTTCTTCTGTAAGTTTCTTCAGCTCTTCTATGAATATTGTTAGTAGTTTGCCGTAATTAACCTCAAAACTGTAGTCCCAACCATCTTGACCAGGCCAGAAAGATACTGTGTTAACACCTAACCTTTTTGCTATATCTAAGCTTCTAACGAGTATATCCATAGATAGTCTACGTAGATCTGGGTTGATGTTTGTTATGGAGCCTAGCTTTAGCTGTGGAATACCGGCTAGATCAAGAGCTAACCCGGCTATAACCATTCCGTTTTTCTCTGCATACTCCTTAACTTTGTCTACTAAATCCCACTTAATTTCGAATTTATCGTCGAAGAACTCTACATTTATAGGGACAAACGCCTTTATACCAGCTTTCCTAATTCTCTCAATTTTAGAGAGTACGTCTGAGGGGAGATCAGGGAAGTACCCTCTAGCCATAAACCTATCGCTAAAGCCGCCAGCAGCCCATGTACCACTACCAAATTTTACGTTGAATACCTCAAGGAATTTATCAACAGCTTCTCCCTCTAGAAACCCCTTGAACTCATCTAGTCTATTCAAAATAGGTATACCCATCTTAAAACACCGTTAAATTCTACCTGGTTTGGGGTATAAGAAGCTAACGCTAATTATCCATTAGTTACTAGTGTATAACGTTGGTATTACGTTTAGTTAAACCTAGTTTAGTTAAACCTAATAGCTTTATATTATTGGTAAACCTTTTACTCTACGATTTAAAGCTAGGGTGTGCAATATATGAATATTGTTGTTTTAGTTAAACCTACACCTGATATAACAAAGGTTAAATTTGATATAGAGAAAGGAACTGTAGACAGATCTTCAGCTGAACTAGAGATAAACCCATTTGATTTATATGCGATTGAAGTTGCTCTAAGGATAAGGGATGTAGTTAAAGGTACTGTTACAGCTTTATCTATGGCTCCACCCCATGGTGAGAAAGCTCTACGAGATGCTATTGCTAGAGGTATTGATAAAGCAATACTTTTAACAGATAGAAGATTTGCTGGAGCAGATACTCTTGCGACATCCTATACCTTAGCTTCAGCTATAAAGAAGCTTGAAAAAATTGTAGGGCCTGTAGATCTAATCTTATGCGGAGAAAAATCTGTTGACGGTGATACAGCACATGTTGGGCCTGAAGTAGCTGAACACCTAGGTCTTCCACACGCATCTTTTGTTACACATATAATCAATGTTACTACAGATAAAATCCTAGTTGAGTCAGATTACGGTGAAGCATACTATAGACTACAAATTGAGTTACCGGCTGTTATATCAGTATCAAGACCTCTGCTATTCAAAGGCACCTTTATCGAGCCTAGAGTTCCAAGGTTAAGCGATGTACTTAGGGCTAGACGAACTAAAATCGATTACTGGAACGCTGAATACCTATCAGATATAGCTGACATAAACAAATTTGGTTTAAGTGGTTCTCCAACAAGAGTTGTGAAAGTATATTATGCGTTAACAACTTCAAAAAACCCCATTATAATTAGAGGTGAAGAAGCTGTAGAATTTTTGATAAACGTTCTTAGAGAAAAGAGGGTAATATAATGACGGTGGAAGGGA
>JAWASI010000015.1:38004-38587 GCA_038892955.1 Ignisphaera sp.
TTGTATACGCGGAGAACTATAGCGGAAAGGTAAACCCTGCTGTATTTGAATTACTAGGGAAAGCCAGCGAGTTAAGGAGTAAGATAGGGGGTAGTGTATCGGCTTCAGTACTCGTTGATGATAACGAACTCGAAGTAGCTAAAGAGCTTATAGCCTACGGTGCAGATATCGTTATTGTCTACAAAACTCCTAGTAGAGAATTACTTGCAAATCAATTAATACATAGAGACGCTGTTGTAGATGCTATAAACATACTAAAACCTAGGCTTGTGCTAATAAATGCTACCCCCTGGGGAAGAAGTCTAGGCCCGAGGATTGCGGCAAAGCTTAAAACCGGTATTACTGCTGATTGCCTCGATGTCTACGTAGATGAACAAGGAGATATAGTTCAAGTAAGACCTGCTTTTACTGGAAACATAATAGCGCATATTAAGACCTTGACACTCCCGGTTATAACAACAGTTCGTCCTAAAGTTTTCCCATTACCGAAACCTGATCGTAGCAGAATAGGCAATATATTGGTAAAGAACATAAATGAAATTGTATTATCGGAGGATACTAAGAAACTTAATGTTTGCGGAGT
>JAWASI010000015.1:38597-44093 GCA_038892955.1 Ignisphaera sp.
TACAGAAAGTGAAAGAGATTCGATTACCTGAAGCACAGATAATCCTAACCGTAGGTAAAGGTCTTAAGAGTAAAGAAGATATGAATATCTTCAAGGAATTCATCCACGCTATAGGGGGTGAACTAGGGTGTTCCAAACCCTTAGTCGATATAGGTTGGTGTGAAAAAGATAGACAAGTTGGTTTTAGCGGAAACATCGTAAAGCCGAAGATATACATAGCCTGTGGAGTATCAGGTGCTCCACAACATATAGCCGGGATGAAGGATTCAGAGTATGTGATAGCTATAAACATAGACGAAACAGCACCTATATCAAAATACTGCGATGTTCTTATAGTTGGAGATATGATGGAGATTATATCGAAGACTTTGAACAAGATTAAGGCATTACGGAAATCAGGAAACCAATAACAAAGTTTATAATTTCCTGGTTTTATAGGTTCGCTAAGATCTCTTTTTAATTAGGTAGAAAAAATAATAATTAACGCTAAGAAAGGAGTTAAAGGGTCCGTTTATGCGCTTATTACGTGAAGCTATAGATGAGCTTAGAAGTATTGTTGGAGATAAATGGGTTATAGAGGATCCTCTAGCAATAGAAAGATATCTCTACGATGAAACAGCTCTACCTATAAGACCTCAAGCAAGTAAAGATGTTGTAGTTGTTAAACCCGGTTCTATCGAGGAAGTCTCAAAAGTTGTTAAGGTAGCGAATAAATACAGAATCCCTGTTTACCCTAGAGGTGGGGGAACTAGTCTTGTTGGAGGTGCTATACCTACCATCCCAGGGATCATTGTATCGCTTGAAAGATTAGATAAAGTGAAAATTGATGTAGATAACATGGTTGCTGAAGTAGAAGCTGGAGCAACACTTGGTAAACTCATAGAAGAAGCCGAAAAACATAATCTAATGTTCCCTGCCCACCCAGGAGATGAAGGAGCATCAATAGGTGGGTTAATTGCGTGTAACGCTGGAGGTTCTAGAGCTATTAAGACAGGTGTTATGAGGAACTACGTATTAGGTCTAGAGGTTGTACTACCTACAGGTGATATACTTAAACTAGGCAGTAAAACAATAAAGAATAATATGGGTTTTAACCTCGCACATCTATTCATAGGATCTGAAGGTTTACTCGGTATAATAGTTAAGGCTTACCTAAGGCTTTACCCTAAGTGGAGATATACCGTCACAGTTATTCTACCGTATAACAATCGGGCTTCAGCGTTTAGAGTTGCAAAGAAAATCTTGTTTAGTGGGCTTATCCCTCTAGCCATAGAGTATTTCGATAGACGGGTTATAGAGACATCGGCTAAGTATATAGGGGTTTCCTGGCCTATACCTATAGGACAGTACTACACTATGATAATCTTGGCTGAGCCAATGGAGGAAATGATATTTGCCGAACTAGAGCTCATAGACAAAATATCTAGAGAAGAAGAAGGCGAAGAACCCTACATATTCCAAAGAGAAGACGAACAAAAACATGTACTTAAAATCAGAAGCGAAATATATACTTCGCTAAAACTAGAGACATTCGATATTCTAGATACTACTGTACCGATAGGAGCTATAGATAGATTCATTGAAAAAATAAATGAATTAGAGAAAAAATACAACATATGGCTCCCAGCGTACGGCCATGTAGGAGACGGCAATATACATATACACATACTCAATTACCCTAATTACACACAGGATATGCTTGAGAAAATAAAAGACGAGGTATACGATATAGCAATTGAACTAGGTGGTACAATAACAGGCGAACATGGTATCGGCTATGTAAGGAGAAAATATGTTAATAGGTTACTGGGGGAAACATGGGTAAAAACAATACGTACATTAAAACAAGTACTAGATCCTAATAATGTACTAAACCCAGATAAAGTTCTTCCATAAACAACAAAAAGTAAGAATTTGATAACCTATGTGTTGAGGTTGTTAACCTGCTACCAATATATATACTAGTATTGCAACCAGTACAAATGTACTTGCTAAGAATAGAAGTAACACAAAATTATGCTCCATGATATACTGAAACCTTTCAATAGTTAATGAAATCATGTGAAATCTCTCTACGATTTTATTCTCTATTTCTAAAAATTTCCTCAACATAAATTTCATTAATGCTATAGATTTATTCGTTAAACAATAATCTATATGTTTTCCTATTTCAGACCAAGAAGTTATCTGCTTACAAAAACCTTTGATACATCGGCTAAATTTTAAGCTAGTGATATTATAGGCCTTTACCAGTATATTCAATATCTTAGATAAACCTCCAAACATTAAAATAAACTTGTTCGCTGTTGCCATCTTTGAAACAACGTTTACAACAACAACGTGTTTAGACTTCTTAAGTGTAATACTCATTAGTGCTCTAATTTTAGAGTACAAGGATAGCACTATATTAATAAATAGATTTACGAGGCCGAAAATACGCAATACCTTGATTCTAGGTATGAATACTTTATAGATTACTATAACTACTGCTGTTAAGATTATCACCCATATAACCCCTTCTTCTATTGTAATCCAAGCGTAAGAAATAACAACGTAGAATAAAGTTACTACTTCAAAATCTATAATTTTTATTCTTCTACAGTAGTTTTGCTTCCAAGAGTTATACAGAGTAAGTATTAATAAGCATATCATTGAATAAAGTAATGTGTACTCGATTATGTTATAATACAAATGTATAGAATAGAATAGTATAAGCAACACTAATATCGATAAAGCAGTTGCTACGACTATTTTAATACTTTGAGCTATTGCATTATATGCTAGAAGCACTATAGCTACTTTGAAACCTCCTTCAATAGCTACAATATCGCGAAATATAATGCCATAAGTAGTTATAGCTATTGTGGATAATAATAAAAATAACTGTATAAACCTCATTGCACTATGTATAGGATTTTTTATAGCCACACTATACTTCATTTTTATGTAAACCATTACTACTACCCTTAATCATTATGTAAATGGTGACACCAAGTACTATAAGTAGTAATGTTGATATTAGTAAAGGTGCGATCATTTTCTTTAAAAGCTCTAGCTCTAGGTAACCTTTATACTTGATAAGTAGAAGCACTGCAACAATTACGTATATTGATAAAGAAGACGCAAAGACATAGTGCTGTAAACTAAGGGTTTCTCTACTACTTCTAAATATCTCTATATTATCTAATTGGGTATCCTCTCTATAGTGTGATCTAAGGTAAACTATGTTATATATTATGGATAGTGCAACCTTTGTAGATGCTATTACTAAAGCGGCTACATATATCCATGATTTGTCTAAGTACTTCGATATAGCTGTGAACAAAAAAACTTTAGCTATAAAACCTGCTGATGGGGGCATACCAAGGATTGTTAATACAGTGGTTATAACGGCTATTGTCTCTATAGGACTTACTCTACTTATGAACCCAAGTTTCCTTATGTCTCTTTCATGAGCAATAAGCTCTATGAACCCTGAATCTAGGAACATTGTTGTTTTGTAGAGAGCGTGAGCAATAGTGTAGAGCATTGCTGCTTCAACAAATATTCTATCCGTAGATAATATGTATAGAGCTAATGTAGAAGTAATAAGTGCTGTATTAGATGTTGTACTATAAGCTAGCAACCTCTTAATATCGTGTTGTAGAGAAGCTTGTAGAGCTCCATAGACAACGGTTAAAAAACTTGAGAATAACATTAAGAATACAGCTAACGATGTATTGATTGGGTAAAAACTAAGTAGGTAGAACCCATAGATACCCATTTTAACCATTAAACCTGAGAGAAGCGCTGAAGCTGGTGCTGGTGCTATACTATGTGCATCTGGTAACCAGAAATGGAGAGGGAATATAGCTGCTTTCGAGAAAAACCCGACAATGACCATCACCAAAATTACCGGATTTGAAAGATTTAGTGTAAGCTCTTTAATTGGTACGATAAAAGCTTCTTCGAATCCTGTAAGAGCTAATATTATGAATAAAGCTATATCCGTGGGTATCATCGAGAACAATAGATATTTTACTGCTGCGTATAATGCGGTAGAATCCCCTTTTACAGCGTAATCATAGGCTATAAGGAAGAAGCCTATGAGCTCAGTTAAAAGCCAAAAAGTTACGAATTCTATGAGGTACTTGGAAGTAAATACAAGAATCATTGATACTAGGAATAGATCTGATAGAGGTACTAGTAATGTGTTTCCATATTTAAGGATTGAATATCTCAGTGTGTAACCCGCTACCGTAATCCCTATGGCTATACAAGTTAGCATTATCAAACTGCTGAATAAATCTGAAAACGATATGTTTAAACTTATTAACATATAGCCTAAAATACGTAGAATAGTGCCTAGAGATCTAAACTTAGAGGTTATAATATCTCCGCAAATAACAAGCGATATAGGTACTGCGATGCTAACTATATTACTCATCTTAATCCACTCTTATAATACTTTAGTTAGGCCTCTTTATATTTATCCTCAACGTTTATAGACCTTAACTTCTAGAGATATACTTGCAGCTGTTCAATTTAGGGAACATACTAGGGTAGTACTATGGTAATGTATCTCCAGCTATTCATAGCATTATATCCTAGCTCTATAACTTTTGTCCTAACGTTAGAATAGAGAGTAATCGATATACCGAGCCCCACACATACTGTAAGTATGAGTGATAGTATAGTGATAGCAACTAAGTTTGTTAAATACCTAGTACCTGTATTAATTATAGTGACACTATTTTTATATTTTTTGAGAATTCTCATCAATGTGTTAAAATAGCCTATAGCACAAAGACCAGCTGATACTAGTACAGCTACTGCAGCTATAGCTATTCCAGATTTTACAAAACCTAGAACTAGTAATGCTTTACTCCAGAAACCAGGTATAATCGGTATTACACCAAATAGATTAATAAGCCCTATGATTAACACGACCTTGGCTAAGAATACAGAAGATTTATGTTTATAACCTTGGGTCAAATTCGCTGAATGGTGTTTAAGTATACCTACGCTGTAAAGTACAGCTGTATCACCTAGACCATTAACTACTAAGTGTAGAATAGATCCGGCTAAACCTTCTTCAGTACCAGATACTATACCGAGCAGGGCTAAACTAAATTGGGAAATAGAGCTATAGGCAACTAGTTTTCGAATGTTTTTTTGTTTTGCTACGAGCATGGACGCTATAATAGCTGACATTGTTCCTAATAATAATAGTATTCCAAGCATGATATCCCTAAAGTCTTTGATTACACTATCACTAGAGAATATTAGGTGGTAGAGCCTTATCAAGCCATAGATGCCAAGAATATCAGCTGATGTCGAAAAAAGGACTAATGCTGGAAGAGGTGCTACTGAGTAAGCTTCTGGTAACCAAAAATGATTCGGCATTATACCTGATTTGAATAAAAAAATCCATGTTATGAGAGCTAGCGTAACCTTAGACGGTAGCATAATATCTCCAAAGACACCCCCAGAGAACAAAACCTCCGCAGAGGTATT
>JAWASI010000016.1:0-43209 GCA_038892955.1 Ignisphaera sp.
GATATACTATTCTGATGCAGAAATAATGAAACGATTAGAGAAATACTCATTTGATGGTAGAGGGCCTGGGTATATTTATACTGTGAATAGCGCTCCATGTCCACTTAATTGCGGTCTCTGTTCTATGCATAAAACACATACAGCGCTTCTAAACATAGATGTTACAAATAGATGTGACCTTAGTTGTTGGTATTGCTTCTATTTTGCTGAACGAGCTGGCTATGTATACGAACCTTCACTTGATGATATAAAGAACATGATTGAAGCACTAAAGAAACAAAAGGATATAGTATTAGCTGTTCAGCTCACGGGCGGTGAACCAACAGTACGCAAAGATCTTATAGAGATAGTCAAGCTATTGCGTGATCTTGGCGTTAGACATATCCAGCTAAATACACATGGAATTAAGTTTGCGAAAATGTATCTAGAGGATAGAGAGAAAGCTATAGCATACACGAGAAGTCTTAGAGAAGCAGGGGTAAATACTGTTTACTTAAGCTTTGATGGTGTAACACCTCAAACAAATCAAAAGAATCACTGGGAAGTACCATATACTCTACAAGCTTTTAGCGAAGGCGGTATGACTAGCGTAGTTTTTGTGCCAACAATAATTCGTGACGTTAATGATCACGAACTAGGGGATATACTGAAAGTAGCTGCGCACAACATGGATATTGTCAGAGGGGTTAACATCCAACCTGTTAGCTTAGTAGGAATGATGAGGAAATATGAAAGAGCACGATATAGAATAACAATTCCTGACATAATTAAGGCTATAGAAGAACAAACTAGTGGAGAAATAGATAGAGATTCTTGGTTTCCTGTAGGAGCAGCAGTACCTATTGCTAGATTTCTTGAATTCTTAAGTCCATCAAAAAGAGCTGAATTTACATGTCATCCCGCATGCGGGGTTGCAACCTATATATATGTAGAGAAGATAGGGGAAGACTATAGGTTTACACCCATAACGAGATTTATTGACGCAGAGAAACTTCTGGACTATTTAGAGAAAAAGGTTGAGTCCCTAGCTGATAAACCTAAGTATATAGCAAAACTTAACAGCTATACCACTATATTCAGTATTCTCAATAAATTTGTACTCTGGAACAAAGTACCAAAGGAAATAAAACACGAGCTTAGATCCATACTACTAGATATATTTCTTAAACGCAACTATAATGCCCTCGGCAAATTCCACTACAAGTTCTTATTCATTGGAATGATGCACTTCATGGATGAATGGAACTACGACGTATCTAGAGTTATGAGGTGCGCTGTACACTATGCATTACCTGATGGGCGGATAATACCATTCTGTGCATTCAATATTCTCAACGAAATATACAGAGATACTCCGCATAAAACCTTTGGTATCCCGTTAGAGGAATACATGAAAATACATGGAGACAAAGCCCTTACAGAAATAAAGTACGCAAGAAATAAAGAATTCATCGAGAAAATGAAAAGAGGAGAGCCATATAAACGACGATATGCGCCTGTTTTAAACAAGATCAGAGAAAACAATACGTAGAATGGGGAAGCATGTTAAACTGCTGTGCCTATTATACTGGGTACAACATTTATTAAGTATGAACGTATTTACTAAAAGCAGCGCAGATAAAGGTGTGAGAACTAGTGAGTCATCATATCGAAGGCGTGAAGTTTTATAGCTTTGTACCAGTTAAAGCACCGGCCTACAGAGTATATGTAGTGGAGAATGTAGCAGTAAATCCTAATACCCGTGTACTATCAATACTATCAAAGATAGTAAAATACTTCAAATACCCTCTAGAAGCCAACATTAAGCTTAAGATTAAGAGTTCAAATATAGCTAAGCTTAACCCTGAACAATTATCGTATTTAGTCTATTTATTATCTGATATAGTGGTACCGTTTTACTTAAACAAATATGAAAGCCATTCCCAAGCGTTAATAGGATTTGCAGAGAACATCGGAGATGGAAGCACAATAATACATTGCGTGGCCCTAATAACTAAGAAGGATATAAAAAGCATCAGTCGAAGACCTACCATATTTGTGGCCATAGTCAAAAACAACAATAAAAACACAGACATAGTTCAAGTAAGTAGCCTTTATAAAATGACCTGGTTATACTTATCGCAAATGTTTAAAATGAATAAAAACATAGATGTCTCATACATACCAATGAAAACGTACACCGTTCTTATATCTTTTGAAAGTAAATCCGAGGAAAGTAGGTACATAGAGGTCACAATACCTGAACTCCATGAATCGATAAAGGTTAGGATACCCATAAGGCCGTCTGCATGGACTTTGGAGGACTTACCACCAAAGCTTAGAGAAGAACTTGATACAATAGTGATAAGGCCTATAACTCAAAACACTGCTTATGCGCCTAAGGGAATACTCATTACGGGCCCTCCTGGTGTAGGAAAAAGCGTAACGGCAGAAGTTATAGCAGCGGCCCTGAGGCTCAAGATAATAGAGCTGAGGCCTAGTATGTATAGATCTATGTGGTATGGACTAACAGAGAAAATATTAGAAAATGTTCTCAAAACGATAAGATCTCGGAAAAACGCTTTAGTTCTTGTAGACGATGCTGATTTCCTTGTGGGTAGACATGTTTCTGTACATGAAACGCACGTTAGTGAGGTAACTATATTACTTAGGTATCTCCAAGAACCTTCAAGACCTTTAACTATTCTAACAACAAATGCTCCTGAGCTATTGGATTCCGCACTTATTAGGCCCGGAAGAATTGATGTTATTGTAATCATGGGTTACCCTGATAAAGAGCTAAGAAAGCAAATAGCTTTGAAGAACGCTAAAAGATATGGAATAACACTACCTACAGAACTACTTGATACTGTGGCTAATATTACCAGGTGGTTTAGTAATGCTGAAATAGATGCACTCATAAGGCTTGCAGCTAGCAAAGGCGAAGGAAAAATAACAGAAGAATCGTTATTCTGGGCTAGAAATAGGTTTAATATAAATGAACAGTTGAGATCAACTATACAAAACCAGCTAAGATGGTTTGGAGAACAATTCCAGGGAATAACAATAAAATATGTACCTAACGATAGCGAAATAATATAGTTACTCCTCTGAACATAGACTTCTTAGATTAAGCTTTGATTTACGAATTTTTCTCGATATTTCATCGATAACATATTTATTAGCTACGCCTAGCCCAAAGTTATTAAGCAATTTAACAACTAGAGGTATATTTAGAGGTGCTCCAGCTGCTTTCGGATGCCCTCCTCCACCAAATATATTTGCTATTTCCCTTACATTACATTTCCGCGATCTAAAGCTAATACTCTTCAATGTTTCATGAACTACTACTGCTATATCACAGAAGCTTAACATAGCATTACCTATTATGCTCGATGAAGGTATGTAGTGATCTTTGACATAAATACATAGTTTTACTTCATCAATTTTATCCTCCATGATTTTACTACGTAGTAACGATAACGTCTTTAGCTCTTCATCTACGTACCTAGAAACATCTTCTTCAATGTACTGAATAATGTCTTTTATAGTACTCTCTAGGTAATTCTTAATAACTTTGAATACATTGTTACGCCAATGATCTTTGTTTTCTAAATCCGCATATCTAAACAAAAAAGTTGATTCATAACTAGTGAACCTCCATGTATCTGCATCACAAACAATTCTCACTAATTTATTTACTCTATCATTTTGATCTAAACAAACTTTTTTAGCTATTACACCTGTTGCACATATAGATCTATCTATATATAGATCTATGTTCTTATACCTCAAAACTTTGATCCATTCTTCATCCCATACATGATGATCGTACCACTCTATACTAATATCACTTAGATCTATATCTTTAAGCTCATTAAATACATCCATGTTTAATCCTATATCTATCACAATAAATACCTTCTCTTTCCTATAGTACTTCCTGATAGCGTTTAGTACTTGATTAGGCTCTATGTATACAATCTTTAGCTGGTTCTCAGAAATTTTCCGACAGTATGCATACAAAGCAGCTCCTGCTATTCCATCTAAATCTCTATGCGTTATTATTAATAAATTCATCACCCCTCAAGATGCCGTGAATCTACATATTTTGACAATGTTGTTTAACGCATTCTCTTAACGCATTAACAATTTGATTCACATTTTCTTCTGTAAGTTTTGGATGCACTGGTATACTAAGTTCAACTGATGCTAAATAAGATGAATTTGTGCAGCATTCCTCATACCCTAGAGATTTAAATAATGGTTGTTTATGTAGTGGAAGTGGATAGTGGATAGCTACTTCAATACCTTTACTAAGCATACAATTATATACAGCGTCTCGGCAAATAGAATCGTTAAATTTTAAAGCATATACATGGTATACGTGTTTAGCCCAAGGTTTTTCGACAGGTATTGAAATAACTCCTATATCTTTTAATAACTCATTGTATTTGTATGCAATAGATCTCCGTATAGCGTTCATTTTATCAAGTTTCTTAAGCTGCGTTCTTCCTAGAGCAGCTTGTATCGAGGTTAACCTATAGTTACCACCAAGCTCAGCATGAATATATCTAGCTATTTGTCCATGGTTTCTTAGGAGTTTTACCTTCTCTATCACCTCCTTATTATCAGATACCACTATTCCTCCCTCTCCTGTAGTCATATTCTTTGTAGCATAGAAACTGAAAACAGCTACGTCACCAAACAACCCAACTTTTTTACCATATGCTTCAGCTCCATGAGCTTGCGCGGCATCCTCTATTATAAGTAGCTTCTTATCCTCTGTAATATCTTTTACAGCTTTCATATCTGCTGGGTGACCAAAAAGATGAACAACAATTATCGCTCGAACCTTTTCATCTATTTTACTAAGTAAGTCCTCGACATCTATATTAAAGGTTGCATCCTCTACGTCTACAAATCTAGGTCTCGCCCCTACCATGAGGACTGATGTCGCTGTTGCTATAAATGTATAGTCTGGAACAAGTACAACATTATCGGAACCTATTCCTAAGGCTTTTAAAGCTAACATAAGCCCTACTGTTCCATTACTTACTGCTGCCGCATACTTTACACCTATGTAATCAGCAAATTCTTGTTCAAAAGCTTCAACCTCAGGGCCGTGTGCAAGCCACCCAGATCTTAATACCCTAGCTACTGCCTCTACATCTTCTTCATCTATCATAGGCTCAAACATTTTTACACGCTTTAAAGTCGTCATATTTCTAACACCTTAGGTCCCTTAGACAAAATGTGGGCTCCATCCTTATGAACCACTACTAAATCCTCTATTCTAACACCGTACTTACCATGGATATATACCCCTGGTTCCACTGTTACAACATCCCCTTCAATAAGATGATCCTTTGAGGTTTGCCCAAGCCTAGGTTCTTCATGAACATCTACACCTACTCCATGTCCTAGACCATGAATGAAGAACTGATGAATATTATGAACTTTCAGTGTAGACCGCGCCACTAAATCTATATCGTTACAAGATGTGCCGCTTTTAATAGCTGATATAGCGTTTAACCTAGCACTATCTACTATTTTGATAAGCTCCACATAGCTTTTATCAACATTTGATGGGATTAAAATTCTCGTAATATCGCTTACATAACCTGAAACTCTAACTCCAAAGTCAATAAGGATAGGTTCAGTACCGCTGAATATTTTATGTGATGAAATGTGATGAGGTTTAGCTGTATTCTCCCCTACAGCTACTATGGTGCTAAAAGCAAATCCTTCTGCCCCTAATTCCCTAGCAAAACGTTCCAAAACTGATGCTATAGCTATTTCACTAAGACCTTGCTTTATAGACGAAGCAGTTAACTCAATACTTCTTTCTGTTATCTCGACAGCTTTTCTAATAATCTCTATTTCTTCTATACTCTTACTCCTACGTATATACCTAATGGCTTGTCTAATATCAACACATACGATGTCCTCACATAGAGATGGATCATCCACAGCAACACGATTATACTTAAGTAACTTCTCCTTAAATACATTTTCTAAGATGTTCCTCTCATAACACTTTATATCCGAAGGTAAATCTATACAAGAGCCAGCAACAGCCCAAACATCTACACCTTCATCTCCGTAGACGTCTTTAACCCTATAATACTCAAGAGGTGATACATAGAATTCTATAACACCTGTACGCATATCAACAGCAATTCTCTGTATAGGTACCTCCTCTGGTGGTGGAGAATATAGCTCAGAGACCATATACTTCAAAGCTTCTCTATTCCTAACAATAACAAATTCTACATCGATACCCACAGTATTCAAATATTTTTTCAACTTATTTATCTTTAGATTTAACAGAGTCATGGAGATGCCTCTTACAAATGATTACGATATACTATTGATATAAAAGCTTATGTATCTGTATATATACTTTAAACCTTTGATAAAAGCAACCGGCTACGATCATTGTGAAAATGTGCTAAGTCCAAGAACTGGTGGCGGGGATGAGTAAAACTATTGCACAGCCAATATGTCCAAGATGTAGAAACAACCTAAAATTTATAGTTGAAGCAGAAAACAAATCTAGAGAGTCAATAATCAGATACATCTACATATGCGATGTATGTAGGTATAAGTATGTTACTGACAGTGTTATGCTGAGAATGAATAGTGATAAATTGATTATCCTCAGGAGTTCCGCTAATCAATATAGCTGATCATATTTTTAAACCATAAAACTTTATGTAGTTCGTAGTTAATGTATCAAGTAAACATATAGGTGATTGCATGCGAATAGATGCAATGCAGATAGTTAATACCATAGCATGGATAGTAGTTTTCTCATTAATATCAACTTTTCTTCCGAGAGAATATTTAATGATAGTAGTAATTATCTACGCTTTTGCTTACACCATTATTATGAATACCATACAGAGAATTAAAGTAAAGAAACGGGTTCCTGAAGGTAAAGGCGTAGTACTATTAAGAAGCAACGAAAAAGCTGTTATGGATATTGTTATGCGTGACCAAGAATTATTCCGTGAATTAGGTAAACAAACACGTGGACTTTTTATATGGTTTATCGCTACGTTACCAATTATATTCCTAGTAATGCCGGTACTAAGCTCGATAGTTCTAAGTACTGGAGCTGAATCTTTTAGTGAGAAATTTCTACGATATCTAATACTATATGCAATTATGTGGAGCATAATGTATGGTTTACGATTAATTTCAATGCCTAGAAAAATGCTTATACCTGTTACAAAATACGAAGTACACTCTATAGGGATTAAGTATGGCAATATGTGGATTCAATTTCCCTTAGACCAAGAAAGGTACAAGGTGATATCTAACCATAAAAGAGGATTCATAGAGATATACGATGCTAAAACAGGTCAAGCTTATAGGTTCTACAGCGAAGATACACAAAAACTTTACTCATTAATAGAAAGATATGGTTTGAAGAAATGAACACCCTACCATGGGAAGCCCACAACATTAGTAGTATTAATGCAAGTAGCAGAATCAATATTATTGAATTACTGATGTCGCCAATCGATTACATTCCTAGTTTAAAGCTTATTTTGATTATAGTATCGATAGCTTTAATCGTATTTGGTGCTATGCAAATAAAGAACCTCTATGAGGATTACAGAAAAGAGCTCAAGAAATAAGGTTGTATGTAATGCATAGCATACTAAGTGTAACCATTGTTTTTATATAGGGTACCCTACTTCATTAAACCTAATATTCTTAAAAACAAATGCTCTAGCAACACTAATCGCAACGACTGTTCGCCATCGTTGTACAGATAGACTTCTAACATAGACAACCCATTGGGGGTTTTTCAAGTTAACCTTTCTGTTTATATCTTGAGCTATAGCCCTTACGGCATCTAGGCTTGGAACTTTAACAAGTCTTCCCCGTTCGTCTACTGTATATAGACGGCCATGTAATGTTACCCTATAGGTCTCATTCTCTGGTATTCTTCTTAAGGCATATTCGGTTGCTATCTTAACTACTTTGTTAAGCAATGGATCTACAACAACATCAATAGGTATGACTCTATGTATTGGTGTATCTTTGCTTTGCAAACATATTTTTATGCTATGCCAGAAGCTATAGGGATCTTGAACACTTAGTAGAATTACTGAACTCCTAACCTTGGCAACTATGTAAGATGCACCTACACAGCTATTTAACTGTGAAAAGACCCAGTTGCTATTATCTTCACCTGGTTCGTATGTTATTATTACGTTGAAATCCATGGTCAACGCCTTATAATCTTTACATAGACTAAGTTGTTCCTAGGAATAACAAATGCTTTATTGCCTTGAACAACGCCTATTTCGTTCCGCGTAAGTTTGACTAATCTGCCGCTCATTTCATCTCCATTAATAAGCTTAACAACTATATCCGAGCCGATGAAATCGTCATCTAAAACAAACTCTGATTCACAGCATTCGCCAAAACCGTGTATGTCGCTTAATCCTGTAACTGCATAAAGTATAGCGCTTCTAGGCACTATGATCGGCATTCCTTCAACCAATAGACCAATTTCATTGTACGAGACCTCATCCACTAAGCCCATGAGTTTTTCGCCATCTAGAGTGTACAGCTCTATACTTCTACCCTCAAATCTTGTATCTAGCAACGTATTGAATTTTCTTCGAGTGGTAGACACTTACTACACCTTCAAGAAACTTTTTGAGCCAAACAGAATATTTAAGTTGATTGTAAACCCAGTGCTTAATATTATCAATACTACGTGCTTGGTTGGATGAGTTTATGATTCGCGTAACCAATTCAAAAGAAATAAAGAATATAATAAGGAAGCGTGTATGGGATCTACTCGAGAAGGAGAACGTTGCACTATTTCCCAAACCTATTTATCATAGAATACCCAATTTCATTGGAGCAGATATAGCTGCATCTAAGCTTGCATCTCTTAGTATTTTTAAAGAAGCAAAAATTGTTAAAATAAATCCTGATTCCCCGCAAAGATTTGTGAGGTATCTAGCATTTACTCAAAATAAGATAGTAATCATGCCTACTCCTAGAATAAGAAGCGGTTTTCTTGTTTTGGATCCATCGAAAATACCTAGAGATAAACTTTGGGAGGCAAGCACCATATCTGGTGCTTATAGGTATGGTATTCTAACAAAACCTTGGGATCTCCCTAAGATAGATCTTGTAGTAGTAGGTTCTGTAGCTGTAAATACTAAGGGTGCTAAACTAGGGAAAGGCGAAGGTTATGCAGATCTTGAGTATGGTATACTTAGAATGCTGTGTAAGATAAGCGAAGAAACATTTGTGGTTACAACTGTTCACGATCTCCAGATCGTTAATGATTATATACCTGTTGAATCTTATGATGTGAACGTAGATATAATAGTAACACCAAAAACCATCATATACGTTGACCCTAGACCTCCTAAACCTAGAGGAATTTTCTGGGATTTGCTTTCTGAACAAAAATTAAGAGATATCCCTATACTTAAAGAGCTTAAGGATAAGTTAAAAAGCGTAAAGGATATATCTTGTAGCTGAGTACACTATGAAATAGGTGATAAACTTTTGTGTCGATAAATGTATACAATACGTTATCAAGGAATATCGAGCCATTTAAACCGTTAAGCGATTACTTAGTTAAAGCGTACTTCTGTGGACCTACAGTATATGACCATACGCACTTAGGGCATATCAGAGCCTACTTAGCGTTCGACTTCATTAAACGCTACCTTATGCTAAGAGGGTATAATGTCATACATGTCCAGAACATAACAGATATCGACGATAAGATAATTAGAAAGGCACAAGAAGAAAATGTTCCTTGGAATACTATAACTGAGAGGTACATCAAAGATTACTTAGAAGTTCTAAACAACCTCAATATACGGGTTGATATACATCCAACTGTCACAGCACATATCAAAGAAATAATAGATTTTATACAGATGCTTATAAACAAAGGCCGAGCTTATGTAGCACCAAGCGGTTCGGTATACTTCGATGTCTCAACAGTAGATGATTATGGTAAGCTTTCAGGTAGAAAATCGTCTGAGGAGTGGAGGCAAGAGGAAGAATTTCTCTACGAAAAAAAGCATCCCTATGATTTTGCACTATGGAAAGCCTCAAAACCCGGTGAACCTTGGTGGGAGTCGCCATGGGGTAGAGGTAGACCTGGTTGGCATACAGAATGCGTTGTAATGAGCACTAAATATCTTAGTCACCAGTTCGATATACATGGAGGTGGACAGGATCTTATATTCCCCCATCATGAAAACGAGATAGCTATGGCTGAAGCAGCCTTTAATGTTAAACCTTGGGTTAAGTACTGGATTCACGTAGGCTACTTGACTATACGTGGCGAAAAGATGAGTAAGAGCATTGGTAACGTAATCTACGCTAAAGAGGCGATCAGCAAGTGGGGTTCTGAAATCCTAAGGTTATGGGTATTCTCAGCACATTATAGAAAACAAATAGAATTCAACGAAGAAATATTGCATCAATTTAGAGAACTTCACAAGAGGTTTGCCACAGCTATTGAAATCCTTAAAAGGATTATTAAAAGTAGTGGGGCTACCCATAGGCTAGAAGAACCGGAGATAAATATACTAAAAACAATAGAATATATAGAACTACAGTTCCACGAAGCTATGTCTAACGATTTTAATACCTCGAAGGCTCTTGAATCTATTAACCGCTTACTTTCGGTAATATATAGAGATATAGAGCCAAGAGAGAACGCTACCTTGGCACTTAGAGCTTACTCAATAATATACAATTTCAACAAAGTCTTGGGAGCATTGGACAAATACTTTGAAGAAAAGATATCGGTAGATGTAGATCTAATTGAAAAACTTGTGGATATTATTCTAAAAATCAGAACAGAACTTAGGAAAAGACGTGATTATGAATTTAGCGATAAAATACGTGAAGAACTTCTTAAACTAGGTATAAAGGTATTTGATTATAAAGACGGAAGTAAGTGGGTGTTAGAACGGTGATATGCATTACGTTAACTAAGAACGTACCTTTAGTTAATGCTGATAAGATTACAGCTATAGCAGTTCAACAAGCTAGGCTAGAAAAAAATCCTTATATCAACCTAGTGTTTCTAACTAATTCGGCTTACGATGTATTTAGGTATAGAGAAGTATTCACAAAGTACATAGACATAGGTGTAAGAGTCTACACAGAAAATAGCTTGGAGAGATTTAAGAAAATTCTGCTAGAGAACTGTAAAGAACTTTATGTATCTATTAGCGATGAAGAGGCGCTTAAAATTTTAGAGAACCTAGGTATAGGTCTAAAGGTCCACATAATTTAGTGGTCCCTATCGCTCCACCACCATCATCAAATCAGAGACGCTCCTTAGGTCATCCCAATATTTATAATTGTTGTAGGTTTAATAAGCATATGTTTAAATGCGAATTATGTGAAAGGCTATACGCTAAATATAAGTGTCAGAGTTGTGGTAGAAATGTTTGCGAAAAACATTTTAATAAAGTACGTGGTATATGCTTAGCTTGCGTAGAAAGTAGCTGCAATATATGCTTCAAGTATTTAGCTATTGGTTCCTGTATTATCTGTAAAAGAATGATCTGCGCAGGATGTTCCATCGATATAGATGGAGTTAGAAGAGTTTGTGTTTACTGTTTAATTAAATTCTCACAAGAGTATAAATCAATAATATCAAGTATTCAAGAAAAACAGAAAAAGATACGTTATAGACAATCTATATAGTTATTTTAAGAGATGTTTACCTTAAGAGTTTGGTAAGCGTATTTACGTACACTCTAGCTACATTAATTACTTCATCCACTAATACGTATTCATTGACAACATGAGCATTAACATCAGGTCCAGGACCATAGGTTACTGTCTCTATCCCTTTTTCTGTATAATAATGCATATCGAGGCCGCCTAGGCATAACACCTTCCGGGGCTTTATACCAAGTACTAACTCTATAGATTGTTCGAGCGTTTTTACCAATTCCGTGTTTTCCTTTGTTAACGCTGGCTTCAACTTGTTGACAACTTCTATCCCTATTTTTACTTGCGGAAACTCTTTAGCTATATCTTCAATAATTTTCTTGATTTCGTTCTCAACAGCTTCTACTGATTCCTCTGGTATTATCCGTCTATCAAATGAAAAAGCGTAAAAACCAGGTACCATATTCACCTTAGTTGAACCTTTAACCTCTCCTCCAAGGGTTAAAGTTGGTTTAGCACCTTCGGGATCTAAGTAATCGTAATTACTAATCTTACCTTGTATTAATTCAAAATGTTTCTCGAGAAACCTTAGAGCTATCTTTGCCATGTACTCAAATGCATTAACGCCTCTCCAAGGTGTAGATCCATGAGCTTGAACCCCTGTAACCTCTACGAAACCCCATAAAGCTCCCTTATGGCCAATCCACAAATTTGTAGACCCACTCCCTTCGGCTATTATAACATAATCAGGTTGTTTACGCATAATACGTGTTAAATATCCTGTACCTGTTTCTCCCCCTATCTCCTCGTCAGGCACTAAAGCTACTTCTATACTTCCATTGAAATCCTTGAACATAGATATAAAGGTTTTAATTGCTAGAAGTACTGAGGCAATACCGCCTTTCATGTCAACGGAGCCTCTGCCATAAATTTTGTTTTCTTCAACATAAGCTTCGAATGGGTTGTACTTCCATCCTTCGCCTGGTGGTACAACATCATAATGACCGTTAAAGTGTATTACAGGTTTCCCTTCTCCTATACAACCAACAATGATGTACCTTGGGTAATTCTTACATTCTGCACATATATTAGCAATAAGATCTCTAGGTACCTCTATAATCTCTACATCTAACCCTAGTACCCTCATTAACTTGGATACATATTCGGCAAACTTGTCGTAATTGACCCCAGGCGGATTTACAGTAGGTATAGAGATCATGTCCTTGAGCACGTTGATAGCCCAAGAGATATCTGATTCACGGATATACATAAATAGCTTCACCCATCAAGATAATATGCTGCTTAGTATATAACCTAGCTTTCCTACATATTAACTAATCAGCGAGATTCGTATACATCATCTATCAGTAAGGATGCGTTACATCATACACTAATCTAGGTTATTTTATAAAAATTGTTTGTTTTAACAATCGATTAACTTGGTCTTATAACTCATGTATAAACTCCATGGGTAACTCTTATTAACAGCTATATACCTGTCTCCACGTAACTAACTAGGTATCAGAATATGCCACGAGTACCCGTTAAGTTAGTGAGTTGGGATGAGATTACCGAGTGGAGCTGGGGGCTAGCAAAAAATGTGGAAAAAGATGGGTACGTACCAGACGTAGTAATAGCCATATCTAGAGGAGGATATGTTCCTGCAAGACTTTTATGTGATTTCCTAGGTGTAGAAAACTTAATATCTATACAATCACAACATTGGACCGAAGCTGCAAAAAAAGGAGAAAGAGCCATCATAAAATTCGAGTACATAATAGATTTATCTGGATATAAAGCGTTACTAGTGGATGACATTATAGACACAGGTGAATCAGTTATATTGGCAAAGAGCTTTATCTTAGAGAAATGGAAACCTGCCGATCTTCGTGTAGCAGCACTACAATGGATCTCGCCTGTAGCCAAAATTAAACCTGATTACTACTACATAGAGGTTAAAGAATGGATATGGTTTCAGTATCCTTGGACTAGACTAGAGGATGTGACACAATTCATTAACAGAATGCTAGCTGAAACTAAGAAGGAATCGGGCAAGGATATTTGGACTTTAGACGAAGTCAGAGAATCGTTTTATGAATGGTATGGTATACAAGTAGATGATAGATACTTTGTGGAAGCATTAAGTAAATTGGCCAAGAAAGGACTTGTGGTTGTTGAAGAAAGTATGTATAGGTATAAAGGGTAAGATTAAGGAGATAAGATAACCGGTGTATAAAGTTTATGTCGCTAAGTACATGTAATAGAGAACTAGACAAATTAGTTTTTTCTAGACCAAATAAAACACTAATTTATGGCGAGGCGGCATCGGGTAAAACGAATTTCCTACTTAATGTGATAAAATGTTCTACTGATCCACTAAAATCTGGTTACGTTATTTTTTACATAAGTACAGAAGGTTCAATATTTCTTGAAAGAGCATTAAAGTTAAGGATTCTAGAAGAAAACATATTTATTTCTATAGCATTAGATCAAAGGCATCTTGCATCGTTGATACTTGATATAATGAGGATGCTTGATCGCTACAAACCTCTATGCATAATCATCGATAGTATTAATAGTCATTACAGAGTTGAATCTTCGACCCAAGAAGGCTTGGCGATGTTTGTTAAGATACTCGCTATGTTAGATATATTAAATAGAAGAAAGATATACATAATATCATCTGCACAAATAAGAAGCTCCGATGAAGAACAGGAAATCCCTGGATATGAATACATATACCGTTGGGCCGATATAGCGTTAAGTATCACACGTGAACATCCTTTCTACCGTGTTCTTAGATTCCGTAAACCCTACATAGAGAAGCTGTTTTACTTCGATATTTCTTTAACAGGTATTAGATGGATAGAATGAAGGTTGTTTAAGTTAAGGATTGAAGAGGATTACAATTAATTAATACATGCCTACGCGCTTTCTTTGATATGTCTATCCTTGAATTTTATTAAAAGCTCGGGATATTTAATCATAACCCTGTATACTACATACTTATCCTCGGGGGAAAATCTCGGTGGATGAGGTGGACTAGTTTTAGAGCCACATTTAGGGCATATATCCTTAATTGTATAGAGTTTGCACTGTGCACACTTCTTTATCCTCCAACGCATCTAAATTTAACCTCCTTTTTCTATCTCTTCTCTGGCTAATTCTATTTGTTCTATCTCAAGCTCTTTTGCTAATCTCTGTACCTCTGTCTCTACATAGTTAAATATGTTTTCAGCATCTTTATAGTTAGGAGACATAATCTCTATTCTGTAACGTGGTGAACCTATAGTGTAGACACTTATTTTGGTATTAAGAGGAGTAGATATGTTTTGAATATGCGATAAGATTTTCTTTATTCTTTCAACTCCATCAGGTTTGTATGTAGTGATCTTAAGTATCAATCTAATCTTAACCATTTTGATTGATATGTGTTTCTTAGCTTCGTCATAAAGAGCTTTACTCCACATCTCATTTATACCTAGTTTGACTAAGGGATCAATACCCATAAGAACAATATCTTCGAAAACAGATAGAGGATCGGTTATTTTCTCTAGCTTAGACCAGACATCTCTATAAGCTTCCTCCAAGGATTTGCCTAAGTTCTTGGATGCAAGTTCAACAATTTTCTGAGCTTTCTGCATTCTTTTCCACCTAAGCATCTTAACCTTTTTCTCACCTTCAAGAACACGCTTTATAGATAGATCTACCTGAACCCTTGGGGCTTTCTTGTCAACTCTTATCACCTTAGCTATAACAACTTGGCCTTCCTTTAAAACATCTCTAATGTCCTTCACATACTTGGCGCTAACTTCACTCCATGGAATAAAGGCGTTTAGAACTTCATATTCTAAGAGTGTGCAATAAGCACCGTACTCAAATACTTTATCCACTCTTGCTACAACTAATTCGCCAACCTCCGGCAAACTTTTCTTTTTGAATGTAAGTGCACTCATTTTTGTAACTGCCTCGGTTTGAACTTAAGTAAAAATAGGATGAACAAGCGTATTTATTAGTCGAGCACCTTAACAATTTCGGCATTTATAAGTCTTGCTTTTCCACCTGTTGGTTGAATAAATTGTGTTCCACAAACGAGGCATCTTGAGGGAAAGGTTGCGTACTCGAAAACTACTTGTTCATTACCGCAAATAGTACACCTAATTCTAAGGAACTTAGATTTAGGCTCAGGAATCAATATTTTCCTCTTCTTAGCCATAAACATCACCAGGGTTACGCTAGCTCAGCCTTTTTAAGCCTTACGCCTTTTCTGTGTAGGATGTAACCGCATTTTGAGCACTTCAATTTTAACACTACCTTCTTTGTTGTCTTGGCAAACCTCTTTTGTTCTGGTTTACGCTTAGAACCATAGCCCTCTTGTTTCCTTAAGTACCTTCTCTGACCCTCTGAAAGAGTTCTCCTTTTGCCATGCTTATATATCGCCACGGTATGCGGGGTATGGCTTCTACACCTAGGGCAATATGTATTTATTGACTTCGGTATTTTCAAGGTTCATCACTGTTCTCTCTTTTTGTTGAAACTCAACTAAGCTATTAACTAGGGTAAACTTATAAGCGGTTATGATCTGTTTATCTAAAGCTAATTCATATATAAAGTCAACTCTTTAGAAATAAAGGAGCTTGCACCCGAATAGGTTCTACATATCCAAGTACGGTTAAAACAGCAGCTAAATTTATTGGGATTACGGTGATGTAGCCTTTCTCTACAATTTTATCTGCTATTGCTATAGGTTTCTTTACCTTGCATAAAACCTTTTCTTCCTGGATTATAAGGCTATTCTCAACAATGAACTTAATCGCGTCGACTATACCTCTAATTACAACTAGTATCTTGGATATTACATCGTTCCCCAACCTTACTTTTTCGTCTAACTGCTTCATCATCAAGTACCTTAACATAGTACTTACAACCTCATCTAATAGATCATAGCTTTTAGCACATATAGCGCTATAAAGCTGATCTTGAGCATTAGATAAACACCAAGCATTCAATGTTATAGCTACGGCGTTTACATCGATTAATCCTTTTAGAATTTCTTCTGCATTAACTTCCTCATTAAACAAGATATACTCTATCATTTTATGTAATTTATCTATACCGTGCTCCGACACCTGAGCTCACCTAGCAACATCTAAAGCTATCGCAACCTCTTTAAATATAAAATATGAGGCATAGGGATACTCAAGAACTACTTCATCTCCTTTTGAAAACTTGAATTTAGTGTCTATAACTGTTATCTCAGGGATGTCGATAAACATCTTAATTTTTATCTTAACATCTGAAGCAGATAATTCTTCTGGATTAAGCTCAAAGCTATTAAAATCCAAGTCTTCGATTTTAATGACTCTCCAACCAGTTTTACCATTGATACTATTAGGTACCCTAACTAGATGTGTAGTATCTATGGTAACCTTAGCGTCTACGTTTATCGATACTAATCTCATGATGTCTTCTATGTGGTCTACTAAAACTTTGAGTGCTTTTTGTGCTTCAACAAAGCTTATCGAGGGTTTCAACCCCTGCACATATGCCTTGATATCCCCATCTACATATCTAGTTAAGGCAAATGCAATTCTACGCCTTATACCACCATCTGTTACTCTCGGTGGAAGTAATACTGATTTTCTAGATGTTCTCGTAAATCGATCAAGTAGATACTTAATTTGCTGTTCATCGAGTTTTATGTAAGATACTATCTCACGTCGATCATCTGCGGACATATACCTATTGTATTCATCTAGTTCTACAACTACATGGAATCCCCTATGTCCTGAAAAAGCCGCAAATATATTTGTAAAGCCAAAGTCATTCCTTAGGATATCTACGAGTTTTAGCGCTTGGTTTTTAGCCATATCAATACAGTATTTATCTATGTGATCAAATCTTGCTAACTCTAATCCGCAATTAGGGCATGTCTTAATATCTTGTTTACTTACCGTATACCTGCATTTTTTGCAGAAACGTATTTGTATAGTTTTTCCGCTTTCTACACATTCTAAAATATCATTAGCATCTATGTCGAACACAAGATCGCTTCCTAACCATTTCTTTTCATCCATAACAGGATTTCCAGGATCTTGATATCTTGCTGAAGAATAGTATAGATGTCGAGGGGTATTACTGGCTACGAAGTTTTTTAGCTCAGAAAGAGATGAAAATGCTAAATGGCGTATGTATGTATCTGTGTTCAGCGGTTGAATAGCTATTTCCCTTAAGTAAAAATCGCTAGGGAGTATAGGGTCATTTTTTACGTAGTATTCCCTTAAGATATCTTTAACTATGTTAAGTGTTTTTGGGTCGATATATAATCCCTTATTCAGCTCTTGGAGCTATGTAGACCTTTAGCTGTGTACCTGAGGTGAGTTCTAAGCTTATTTCGCATGGCATGTCTTTCCCTAACTTAATGGTTATGGTTTCAGCTAATTTTGCTATAGATGTGAGCATCGACATATAATCCATAGAGTAGGCATTAGTAATTTCATCCACACTTAACGGAGGTTGGTAATCTATTAGAGAGCCTGTTGCTACTGTGAATGGTATTTCAATTTCGCTTAACTCCGAGGAGGAGATTAACGAAATACCTTCTTTAACCGCCTTAATTTTCAATACATCTCCTATTTCTTCAAGTATGCTTAAGGCTACAGCAAAGGTAGGTCCGAGTATCTTTGCTTGGGTCTCGAATTCTATTGAAAGTTCTGGTATCTCTTCATAACTACCTGTTAACAGAGGTAATGTAAATACTCTCTCAACGCCGCCTTTAGATAGTAGACCCAGCGTAAGTTTGGAGCCATCACTTACTATCATTAGTTTATCTGTTTTTTTAGCTCTACGAAGTATTTTAGCCACAGGATCCAGGGGGATTAACAACGTATCCTCTTTCTCAACATTGTATTCTTCGAAAGCTGTAGCAGGTATTGATAGATCTACTAACATAACATGGCTTGGATCCATAGCCTTAAGCTTTACACCTTCTGTGGGGCTAAATCTTATGCCTACGGTTTCTAGAAATTCGGCTAATTCTTTTAACACGTAACGCCAAATCCTTGCATCGAGGAATACTGCTTTCAGCACTTCAGCATCACCAATAAGAGGTTTGCATAAAACATATATAAGTGCTTAGAGGTATATCTCGATTACCTACTTGTTAAAAACATTGTAAGCCTTTGAAGATCCTATCTATATTTCTACTACTTTCTACAATTATATCGCATCTATAAGCATCTATATCAGAAATATCGCTAACACACTTAATGTTTACAATTCTCAATTTGCTTATAATATCTATTAACTCATCTTTACTCATAGTACCTGTACACTTAATCCACTTTTCATGAAATGCTCTTAGAATTATTGCTCCCTTCTCTTCGTCCACGCTCATCAGGACCTTGCCCCCTTCATTAACATCTAGGAGAAGTCTAACATAAGCAGGTATTGTTATTCTGCCCTTAGCGTCGACCTTAATTACCTCCGTAAACACCACATTACTACACCAAAATAAATTATACCATTAATACGCTTTGTTTAACCTCTTGGTGCTACCCAGGTAGTTATCTTTCCACCACCTGCTGTTGCTAGAGATATTTTCAGTGGTTTATCGGGACCAAAAGCTATGGTGCAGTCATCTGCTAAATCAAGGAGCTTGACCAACGACTTAAGGTGATCAACACCATATTTAACTATAACACTGCTTATCGAAGCTTCAAGGTATGTTAGAGGCTGAAACTGCTTTAGAAGAGTTGAATATTCTGCAAGCTCGCTGTACGCCGATATTTTTATTGCATTCAACTCAGATGAATATATAAACGTTATTTCGTCACCTACAAGGGCTGCATCCTTAACAATTTCTGCAAGTTCCGATGTAGGTAACGATGCTTGTACTTCATAAGTTATCTCCAAACCGCCAAGACGTTCAAACCCTACTTCGCTTAACGCTATGTTGACTTCCTTTTCGACATTAGACCTTATGTTAAATATTTTTACCTTAAGTTCTCTAGATCCCTCGTAGTACTCAAATATAACTTTATCACGTTTTGTGGCACGTCTAAACGCTTTCATAAATTCATCTCTATCAGTAACAATGTTTACAGTTTGCGTAACCGTATATTCTTCAAAGTTTGTAGATGGTATTTCGAATAATATCATTGTTACTTTATCTGGACTCAAGGTTTCTATTACCATACCTGATTCGTCAAATGCTAAAGGTACTTGATCTACAACTCCTTTTAGAGCAGATACGACTTTCTTAAAAATAATTCCTGTAGGGTATACAGCTCTAACGCTCATCTAGTCACCTGCGTATTACTTTTATTCTTTACAAAATTTAAAATCGTTACAATTCGTAATACGGTAAAATATTTGGCCAAGATCTCAATAATTCTCTAAATATAGCTCTTGAGATTAGATATAATTATTTAAGCTATACAACGTAGATATAACCTGAAGCATAAACTTAGTACATTATGAATTCCGAGGCGATGATCATGACAATAAAAGTTAGGTTATTTAAAACAATTGGGAACTATGTAGCTATAGAGGTACCCGCCGAAAAAGCCGTTAACATCATAAACATACTATGTGCTGGTTTAGGGAGAGGAGGGGAAGATGTTAAAGATGCTATACGTATGATAGAGCATTTCGAAACATTCTACGATTTAATGAGGAGAAAATTCAAGGAGTACTTAACTCCTAGGAAAGACGTGGGCGATATACTTAAGAAACGTGTTCTAATAGACAAGATAAAACTTCTTAAACGTGACGGTAATAAGTTTGTGGAGATTATATTCGATAAATCTATAAGTCTAGAAGAAGTATTAGACATATTGAAAAGAAATAATATTGAGGTAAAGGAAAACTAGCTAGATTTCTTCTTCCGTGAACGTTTAGTAGAAGGTTTTGTTTCCTCTATGTGTGGAATACCTAATGATGCCATAACACTTTTAGCTTCATTAATAGAGATCCTGTTTTGGAGTAGATTATCCCAAATTTCAGCCCTAGAAAGAAACAACTCTACATCTGATATACTTAGACCTTCTACCTCGACGTCTTCTCCAAAATACTCTTCCTCAACACTTTCGATACTTGCTTCTTCTTCGGCAACCTCACTTACAACCTCTTCGTCAACCATGTATTTCCAACCTACTAAAACTTTTACCTACGAATTTTCTTAAATCACTCTATCTACAACCTTATATTTTTATGATGCCGTAAACATCACATTAAACCTAGACGTCAGATAATATCTAGGTTATTCTTTTTACAACAAATATGGTTTTGTTATTCTATTCAATTCGTGTAGATATTCTTTTAAACATAATTATGTCGTGAATTAAGGTTATTATGCCAAAGGGTGGTATAGCCGCTAGAACACTATGAATAAGTAAATTGCTCTTACATTCATTTAATGCTATGAAGACTGTAGATGTCACTATTACTAGGTATGCCAACATAGATAATATACTGACATACAGAAAATATGAGTAAATTACATGCATAAGAATGCATACGCCTAAAACCATTGGTATTACGCTGATCAAGATATTGTTAGTATCAATATCTAATATTGTACCTGGAGTACAACAGGGAGAACCAGTTCTTAGAGTTTTTATCTCAGAAACAAAGTTCTGCAAAATCTTTATACCTACATACGAAATAAAGAGGTATACTAGAGTTATTTCTATACTCCAGCTATAGAGAAATAACAATAATGCTTCGAACAATAACACGATCTTTTCACCTAAAAACATGGTTCGAAGAATTTCCAATAACATTAGCACGATTAATAACAACACTAGATGAAAGTTGCTGATGAGCTGCGAAGTTAAAGTAAGAAATCTAGAGATAATGAAAGTGCGCGGCAAATTTAGCGAGAAGATAGAGCAGCTTCCTTTGCACACCATATTTATCCCGAATAAAATAAGAGCTCCATAAACTATGGGATAGAGTTGAATTATTGTATCGTATCTTTTTCTTCTCATCCTCATGCCCAAGCAATACTTATATCGCTTAACTAAGTTATTAGTGTATTCCTTGAATATAGTTGTACAACCTTGGGTTACACATATTCGTATTAAATACAACATCAAAATATTTAAGCTAAGTAAATTTATGTTTACACAATATGTGATATAGTAGCACAGGAAATTATTAAAGGCCATTAAACATTATGACAGAGGTTAACATAATACCAGAGGGAATACCCGAAGACTTTACATCATTACTTCATAAAATGGGATACAACGCTTTTACTATGATTCAAAAAATAGCTATACCTAAAATAATTCAACACGACCTTGACGTAATTATTGCAGCTCCTACTGGTAGCGGAAAAACTGAAGCAGTTATTATGCCTCTGTTGTATAAGTTAGCTAAGAATCCCATAGCATCGAAACAAGGTATTAAAGTTCTGTACATAACTCCGCTTAGAGCATTAAATCGTGATATTTACAACAGAGTTAGTAAAATCGCTCAATATTTTAGCTTAAAGACTGATGTATGGCACGGCGATACTCCACCAAGTTCTAGGAAACGAATTCTACGTTCACCACCTGATATACTTATAACTACACCTGAAAGTCTGCAGATTGTATTAGTTAAAGAAGATATTAGGAGAGAACTCAAATCGCTATACGCAGTTATTGTGGACGAGGTTCAAGACATTGTATCAAGCGAACGTGGAGCAGAACTTGCTGTAGCATTAGAAAGACTAGACTCTATAATTAATAGACATGCTCGTAGAATCTTAATTTCATCGCCTATAGGAGACGTTGATACCGTAGCTAACTATTTCTTTGCTGGTAGAAGGTATGATATTGCTTATGCTAAAGGTTTAAAGAAGTACTCTGTTGACGTGATAATAGCAGATAAAGAATATAAGAACGGCGTATTTGATGTAGAACGTGTATATAATTATATTTGTAGAGAAATAGGTTCTACTGAATACGAAAGACAAATTTTAGTATTCGCTAATACTAGAACTTCTGCAGAAGAACTAGGCTTTAATCTTGCTAAATGCTTAGACAAAAATATAGCGCTTCACCACGGTTCTCTATCTAGAGATATCAGGGAAGTCGTGGAAGCTATGTTTAAGAAAGGGGATACACAAGTTGTGATCGCTACATCGAGTTTAGAACTAGGGATCGATATTGGGGGTATAGATTTAGTTATACAATACCTATCTCCTAGGCAAGCATTAAAGTTAATACAACGAGTTGGAAGAGCAGGTCATAGAGAGCATGTTGTATCTAAAGGAATTATAGTAGTACCTCCTCTAGTAATAGAACTTCTCGAATCTCTAATAATAGCCAGAAGAGCTACTCAAGGGTTTTTAGAGCCGATTAAAACCCATGATGAGCCCCTAGATGTTTTAGCACACCAGATAATAGGGATAATCCTTGAACGAGGAGAAACACCAACAAATGAGATCCTACGTATTATTTCACATACTACACCATTTAATACTTTGACTTTGTCTAAGTTTGAAAAAATTGTCGAGTTCTTGAAAACTTTAGGTCTAATAAAATGTGACAATGATATATGTAGACCTAATAAAAAAGGACTAATATACTATTTAACAACAAACATGATACCAGATACAGTTCATTATATTACGAAGTCTATCCTAGACGGAAGAACCCTAGGACTTTTAGATGAAGAGTTCGCACTCTCATGCAACGAAGACGATGTTGTTGTCTTAGCAGGTAAATTGTGGAAAGTAGTCAACGTAGATATTGAAAAAAGAGAGGTTTTAGTAGCTCCAATAGAATCCTCCGACTTAGCTGTTTTACCTAGATGGGTTGGAGAATTAATTCCTGTATATAGAAACGTTGCTCGAGAGGTATGCGCATTCATTAGACGTTTTTGCAATTGTAGAAATAACGTATGTCTCGATAATTTATTCAACGAATACAAGCTCAACGAAATTACGAAGCAATTCCTTATAGATAACGTAGAAAAGCTGTGCAGAATATATCCAAGCGATAATTCTCTCGTCGTTGAAGTAAATCGACTAAGCAGCGAAGGTAAAACGATAATGGCTTTCTATACGTGTCTAGGCTCCAAAGCGTCTGAAGCTTTTTCACTTCTCGTGGACTATATAGTGAGAAATACTCTTGGAGTTTCTTCAGCGTATAAATCGCATCAGCTAGGTACAGTCCTCCTAATCAACACTATGATGGATAAGGACGGCATAAAGAAATTAATTGAGAAACTTAAAAATTTAGCTTATTATCCAGAGCGAGTTAAAGAAATAATTGAGTATGAGATTAAAAATACCTCTATCTTTAAGCACCGTTTAATAGCGGTAGCTAAAAAATTTGGCGTTATAAGTAAAAATGTTGAGGCAAAAGAGATAAAAAGGATTGTAGAAGGTTTAATGAATATAGATATTCTAGTAGATGAAACGCTTAGAGAGCTCTATACCGAGAAGATAGATATTGATGAAATGCTAAGATATCTACATAATTTGGCTAATGGTAGATTAAAGGTAAAGGTGTTTATATATCAAAGAGCTTCTCCATATCTAGAGGAGATATCATCGTTAGGTATGTTGAGAACATTAGTTAAACAATCCTTAATACCTAAAGACGTTTTAATCGAAATAACGAAGCGTAGATTACTTGATAGAAAGGTAAAAGTTTTTTGCACATCATGTTACTACGTATGGGACTTTACGATATTACAGAAGATCTCAAAGTGCGAAAATGTTTTCTCATGCTTTATTGAGTGCCCTCGATGTAAATCAAGGGCTGTAACAATAATTGAAAGCGAAGAAGAGATGCTCTTACTTAGGAAAACTTTGAATAAGATTAAACAAAGAGTTGACCATAAATTAAAGCTATTATCTCTAGAAAAAGAAGTTTTAGAGAAACATAGGAAGCTGACGGATTTCATCATGAGCCACGGTATGGCGGGTGTTATAGCTTTACAAGGCATAGGTGTAGGTATTGAAACGGCAAAGCGTTTGATAGCAAAATCAGTTGATTTAGACTCGCTAATCTTAAACATTGTAGAACAAGAAAAGGTATTCTTGAGGACCTCAAAGTATTGGAAGAAATAATGTAAACATTTCTGCACAATTTATCATGGAAAGTATTCACGCACCAAATTAGTACTTAATACTTTTTATATACTGCTAAACTCAGTAGGGAACAATGGATATAATCGCATTGGTAAAAGATTTAATAAATAAAATTGTTATAGTGTCTTGGCTACTATTCCTATTAACATGGGTTATAGGCTGGGCTATAAAGGGATCTCCTATACCTTCAGGTAAAATTAGGAGAGTGGGACAGGGATTAATAGAGGATGCTGTATGGGGCGCTTTTTGGGTTGCTATAGGTACCTCGATATTTTGGCTAATATCCTATATATCTACAGCCCTTGGAAACTCTCTTCCCCAACCACCTGTACCACAGTTACCATAGAATATCATAGTAATTGATTTACATATTTTTGGGCGAGATAATCGTGACCTTCCTAATAATAGCCTTCTACCTCACCATATTAACATTTTATTTAGGTGTTCTTATCTATTCATTACCAATACCTATCGCAGGATTAAAAAAATGGGGGCCTAGACTAATAAACGATGCGTTCTTTACTGCTGTAATCGCCTCGTGTATGGAGCTTATAATCGATTTTGCAGATTACATAGGACGAATTCTAGGAAGTGATTGGAATACCTTTTTAACCACAGTCAAAGGGCTATTGATGATTAGATCTACTACTATAATCTTTGTAAGCTCAATCTCTAGCACCATCTCTAAATTATTACCAGGTGTCTCAAAAGTGATATCAGCTGGGCTGAATATACTTACTGCTTCACTATACTTCTTAATCTTAATATACTTCCTGAGTTTACTGATATACTTCGGTGTTGTAACGTTATCTTCGTTCGGTATAGCATTGATGGCGATACCGTTTAGAATTGCAAGAAATGCGGGAGCATTTCTTTTATCTTTTGCTATAGTATTCTATGTAGGTCTACCCCTATACCCGCAGTTCTCTATCATAATATCATCACCATTACCTAGATCAGCTTTAGACTTAACCATAATCTATGGGAATGTGCAAAACTTCTTAGGTTATAGTATAACCGATGGTTATGTAGGTATTAAAGTTGGAGATGAGTACATAGGTCCTGCAAAACTTGAGCCTGGGGGTAGAGCTTTAGTCTTAATTCCTAGGAAGTACATGGACAAATCCGCCACCATATATTTTGATGTTGCAGGACATAGATTCTATACAAATGTATCTAACGTTATACTATCAAATGTATGTGTAAAAAGATTTCTTGAACATTTTTGCGAAATAAATATTGAGGTAAAAGGGCTTCTACACTATAGTAATGGCTTAGCAATACATATACATCCTCCACCAACTAACGTTGAAAGCATCAACCTAAACAGTAGCCATATATCAATTACGCTATACACAGACGTTGAAACAACGCTTTATATTTCAGCTGTAAACACGTACTCAATAACAAAAATATACCTAGATTCTACAAACCTAGAAAACCCCAACAAATATAAAGCATATGAATGGATGTGGTACAGCGTATCCGGAGCCACGTACACTATACCTACTCCAAGCGGGTACCACACAATATATCTCGAATATTCCCTCAAATCCTCCGAAAATTTAGAGCCCTCAACTAATAACTTATACCCGGGGAAAATACTTCAACAAGATGTATCATTCAATCAATTCATTGATTATTTAGCAGCTACAGTATACCTCGAAATAACTTCATCTATAATATTTGTATCATTACTTCTATCGATAACATATGGTTTATCAAGGTTACTAGGTGGTACAAGACAGCTAAGGTTGATACCATGAGCCTCTTTGGTTCATCGCGTACCAAAATTATGATTGTGATATTTAACATGCTTGTTTTCATTATTTACTTATTTATTGTAGTAAAGAACACAAAAGAGCTACGTATACTAGACATTATTTTACTTGCGACTATGCCCCTCATTTCATACATATTCACGAAAAAATACGTTGATACATGATGTTTTGAAGGTTTTATGTTTAATTTAAATATTCTACTTGACATCGATAATTTCAGATTTCATCCACGATATTTTGTCAACGAATTTGTTAAGCGCATAATCTACTTTTTTCTTTATATCCTCTAAAGATATTTGTTGACAATAAATTCTTATATAGAATAAGTTTCCGAGAAAACTTCTCTTAAGATCATACCTACACCCGTATTCAAAACATATATCTTCTACAATCTTTATAACTAAGTTAATATCATCTTCTCTACCTACTAAAACAAATACATTTATGTATCTTTGTCTCTTTGAATCCCCTTGCCTAATTGTACTCATGGTGTCTATCCTCACTAAAACTATATAACTAAAACTATGGGGCAATGCTACAATTTAAAGATTTTCATCAGCACTCGGCAAATTCATCATATTGCATCAGGTTTCGGTAGAGTCATCACATAAACTTACTCACATCGCTTTATGCTTTACCACATTTAGCTAAATTTTGATAGAGTTTATTAAGTTGCCGAACCATTGTATTTAGCGAATAAAGTGAATATCAAGGTAAACGTCTATGGGTGGTAGACAAAAAACATCATTATTCATAATTAAAGAAAGTATAAGTAGTTCAAGCAAATCGACATCATCACAACAACAGAAAAAAGCTAAAAAATAAGTTGGTGTAGTAGTAGATTCAAGCAAACTTTAAAGCTTACAAATATATAGGTTGAACAATAAACCCTAGTAGTAGTACGGTGTGTTAAAGGTATGGCACATAGAAAAACTAGTGCACCAAGAAGAGGTAGCCTAGGGGTAAGACCGCGTAAGAGAGCAAGTAGTATAATACCTAGGATAAAAAGTTGGCCTGAAATCAGCAATGATACACCTAAGCTTTTAGCATTTTTAGGCTATAAGGTAGGGATGACACACGCTGTAGTGGTTGATGATAGGCCTGGTAGTATTACTGAAGGTAAGGAGATTGTAGTACCTGTAACAATAGTAGAGACCCCACCCGTGGTTCCTATCGCGCTTAGAACATACACATACAATAGCTGGGGTTCTCTTCAAACATTTATCGATGTATGGGTTGAGCCTCCAGAAGACCTCGAGTTATGGAGATCTTGCTCAACGTATAGACATGTAGGGGATATTGATAAACGTATACAGATGATAAAGGAGAACTTAGACAAAATAGCTAGAGTCAGCGTTATAATAGGGTCTATGCCTAAACTTGCTGGAGGGTTAAGCAAGAAAAAACCAGATCTTCTCGAAGTAAAGATAGGTGGGGGAACTTCTATCGAAAAAATAGTTGATTACGCCATCAAACTCTTAGGTAAAACAGTTACAGTAGATGCTGTGTTTTCCCCCGGACAATTTGTTGATGTTTTAGGTGTTACCAAAGGTAAAGGATTCCAAGGTGTTATAAAGAGGTTTGGTGTTAAAGAACTCCCTAAGTGGCATAAACATAGAAAAGGTAGTAGAAGAATAGGTAGTAGAAGCCCAACGATTGGTGCTATGTCTGAAGTTCCACAAGCAGGTCAAATGGGGTTCCACAGAAGAACTGATTACAATAAGAGAATCCTTGCTATAGGCCAGAACGGCGAAGGTATTACTCCTAAGGGTGGATGGCCCCACTACGGTATAGTACGCACATGGTATGTAATGCTCCATGGAAGCGTCATGGGCCCAGCTAAAAGACCTATAATCCTGAGATGGCCTATTAGACCACCTAAATGGGTTCCACAAAATCCCCCAGTTATTAGATACATTAGTTTAGATAGTAAAATCTCAGGGTGAGCTATGACATGGTTAAGATATCCATTGCCTACCCATTAGAAAAGAAGTTTGGGACACTTGTAGACCTAGACGGTAATATTGTAGATAGAGTTGAGTTACCCTTAGTGTTTAGTTTACCAGTTAGAATTGATCTTATAAGAAGAGCTGTTCACTCAGCTATAACCGCGAGGATACAGCCAAAAGGTAGAGATCCTCTCGCTGGCAAGAGACGTGTTGGCGAATCGTGGGGTATAGGCTATGGGCTTGCACGATTGCCTAGGTTAGATAATGGCAGAGCTGTTTTCGCACCTAATGTAAAAGGCGGAAGAAGACAGTTCGCGCCAACACCTCTTAAGAGAATTCATGAGGAGATAAATCGTAAAGAAATGCGCTTGGCTATTGCTTCAGCTATCTCGGCTTTAGCTAACAGGTACTTTGTTATGAATAGAAGCTATACCATTCCATCATCAATAGTAGGGTTGCCAATAATAGTCGTTAATAGTGTTGAAAACTTAAGCACAACGAAAGAGCTTAGATCATTCTTAGTTAAAACCGGTCTCTGGATAAACGTTGAGAAAGCAAAAGATAGGATACGTATAAGAGCTGGTAAAGGTAAAAGACGTGGAAGAAAATATGTTGAGCCAAAAAGTTTACTGTTCATAGTTTCTAGTAACGAAATACCGCTAGTTAAAGCTCTTCGGAATTTACCTGGAGTAGACTACTTAACACCAACAACACTAAATATATTAAAGCTAGCCCCAGGGGGTTTACCCGGTAGACTTAGCGTAATTTCACTTAAAGCGTTAGAGATGATAGGAGAGATATATCAGGTGGAGAAGGCGTGACTCGGGAGATCGACTTGGCATCTATTATTGTAAATGTTATTGCAACAGAGAAGGCATACCGATTAGCTGAAAAACAAAATTGTATAGTGCTTAAGGTTCGCCGTGAAGTTAATAAGCAGCAGATTAAGGATGCTGTTGAAAAATTATACAATGTTAAAGTTGTAAAGATTAATACATTAGTTGATAGAGATGGATATAAGAAAGCGTATGTAAGGCTAGCCCCAGAGTTTAATGCATTAGATATTCTTGAGAGGTTAACACGCTAATATTCGCTTATAAACCTTTGAGCTAATGTTGTATAGCCGGAGGTTTAATTAGGATGAGCATACAACAAAGACAACAATTTTGCTGGGAAATACCGGCAGAGTGGCAGAAGTTTAGGTATAGAGGTAAGACTCTTAAGGAGTTACTTGAAATGTCCATGGACGAGTTAGTCAAAATTCTACCAGCCCGAGCTAGAAGAAGCCTACTTAGGGGATTTACCCCTGCCCAGAGGAAGTTGCTAGAGAAAGTCATTGAAGCTAGGCAGAAACTTTTAAATGAATGCAAAGAAGTTGTTATTAAGACACATGTAAGAGATATGGTTGTTCTACCTATAATGGTAGGCTTAAAGATCTCTATCCATAACGGCAAAGAATATGTAACAACAAAGATAACACCAGAAATGATAGGTCACTACCTAGGGGAATTCGCACCAACAACAAAACAAGTTAGGCACGGCGAACCAGGTCTTAAGGCTACTAGAAGTACCCTCTTTGTTGCCCTTAAGTAGGTGATATGGTATGGGTAAGAGGATATATGCCCAAAGAATAGGGCGCGGATCGCCAACATTTAGAAGCCCTGGTCATCAGAGGATAGCCCCTATTAAATACCCTACACCGACAGCTGACACCATAAGGGGTATAGTAGTAGATATCCTACATGAACCAGGTCGTAGCACACCAATAGCTATTATAAAACTTGAGAATGGTAAAGAGATATACAATGTAGCTGTCGAAGGTCTTAGAGTTGGACAAATAATAGAGATAGGACCTAATGCATCCCCTTCTCTGGGGAACATAGTACCGCTTAAGAATATACCAGAAGGGGCCAAGATATGCAATATCGAAGCAAGACCAGGTGATGGAGGTAAGCTTGTTAGATCTGGAGGATCTTACGCTATACTAATAGGTAAAACATCTACGTATGCTATAGTGGTTCTACCTAGTGGTAAACAGAAGCAATTACTTATAGACTGTAGGGCTACCATAGGTGTTGTAGCTGGTGGTGGGAGACTTGAGAAGCCTCTACTTAAAGCTGGTAATGCTTATCATAAGTGGAAGCCTAAGGCAAGGAAATGGCCTAGGGTAAGAGGTGTTGCTATGAATGCTGTTGAGCATCCCCATGGAGGTGGTTCACACCAAAGCGAATCAAAACCTACGACTATATCAAGAACCATGCCGCCAGGTCGTAAGGTAGGTCATATATCTGCTAAGAGAACTGGTAGGAAGAGAGGCTCTCAATCAGAATCTCAATAAGCTTTGTAGAACTTTTTCATAAGGTTTTCTACAGATTCATAACCTTGTTCAGCCGATTCCAAGAGTTTAGCTCTATGTTCAAGTTCGGCTTCTAGATCGTCTAGGAGTAATCTTCTGCTAAGCCTTTTAACTGTGTAGCTTTTGTAAACGTTGTCTATTTCAACACCATATATTTCTCTCCATTCATCAGCTACTCTTTCGTAAACTCTCCAAACTTTTCTCTCAAGATTTTTACCAAAACGTACACGAGCTATAAAGATTAATAAAGCTGTGTTAAGCGATAACATGGTGTATAAATCTCTTGGGAGTAGGTTTCTTATAGCCATTTCGTATTCTTCAGGTGTAGATGCATGAAATGTTGTCGAAGATCCAGATCCCGAGGCTACAGCTCTTACAAGCGCCGTTATTTCTTTACCCCTAACCTCCCCAACGACAAGTATATCTGGTCTATACCTTAGAGCAGTAAAACATCTCTGTAGTATATCCTCAGAACTTTCTCCGAAGAACTGTACGAATCTAGGTCTCGAAGGTAGCTTTATCTCCATAACGTCCTGCACAACTACTATCTTCCAGCTTGGGTTAGATAATTGGAGTAATGCGTTTAGAAGTGTTGTTTTACCTGAGCCACTTCCACCAACAATAGCGTAGAAGAGCTTTGCGTCATTGATAAGCCAAGTTAAAGCAGCTACATGGGCCGGTATAACTTTTCTCTTTATTAGAGTTGCTACATCTATTGGTATCTCCGGCAACCTCCTAATGTTAAAAGTAGGTCCTCTACTAACAGTACTACCCAATGTTGCCGCTAATCGCAGGTTTTCAGATAGTACAGCGTGTATCTCTGGTTTTGCTAACGATATACTTCTACCACCTCTAAGGGATAACCTCTCGACATAGTTTCTTGCATCCTCATCACTTTCAAAAACAATATTCGTTGTAAGAGCTTCGAATGCTAGATATACCCTGTGAACTACTGTTACTGGTTTTCTCCAATCGCATAGCTCTATATCCTCTACGTTGTAATCCCTTAGAACAACATCTAGGAGCCCAAATCCAAAGGAATCCCTCTTCACGTAGTACATAAGCGCGTTGCGACAACTATTGAACTCCTCCTCTATACCTAGGTCTACAACAACAATGTTTACAGCTTTCTCTAAGTCTTCTTCTGAAGATAAATCAAGTAGAGATGTATAGAGAGAATCCATAATCTTCGAGTATATTAACTTACAGCTATCGTCTACTACCGGTTCCTGGATTAAATACCTTGGGGTACCCTGCTTATCTATACATATAATTACCTCGGTCTCCCCAATTCTATACCTTTCTAGTTCAAAGCTACATATATTCTCAACATCAGCTGAAAGACGCCTAAGCTTGGTTATAGGTAAAACCGGTGTTGTACTTCTATTCAACAAAACCCCGAGATTATCTCGGATAATAAAAAAGGTTAAAGAGAAAATCTGTGATGAACTAGGTGGGGAAGCAGCTCAGCATTTCCGGCTTTCTTCACCTATCAAAAGACCCTCTGTTCATCACTACCTAGACGGCAGACCATAGGTAGTTATATTGTGGTAGCCGGGCGGGGATTCGAACCCCGGTCACGGGGGCCAGAGCCCCGCATCCTTGGCCGCTAGACGACCCGGCTTCTCTAGTTTACGTTATTTAATTAGAGTTTTTTAGTTTTGCTATTTTTGCATCTATCTATATACAATGAATAGGCCCGGCTAACCTTAGGGTTGGCGATTGAGTTATAGAGTGTTTTTAAGCTTTTTCCTAAATGCATACTGTGTAGGTGCTGGTATTGGATTTCATTGGGGTACTAGCTAAAATAGGACAAGTAGTGCCTTCAGCGCCTAAGCCTATTAGAAGACCTAGCCTAGGTAGGAGAATACTGTATACGATACTAGCCGCTATATCGTTTATACTTTTATCTGCAACACCTCTCTACGGCATAGATCGCGCTGGGTTAACACAGCTTTCGCCTATAGTGAGCATAGTATTGGCTATGAGCTCCGGTACACTAGCTCAACTAGGTATAGGACCTATTGTTACAGGTGGGTTAATACTTCAGATACTCGTTGGAGCTAAGATACTAAATCTAGATCTATCGAACCCAGAGGATAGGTCTAAGTTTACACTAGCAACGAAAGGCTTAGCTATAATATTGGCCGCAGTAGAAGCAGCAGGTTTCGTTATAAGTGGTGTGTACTGGTATATTCCTCATATAAAGCCTCTGTGGATTAAGGCTATAGTGTTTCTCCAGCTTATGTGGGGCGCTATCCTGATAATAACCCTCGATGAAGCGCTTCAGAAAGGCTGGGGGTTGGGTAGTGGTGTAAGCTTATTTATACTCATAGGTGTAGCTCAGAGGTTCTTCGCAGAACTCCTAGCTGTACACCCAGTATCAGAGGATATCCCCGAGCCCCTGGGGCTTATACCTTATATGATTAATTCGATAAGTAATGGAAACGTAAACTTACATGATATGTTTGTGGGTAGGCTGTTCAGAGGGCTACCATCTTTAACAGGCTTGGTAGCAACAATAGTTATGATAGCTGTGATAACTTACCTAAGTGTTGCACACATAAACATACCTATAACACTTGCGCGCTACGGAGGCATAAGGACTAGGGTACCGCTTCAGCTAATGTATGTCACAAACATACCTGTACTCTTAGCAGCTATACTTATCTCAGACATTGTTCTAGTCCTAAATCTTCTCGAAACATACCTTAGGGTAGATGCATCGGCTATCAGATTATTCCTTTCATCGCCAAGCCTAGCTAGAATTGTTTACAACCCATTACCAACATTAGGGTATATAGCTTTATTCATGTCATTATGCATAGGCTTCGGCATACTCTGGGTAGAGATAGCAGGTTTAAATCCAGAGGCTCAAGCCGAAAACCTAGTTAGATCAGACTTAAACATCCCAGGCATGAGAAGATCATCAAAGATATTGAGCAGTTATCTAGCTAGATACATATACCCATTAACTATATTTAGCTCTATAGCTGTAGCAGTAATAGCGTTAGCAGGAGATCTACTTGGAACCTTTGGCTCAGGTACAGGGCTATTGCTAGCCGTCGGCATACTGTACAACTTCTACCAGATCCTAGCCTACGAAAGAACGTTGGAGATGTACCCATTGTTAAAGAAATTCATAGGAGAGTGACCCTTGACCAAAGCCTTCATAGTTTTAGCGCTATCAATAGCTTTTTCATTGAATAGTTTAACCCTCTACGAGATGATTAGGATACTAAAGAAGTATAGCGTAAAAATGAGTAGTACAGTAGATCGAAGCCTTAGAAAAGCTCATGTAAGCAAGAAAAAACTTGAGATAGCTTCTACCCAAGTTAAACGCATTCGAGGAAAAGTTTTTAAGCTAACAATGTATCAATTCTTCATGCCAATGCTTACGTTCTTAGTATCCATAGTTATATACACCATTATAACCTCAACATTATTTCCCTACGAAAATCCCTTGACTATCCGCTTAAATAGATACTGTATAGCTCCAATACCTATACAGTTTCCAGAAAACAGAGGATGCTATATGCAGGTTACTTGGCTCTTCTTCCTCGTATTTCTACTCTACCTACCTCTATACTCCTACTACACAAAGAAATACCTAGGGACATAATAAATCAAAGACTTGCAAAGCTTTTAACCTAACCAATGAAACCAATACAACTAGAAGGCGAAAGCCATGGCTAAGCCTGGGCATAGGTCTAGATCCTACAAAAGAATCTACAGAAGAACACCAAGTGGAAGAACAGCTCTACACTATGAACGTAGGAAAAATACCCCCATGAAATGCAGTAGATGCGGTAATATACTGGCAGGTGTACCTATAAAAGAAACCGAAAGAAAAAGCTTACCTAAAACAGCCAAAAGACCTGAGAGAATTTATGGCGGTGTTCTTTGCCCAAGGTGCTTAAAGGTAGTCCTTAAAAGGGTGGTCAGAGGAAAACTTATATCTACTGCCATCAGCTCAACTCAAACACTACAACTAACAACACCACAAAGCTAAACAAGCTTAGGTACATCAACCTAGCTCTAACCCCTAGGTTTTAAATATATGGATTTAAACATAAAAAAAGCTGTAATAGCTATTGGCGGTCCCGCAGGAAGCGGTAAAACAACTATAGCTAAACTTCTTTCACAAAAACTAGGCCTTAGGCATCTATCCGTAGGCTACTTCTTTAGAAAAATAGCACAAGAGAAAGGGATTACAATAGAAGAACTTAGTAGAATAGCTCAACAAGATCCCTCTATAGATCGCTACCTAGATTCTATGGCGTTAGAGGAAGCCAAAAAAGGGGGTATAGTCATAGACGGGCACGCCGCTCCATGGCTATTAAAAAACGTTGCTCACTTAAGAGTAGCTGTTATAGCAAGCCCAGAGGTAAGATATAGAAGACTTGCTGAAAGAGATGGAAAAAACTTGGAAGAAGTTATTAGAGAAACACAAACAAGAGAAGAAATAGAGAAAAATAGATACAGAATATATTACGGGATAGACGTAGATAATTATACCGACTTCGATTTAATTATAAACACAGAGATATTTAAACCAGAAGAAGTAGTCGAAATAATAATCAAAGCATTAGAGCTAAAGATGAAACACATTGCATAAATTCTCCTTTTACAACATTTCTATGACAACACCAAACCTAAAATAAAGAGAATCCAATAACAATATCTTAAATAGGTTTTAAATAGCTAGCCCCAATTACACGAAAGCTATAGTTATCGCTAGATATCAGTACCTTTTGATAGTAACAACATAGTTACAATTTTCATTTTTGAATACATGTTAGCTATGTTAAGAATAACCTAGTTAGCGTCGCTATAAATATAGTAGTAAAACTACAACAAATGCATTTAATACAATTTATCCTTATCTTCTGAAAATCATAAACCTTCTAATCCTAGGCCTTAGAGCTACTATAGTCCAATTCCAGTCATCTTTTGTAACAACCTGTGTTAGCGCAACATATACCTTGTCGTTGTCCGAATCCATAGATCCAATAAACGTTGTGAGGATCTGAGGTCCTCTGGAAAGCCTAGTTGAATCTACTATGGATAGCCTATCGCTTGATAGTACGTATGCGTTGTTATCCGCTATAACAACAGCGTTTACACCTATAGGCGTAGAGGGATCCTGAGATGAGTAGACCTTTACCCCTGGAACCGATGTTGTAGATATTATTAGTTCACCTTCTCTACCGAATTTCGCTACAACATCTCTACTAACAGCATAGATAGAGCCCTCTGGGTTAACGGCTAAACCGGTTATAGACCCCTTGACATCCGGTCTAACAATTTTTATGAGCTCTAGATCCCTGGTTAAGAAGGTTAAGAGCCAGTTCATAGCCCCTTCGCTTCTATCGAATCCACCTACTACAACCCTGTTAGCGATTTTGTTGTAGGTTACAGCGTAGGCTCCCGCTCCCCTCCCCTCTCTATCCGTTGAAAAACTCTTATCCATCGAAAGAGTATCGATTACCACCCTAGCTACATACATAGCTGTAGAACCCTCCGAGGTAAGAGTTGTTCCAACAACATAGATATACCTATCAAGAGCTACAGCTGAGAAAGGCACTAAGTAGGGTTTATCTATATCAACTCTTTTAACTAAGTTTAAATCTTTATCAAACTCAAGTATACTCCAGAATCTCTCCGAAGCACCGAAAGCATATATATGACTTCTTGCAGAGACACAAGAGGTTAGAGATGCTATGGTGTAGCTCTTATCATCAGCCCATTTAGCAAGAGGAACACCATCTCTAACGCTATAAGATTCAATCCTATACCTTTTCTTACCATAGCCGTGGAGCTCATCAAAACCAACAGCGTACACATTACCTTCAGCAAAGCATACACCGTAAACACCATCCCTGTAACCGCTAGCGCTACTCATTCTACTCCACACAATATCCAAAAGCAACACCAACAAATAAAATAAAGACCAGGCTAATATACTTTACAGGAGAAGTTCTATTTAACGAAAACAAGTTTAAACTGTATAAAACCAAGCGCTGTAGCTAAAAACGTAGATACCTGTGCCATAGCTAAAGCAACTGCTACAAACTTAAACTTATAACCCAAATACCCTCTGCAACACAAAACATAGATTCAGGTATAGATAAGGAAGAACGTTAGCGTAGTACCAATCAATAGGTCCTGCTACTATGTTGAGTATAGAAAGCCAACTAAATAAAACAAACACATTTATGTGGGAATCGCTTTGCTTAACTAAAACCAAGTACGTTGAGTAGAGAAGAGCAGGGAACAATAAATACCATAGAAAGGATCCTAAACCAACACCTACAACAACGTAGCCCATATCCATAGGGATGAACGTTTGGTTTACAACGCTATAACCATTAGGAACACCGCTTAAAACTATATGTATATCGCCAACATACCTCCAGAACTCAACCCTAGTCAAAAGCTTAAGAAAACCATTCAAAGCTATAGGAAGAGAAAAACTGTGCCTCCAAAACATATAGCTAAACATATCAACGTGGTGCTTAACAACAGCGTATAAACCAAGAGAAAAATCAGCAACATAAGTTAATAGATAAACAACTAAAGCAATTAAGAGGTAAACCAAAACACCTCTAAACCTTCTACAACGATAAACGTAGCACAGAACACCGATAAAAATAGGTATAGAGCTAAACTTAGATGCAACAGCTAAACCCATAGAAATAGCAGAAAAACTAAATCTACCAACAAAGAAAAGATAGATGCCAAGAATAGAAAAAATACTGCAACAGGATCCAAAAGAAGAAACCTAAAAGTATTAAAATAAACAGTATCAAAAACAAGAAGAAAAACAAAAAGAAAACCAACAAAAGAAAAACCAAACCTTCTACACAAACCATAAACAAGAAAAACAGAACCAAAAAACAACAACCCATAAAAATACCTTGAAAAACCAAACAACATCGATAAACCAATCAAGTACTTAGCAAAAGGAGGATGCTCAAAATTACAAAGATAAGGAGCTTCACCAAAAACATACCTCAAACCACAATCAATATAAACAACCTCATCACGATATACAGAAAAACTATCAAAACCAACCAGAAAACACAAAAACATTAAAACAAAAAAATCAATAAAAATATATCCTTTTTAAACAAACCATACAAAAACCCAACCCCTTATAGACACAATTCTACCTTGATTATGATGATCCCGATGGTGATCCCGATGATGATCCCGATTGTTGTTGTTGTTGTTCGGCTGTTAGGGTTATACTGTAGACGTTGCCAGCCTTTGTATAAACCTTAACAACATATCTAGCACCAGGTGTCAAATCTCCTTTAACAGATGCGTTGATAGTTGTTTCTTCACCAGGCGCCAACGTTACTGTAGTAGTGTTCTCACCTACTCCTACTATTTCTACTTTGAATATTACTGCTGATGCTGATCCCTCATTTGCTACATGTAGATTAACAGTACCGTCTGTATAGAGTTTACTGTCTGGGTATATTTTTAGGGTTTCTGTTGCTCCGAATGTTCCCCACCAGCCCATTATCCATCCTATTACTCCTATGGCTATTACAAGGGTTATTGCTACTAGTATTACTACAGCTATGATGGGCTCAATTCCTTTGTATAGCTTGTTCTTCATATGGTGTACACCACCCAATCTATTGAGCGGGGTGCACGGTATATAAAGTTTGCTACTGTGTAGGTGTTAAAGTAGCTGATATGTGTTTATATATTTCGGTAGCTTTGTGCTTTGCTTATAATTTAATTACTTTCTCTAATATGGGGTATAGCGATCCTGATTTTAGGTATAGCCTTATAGTGTAGGTTGTTCCGTATGTGTATTGTTTGTTTAGTTTTATCTGTATTTCTTTTTGTTCACCTGGTTTAATGGTTTTCGCTGGGTTTATGTCTATGGTTTCTATTCCGTGTATTTCTATTTTGTATATTTCTGCTGTTCCTTCTCCTTCGTTTACAGCTACTATTTTTAGCCACCAGCTGTTTTCTTCTTCGTTTTGGTATATGTTTACCTCTTTTATTCTTAGTATTTCTGGTTTCCACATCATTGAGTGGTAGGTTGTTAGTATCCATGGTATGATGGCCGCTGCTAAGGATGCTGCTACTGCGAATAGTATTACTGTGGCGAAGAATCTGTTCATGTTATACCCCTATGTATGTGAATGTTATTGTTAGAGCTGCTGTTGTTATTGCTGTAAGTATTGCTGAGTGTATAAACCCGGCTGCCATAGTTGATTGGGATGATTTTCCCGCTATTAACCCCATTATGTATGCGTTCACCATACTTCCTATGGATAGAACTGCGATTAGCGGTGTTGCTACTGTTATAGGTATCCTGGCTATAGATAGAAGCATGTATAGGATTATCATCGGTATAGATGCTAAGAGTATTGCCCCGAAATAAGGTAGAAACGCCTGGGATCTCATCCTTCTCCTTGTCTCCTCCTCGAGCTCGCTCAACGTTTGAGTAAACCTAGCTAGTACATCTATAACCTCGGGGGAACCACCGCCAACAAGCGTTGAATCGGCTAAGAACCTGAAAGACGCTATAACAAACCACTCTTTAATTCCTCTAAGCGCTTTCCTAAGCGCTTCCTCAAGGCTGAACCCGATGGAGAGCGATGCAGCTGCTTTTTCTACAACAGGTGTTAAATTCCTGTAGTTTCTAGATGATACAAGTACTATGCATTTCTCTGGGCTTAACCCAGTTTTCCTAATCTCGCTAACATCCCTCAGGAAATCAGCTACTGATCTAACTAAACCTCTATGCGTTTTAACTATAGATCTATACCTCATAGCTGGAGGTACAGATACTGTTATAAATGCTGCTGCAATAGCGTAAACAAAGGATTTAACTTCTTTCGGCCCTATTACACCGCTTAGTACATTGGTTCCACCTGTAGCTATTAGGACTGCTATGAACGCTACTACCGATATTGGTAGCCACGTGAAGAGGGTGAGGTAAACCTCGTTGTACCTAATAGGTGTTCTAGGCTGGTTTAAGTGTATAGCCCATGCTATAGCGAAACCCATGAGGGGTAAAACAAAGAAGTTGTAGAAAGCAGGAAACGTAACGTCTATGTTTATAGAAGCTAATCCCTCTGGTGTTCTAGCCATTTGTGCAGCTGATATAGCTGTGTTCACTACGAAGAAAACGAATAAGGTTATAGAGACGACTACACCGAATATAACGTATAGCTCTAGGAATGTTGCCAACCTACCGAGGATGTTCCTAACCTCGTTCATCCTTGTTTCGAATAACTCTCTAGTTCTAATCTCTAGGTAATGCAAAACATCTCCGCCGCTTCTCAGGGTAGTTGTGTAACCTAGCATTATATCTCTAAATTTTGTGCTTGGGTGATCTGATGCCACCTTCTCTAACGCTGTTATAGGGTCGTCGCCGAACATCTTAACCCTAGTGATAACCCTCTGGGCTTCCCTCCTAATAGCCTTGAATATCTTTAGCTGACTAACTCTCTCAATAACCTTTTCAAGGCTATAGCCTCCTCTAACCATAGTAGCTACATAGGCCATGAAGAAGGGTAGCTCGTTCTCTGTTTCTATTCTTCTCAAAGTTACGACTGTGTAGGGGTATGCAAGCCTGATAATAAGCATTACTATCGGTATAATAACACATATCATAACCCCTATCACAAGCTGGATAATACTTAGCTTAACTGTAAACAATGTTGTTACAAATCCGAGAACCACGAAGAGCACCGATAGGAAAACCATGGCTATGGTTTCTGCACCGTACTTAATTGGGTGGATGTGTAGCCCAGCTCTAGAGAATAGCTTTTCGAACTCGAATATTTTAGCAAGAGCTCTACCTGGGGACTCGAAGAATGATAGAGAAAAAGCTGTGAAAACATCCTTGAATGTTATAACAGTTCGTCTAGCGGGTCTTCGAAGCGTTGCCGGCTGTGTTATTTTCTTCTTCTCTTTCTCTTCTTTCTTTCTTTTAAAGAACCTTAGATTCACTCTAGCCCAACCTCTTTTAGAACAGACTTAGGTTTTACATAGTATCGGTAGACATACATTGATACTGATCTATAATCGCTTAAACCTTTCTTAGCTAACCAGATTAGAACTTGTTTCCTTTTTTCTACTTCATCTATCAACTCATTCCTTGATAACCCTGTTAATTCGCTTACCCTATCCACCACTATGCTTCTGCTGAGATCTATGGTGAATGCATCCTCAGCTGGGTTCCATTTAGCTATCTCTAAGTAGTTTTCATAGTCTTTTACTTCCCAGACATTCGTTATTCTTCTAGCTGGTCTCGGTCTACCTTCTTCATCTCTTATCTGAACCCTTCTTATGACCATGACTATGTTTACCAAGGGAATGTAGGAGGACGGTATATTCATCGGCGGCGAAGTAAGCCTCTTTACAGCTGCGTCTACGTTTTCCGCGTGGAGAGTTGTCATACCGCTGTGCCCTGTGGCTATAGCTTGGAACAACACGTAGGCTTCTTCACCTCTAACCTCTCCAACAACTATGACGTCCGGCCTATACCTAAGCGATAGCTTTACCAAGTGAAACAGCGATACTTCTCCAACACCGCTACCGATATACGATGGCCTTGATACTAGCTGCACCCAGTTCTCGTGGGGTAGCCTAAGCTCTGGTGTATCCTCTATGGTTACAATCTTGTAGGTAGGTCTGAGGAGAGTTGCTAAAGCGTTTAGCGTCGATGTTTTACCTGCACCGGTTACACCGAGGATCAACGTAGTCATCTTGTAGTCCATAGCCAACCAGAAGTACGCCGCTATATCCGGTGAAATCGTTTTGTAGTTTATCATATCAACTATCGTTAAAGGTGATTCGCTGAATTTCCTTATCGTGAATGTGGAGCCAGCTGTTGATACTTCTTTCCTGAAAGTTGCCGCAAGCCTATGCCCCCCGGGTAGTATAGCGTCTAGGATTGGGTATGCAACAGATATGTGTTTACCAGCCATATGCGTAAGCTTGAGGATATACTCGTCTAGTTCCTCCTCGGACAAGAACTCTATGTTAGTTGGTAGCGATTCGTATTTTCTGTGCCAAACATATACAGGTTTCTTTGGACCGTTGCATGATATATCCTCGATATGCCTATCCTTAAATATGGGGTCTAGAATACCGTAGCCTATAATATCCCTATCGATATAGTACATGATCTTACTCCACGAAAGCCCCGGTGTCCTCGTGAACCTTATCTGGAACTCCTTCATAATCCTCCTAGCTAACCTCCTTATCTCGTTAGCAACATCAACCTCTAATTTTACTACAGGTTTCAACTCCCACACTATATGATCTTTTATCTCTTTGTATATCTCTTCTTCCTCTGGTGTTAGCGAAACCTCTTGTACTTCGTAAATAAGCTTACCTTCAGGGTCTTCAACGATGTTTATATATGCGTAAGGCTCGTAGATAGGGTAAGTATCGATAACCTTGTAGCCGGGTTTAATGCTATATAGCTTATGTAGATACCGGGATTCCGATGTAAGTATCTGCTTAGATTCATCCTCAACGTTATCCAAATGCTCCTCCTCCACTTTCTTGTTCTTCTTAAGCTTCCCTAGGAAACCTCCAAGTTTCATTGAACGCTTAGCATCTTTGCTTTTATTACTCACTATTATCATTCCCCTCTATACACCTAAAAGATTTCGCGGAGAAAATTTAAATAATTTTCGAGATACAATAACTAATTAATATTAACCGAAGTATATAAAATCGATCCTTAAATAACATTCTAGTTAAACATACAAAGGATTTATATGTCGGAACTACTAGATTAATGCTATGATTAGGTATATGCAAATGAACAGTCGAGGCAAGGCATCATTGATGAGACGTAGAATATACGTAATCTCGTTAACGTTTTTATCCATAATCTTAGCGATTTCAATTGTACCAAGTATAGTCTATACCCAATTTGTTGGTCCTAGTGATAGGGTATACGGATACTACATCGATTTATCAGCTATTGGTGTAACCCCGATGTACGCTAAAATGATCGATAGATCAAGGGTTGTAGTCGTAGGATCTATAGGGGGTGTTTACGGTGTTGCCACAATTGATATCAGTAACCCTTACGTCAACCCTATAGTAGAGGATCTATATCCTATAACGGGTATGCCAACGTGTATGGCTACTGATGGTTTTCCTATTACAAGGATTGCTGTAGGTAGTGATAAAGGAGAGATACTCGTACTTAGAATTGATAGAGGGAGGATCACGAAGCACACATACATTGTTCTAGGAGCCGATTTCTATGTAGATAAAATCTATTTAGCTAGAGATGTACTAGGCAACGTAAGGATACTAGCATTAGTTGTTGAGGATAGATGGCGGGGATACCCGTGT
>JAWASI010000017.1:0-4018 GCA_038892955.1 Ignisphaera sp.
AGCTTACTCACCACAAATTTACCAAGCTCTAACAGGGGTAGATGGTTTCAAAGCTATTGCAAGAGTTAAAGAGAATATAAAAATTGTTGCTAGTATGGCTAAGAAAAGATCCGACATACCATTGCTTGTCGTAAGTATACTCCTAGTACCTGGTTATGTCGATGAAACTGAGCTACAAGGTATGGCGGAGTATATAGCGTCTATAGATAAATCTATACCTGTTGTTTTGTTAGCGTTTTACCCAAATCATCTACTAAGAGATTTACCACCAACAAGTATACATCATGCTAAGAAGGCTTTTGAAATTTTTAGAAAATATGGCGTGGAAAAAGTATTTATAGGAAATGAATGGCTGTTAGGTCCTTATTACTAGCGCTTACCGAAACCCGGGGACCTAATGTTTACTACATCTTTGTTTACAAGAGTAGGTGGTACCCTACCTTCGTAGAAAGCTATTAAGTTCTCTGCTGTTAGTTCTGCCATAGCGTGTCTAGTCTCATAGGTTGCTGAACCTATGTGAGGCACAAGCACAACATTTTTGAATGCTGTTAACGGATGATTTGCAGGTAAAGGTTCTTGCTCAAATACATCAAGCCCTGCCCCAGCTATCCAGCCTTCTTTCAATGCCTTTATAAGTGCTTCTGTATCTACTACAGGACCTCTAGCAGTATTAATTAATAGCACTCCTTTCTTCATTTTCTTGAGTCTCTCCTCGTTGATCATATGATATGTTGCTGGGGTTAGCGGAACATGAATTGTTACTATATCTGCTTCTTGCAGTAGTTGGTCTAGGTCTCGGTATTCAGCTCCTAATTCTTTTTCTAACCATTCATTTCTATTTGTATCATAGTATATAACCTTCATTCCAAATCCTTTAGCACCTATTTCAGCAACTCTAGATCCTATTCTACCAGCCCCTATGACACCTAAGACCTTACCCTTAAGCTCTATGCCCAGCATCATCAATGGATGCCAAGCAGTTTTAAGCCGTTCCCATTCACCCCATCTAACAAAGTGATCAGCTTCAACAATTCTTCTGGCTACAGAGAGTATCAAAGACCATGTAAGTTCTGCTGTTGCCTCCGTTAATACTCCAGGTGTGTTTGTTACATAGATTCCAAGTGATGTTGCGCACGCAACATCAATGTTATCATATCCAACAGCCATCTGTGCAACTATTCTAAGGTTTTTAGCTTGTTTAAGGAGGTTGCAGTCAATTTTATCCGTAAGTAGTGTATATAGCGCATCAAATTCTCGAGCTTTTTCTAAGAGTACTTCATATGGTGGTGGTTGATATCTCTCCCAAACCTCTACTTCATAGTATTTCTTTAATTTCTCTATAACATCCTCAAATGTTTGGCGAGTTATGAACAACTTTGGTTTTGACATAACATACACCTTACCATACTGCTTATACATTAAAGGACATTAAAAGAGTGTTTTTAAACATTACTACGTAGAAGAAGCTATGGATTTAATTAATTTGACAACTTTTTCTCTAAATGCTAAATAACTCTTAGTGAATTCATCCATAGTCTTTGCACAAGGTCCATAGCTTGGCCAATCCTTGGGACTTACGCCTCTTGTTCCATAGTCTCTATTTATACCTACTTTTCTTAGTAGTTCAACAACCTCAGGTGAAGCTTCATACGCTTTTACAAAATCTTCGTATTTCATAAGTATTTCTAGGTATTCCCTTGGTAGTTCTTGGAATATTGATTCAGCTAAATCGTCTAACTTGATGTTCTTTGATATTACTTCATTAACAACCTTCACCTGGTGATCAGGGAATTCGGTATTCGTCATATTTCTAGAGGCAAATGTATATAGCGTATCAATAGGTTTCCTCTTGGAAGCTGGTAGAAGATCAATTCTATCTAGTACTATTTCTGCTTGCTCTCTTGTTATATTGAACTCTTTCACTAAGTGTTCTACCCATTTCTCTCTATTCCATGGGGCAAACAAAACCTCATATACACGCTGAGCAACATAGGTACCAGAAAGCTTTAACGCTGTCTCAAGCGGTTTAAGCATTTTCAGCACATCTTCTTTAGACCCATAGGCGCCTGTTTCAGCTAGTGCCTCTATATATGGTTCTCTAATTAGGTCTCTTCCAAGTACCCTGTGACTACATAGGTATTTTGATATCTCCTTTATAGAGGAGCTCTTTAGCTTATCCCATGTAGTATCATCAACTTTGAGTCCTTTAGCTAATTTCTCTAGTATAACCATCTTTTTATCTTCAGCGACTTTTTCAAGACCTTTGAGTAGGAGATCCGCAGCTATTTCCTCTCTAAGGTGATCTTCTAATCTACCGCCCATGTTGGTATCATATGTTTGTGAAGGCCATACACCTTTTTTAATAGCTTTAGCCATACCCCTCATAGCTCCATATGCTACTAGTACTTCTTGAGCAAGTGTAAAACTAACAGTTATGTTTTGACCTATGCCCATTTCATTTAATTTCTCGGCAATTTCTATAGAAGCTGGATATGCAGCAGCAACTTTTATAACTAAATTAGGTCTACCTTTCTCTGGTAGGTTATAACCCCACCACAGATATTCATCGTATACCTTCAAGTCTTCCTCTAACCACATTGCAAAGGTTCTTGCAGCTTCAACACTTTTCTCAACGTCGTGAGCTATTAGAGGGTTAAGCTGATAGCTTACAAGACCATCGTGATACTTAGAAAGTATAAATGGGACTCTAAACACGTAGAAGTTATCCATGAGAGCAAATCTCGTAGACTCCATAGTAATATCATCAGCATATTTCTCAGGATCCTTGAACCACTCAGGGAATTTCTTAGTTAAAACATTCTTTGCATATTCGGCAAATTTATTCCATAAATCTGGATCATCGTCGTAAGCTCTTGCAGCTAAGACAGGGTTAGTTGATACTTGCACGAACCCAAGGTGCCTAAGCCATCTAAGGCCTAAAGCGTAGTCATTTCCAAATTTACACATCTTGCTATCATAAACCTTCCTATAGATATTTTCAGTGAAAATCTTCTTAACATACCTTAGGTAGCTTCTAGCGATATTGTTTTGGTCTATGCTGTTCAATAATTCTTTAGCCATTTCAGCTACTAAGCTAACACCTTTATTTACCTTCAGCATCTGTTGGATATTGTATTCAATGACAGATAGTATAATTATTGGTGAACCCAATTCTGATCTTTCGAGGTTCTCCCATTCTTCTAACGCATTGACTAAGATGGTTAAGGCCTTTTCAACAGTACATTCATCAAATCCAGCCCAGCGACTTTCAGCACCTACTAGATTCATTATAAGCTCTAAAACAGTATCATATATTCTAGCCCTTTTAACAATAGCATTGTTTAAGTTAGCGGGATTAACTTTATTGAAGTTTTCGCTTCTAATTATGAACCCAGCTCTCCTTACAAATGCCCCGAGAGTGTCTAGGAGTAGATCCTTCATATCAGGGTGTAGGATATGATCTGCAGCTAGCTTCGTATGACCCATTAATGCTATTTTTAGCATGTGATCTGCATGATCCGCGGAAGGTGGTACTGGGAGTACTAGGGGTTCTGGGGAACTCTGTTTTAACAAGTTTATTACATGTTCTTTGGTCACAGTTACAGTATTCATAAATTCAACCCCTCATTCTCGTGATACAGTACTAAATGATATAGTTACCCAATAAAAGTTTTACTGTTATGTCAATAATACCCTTGTTATAAGAATTAAATATTAAGGTGGGTTATACCCTATTTTATATACTGCTTGTATTCGAATGTATGATACGATTTATGTATCATGAATGTAAGGTATTATGTACGCAAATTAAGTTAAATAAACATTCTTCAAATCATTGAGTTACTAATCACATTTATGCTATGTATTGTATTTAAATTACGTATTAATCTATTGCATCCACTAGATAGTACAGCAGAAGAACATGTTCGAAAACCATTCCTACTATTAATGCATTTATTGGTAATGCTTTAACTTAACTTAAAGTTTTTATACCTTAAACATTAAGCTCTACACTTAC
>JAWASI010000017.1:4028-5239 GCA_038892955.1 Ignisphaera sp.
CGAATTAATCGAACTAGAAGTTGTAGATATCCACCAACACCTTAATCCAAGTCAGTTAACAGCTAAGTCATTTGAAGACATAATCTTTTATCACTATATAGTCACAGAGCTTGCATCAGCTGGTATGAATAGAGAAGAATTTGAGAAAGCACAACACAAAGATAAGTTATTAATAGCTTTACCTTTCTTTAAGTATGTCAAGAACACAACAACGTTTTGGTGTTTAAGGCAGATTTTGAAGAACCTATACGGTGTTGATGTAAAAAGTATTGACGAATCTAACTGGAAAGAAGTTTTAGAAGCTATAGAGGATAAGCAGAGGGGTAGTGGATGGGCTTATGAAGTACTTAAGAAATTCTGTAAGGTTAAGAAATCTTTCCTCACCATAAACCCGTTGGAACCTTTACCTCAGTATGATAAAGATATATTTACAGGTGCTCTAAGAGTTGAACACATTATACAAGGCATAAGCAAAGACTCCATCCAAAAAATAGAACAATTCGTAGGAGTTGAAATAAACGATGTAAATAGCCTTGATAATGCCATAGAATCTCTATTTAAAAAATTGGTAAACGATATCGTCACCATAACTGTTCCTATTCAACCAGATGAAATATTTGGCTTACCGCATAAAAGCGAGATAACGTTGTACATCAGAGATTTAAAGAAGCGAGGTATGGTAAACGATGAAGAACGTATGGCTATAGCTTCTTATGTTTTGCACAAGCTATTAACACTATGTTCGCAATACAAGAAAGCAGTTCAATTTATGTTAGGAGTCAAAAAACCGTTACCCATGGCTGCTCCGCCAGATTACGCAATAACAATTTACAACCCTAATCAAATACTGAACTTGGTCAAGATCTTTGCCATGTATCCCGATGTAAAGTTTGACATATTGCTAGCAGATTCAACGCTATCTCACCAGCTGTCGGTTGTCGCTAAAAATTATCCCAATGTATCTTTAAGTGGTTATTGGTGGTATTCAATGTACCCAGAAATAATCAGAAACTACCTAAAATTACGGCTTCAAATACTACCCTATAATAAAATAGGCGGATTCTTTAGTGATGCCTACGTTGTTGAATGGGTTTACGGAAAAGTTTCCTTGGTAAAGAAGGAGCTAGCGTACGTATTGTCTGAGATGATATACTTAAACTATGTTGATAAAGAATCAGCATTAGAATTAGCGAAATATATCCTGAGCGAGA
>JAWASI010000017.1:5249-40779 GCA_038892955.1 Ignisphaera sp.
AATTCCACTCGTATCTATAGCCTATAGTTCTAAAATAAATTATTATTTTTATTATACAGTTTTAGTTTTAACGTATATCTATCGTTTGTGTAACGTTATCATGTAATAAGCTTTTAGTTTAAAATAAGTCTATGCGTCTGTATCTTAGAGAGTTACCTGAATAGTTTAGGGCTAGCGCTAATCTCTCTATTAAATCGTAAACTTCGTGTTCGTACACCTTACGTAATTCTGGATCCTCGTTATATAATTGAATGAGGGCTTCTCTGTAGATTCTACAGCTTTTTTCATCTCTAAGAGCTTGAAATACATAGAAGTAATGTCTAAATATATCAGCCCTTGGATTCCATTTTTGCTTATCCTCCTCATAATGTCTTAACATGGATTCTAGCTCTTTTGAATACAATGTTTTTTTAGTTTCCACAATTAGTTTTAAATGATCTATTACAGCATCGTATATTTCCTCATAGATTTTCCTAGGTCTGCTTCCTGGAGGCATTCTAGACATTACCTCAAGTAGTAACTGTATGAATACCCCTGACATCTTGTATTTGACTTTACCGTTTGTTGCTGTGCCTACAGTTTGCCATACACCGTAGCCTTTGTCTGAATAGGGATTATGACCACTTCCTGAGTGAATGGATATATTTACACCAAGTCCATTCAATAACGTGGTTATATTTCTTAGGTCTTCGTATAGAACCTTTAAATCGTTATCGTAATCTTCGCGTTTCTTGTACCCTATATTTGGGGCAAGAAAATCAGGCTCTAAGCCTCTTCTTTTAAGTTCTAGTGTGAAGAATACAATATCTTTAAGACCTGACTTATACGGGGTTTCATCAAATGCTATTTCAACTCCAAACTCATTATGAACATATTTCTTGATAAGCTCGTACACCTTTAAAGCGTACTCTATACTTTTATGATATTTAATGTAAAGTCTTGCTACATCTGTTTTCTTCAGTTTTACTCTAAGTATTCTGTCATCTGATACAAATTCGAAGGTTTTGTTTATGTAGTATTTTTCTAGTTCTCTTCTAATATCATGATCAACCTGAGATTCGTAGAAATCAATTACATCTTTATCCAAGATCTTATCGACACTGTAGTCGATGAGTTCACACGTATCTATAGTCACAAAATCTACGCCACCGTTTTTAGAAACCTCCTTGAATTCTTCCTCTATGTATTCAAGAGAGAACTGTATTTCAGCTTGTGTAAGAGGTTCTTCAACTGGTACTCCTGCAATCTTTTTTAACGCTCTTTCAACGCTACCCATAATTGATACGTGGTCAGCTTCGATTTCTACAGGTACCGAATACAACGATGAATAACGTCTTGTCTTATCAATAAGCTCAGTTATAGAGGTTCCAGTATGTCCTAAGTAGAAATGTTTCTGATCCATTGACTTAATGTATTTCTCAGGTGCTGTTTCTCTATTGAATGAAAGCATTAACGTCCCGGCCATATTCAATTTCTTGAAGCACTTCAAAACAGCTGGGACAACTATATCAGGTATCCTAACGCCAAATGCTGGTCTTGGAAGTTTACCTAGATACATTGTTTCTCACATCATTACCAAAACTCGGCAAAAATTTTTAAATCTCATTCCTGCCATAATCACTAAAGGCGTGAAAAATGCTGTACGGGCATACATTAAAGAAAGATATAGTAGTGGTATCTAAGTTCCCTTGGGACATAGGTATTATAAGCTTCATGTTATTTCCAGAGCTCATGAGGTCTTCCGAAAATGCTTCAGAGAAACTAAGGATCTTAATAGAGGATCCATTTTTCGAGCTACTTGAGGTTATGATAATAGGCGATGAAGAGTGGAGGAAAATAGCGGAGATCAATGTTAAGTACAAGAAAGCATTTGCGCTAGGCTTACAGCCTGTAGTTCTAACAAGAGGTGTGAATCCAAGTGCTGTTAATGAAGAAGAGAGAAAGAAGGCTGTTGAAACATTGCTTGTTGAGGTTAGGAAAGCTGGTGAAAGAGGGTACAAAGCTGTAGGTCTTTGCGCGGGGCCTAATGTAGAAGGTCTTGATAGAGCAAGAGCTATTGAGGCACTAGTAAAGACGTTAATAGAGCTGGGTTCAGAAGCTAAAAAATACAACATGAATGTATATCTTGAGACCTTTGATGTAGCATGGGATAGAAAGAGACTTCTAGGTCCTTACGTTGAAACAGTAAAAGTTGTTGAAAAGGTAAGAGAAGTTGGTGCTAAGAATGTTTACATAATGTGGGATCTAAGCCATGCACCTCTATTAAATGAGGATCCTGAAGTACTCAGGTCGTATCCGGAATACCTAGGACATGTACACATAGGTTGCGCAAAAAAAGTTAACGATAAACTACTCGATACTCATCCAGGGTTCTACAGACCTGGAGCTCTAAACACAGAAAAAGATGTTGCAAAATTATTAATTGTGTTACATGATATCGGATACAAAGGCGCTATAAGTTTCGAGGTGAGACCAGAAGAAGGACAAAATCCGCTGGAGATACTCAATTCATCGAAAGGAGTACTACTGAGAGCTTTTCAGTTATTCTTAGACAATCTCTGACAAGATAAAATAAATTATTTTTCCCACAATATTTAACTATAATTATCGCAAGCGTTCAACAATATAATACTCTACTTTAAACCCATTAGTCTTTTATAGGTACCTTAGGTAATTTAGCCCCTCTTTGACCTTGGTAACTACCTCTGTAAGGCTTCTCTATGGGGCTTGAAACTCTTGCGAAAACTACGTGAAGAAACCTTGTTCTATGTTTTAGTTTTACTGGAAATGAAGAACCATGAAGCTCTATTGTTATCTGACCCTCAAAACCACCGTCAACTATAGTTGGAGGTACCGAAAGACCCATTCTAGCAAAAGTAGACCTTAACTCCACAAACGCCATGAGCTCTGGAGGAACCTTGATGTACTCAAGAGTTGTTAGCAAGTACCTTCCATAAGGTTTTATAATAAATTCAGTTGCTTGATAGCATCTGTAGAACTTCTTAATATCTTCTTCAGCTAACTCATAGGGGTCCATAACTTCGTTTACTTCAATCAATTCGCAGATTTCATCTCCAAGCCTTAGATCTAATCCATTTTCACGTACAATAGCGTCATCAAATGGCTCTATTGCAAGTCTACCTGATTTAACGTAATTCTTTAGGTCAAAATCCGATAATATCAAATACTTCACCTAATTATAGTTTGACATGGTGATAGTATTAAACCAGCTAAACACAACAGAAATCTACATAGATTATATAGATTATAAAGTACAGAATAAATAAAGACCCTATATCTAATATTAATGCAATTAAAGTTTAGTCTAAGAGTTCTTTGCATTTGTTTTTGAGTTCGCTTTCAAGATCTTTTACTGTTATTTCTCCCATAGGTGATTTCTCGTAGAAAATCTGGGCTTCGTACACATAGATTCTAGTTTTCTTATCTAGCCAACAATCTGGGTCTAACCCGGCTTTTAGACAGCTTTCAGCTAGAAATGTTTCTCTATCCCAACAATATTCTACAGGTACCTGGGGCAACAAGGTCCCGCTATACCACCCTCTATATATTAAAAGACCATGTTTCCCAACAATTATTTCACCAATGTTTTTGATGGGTTTAGGTGTTGATAATACGGAGACCTCTATAACTATATCTTTCAGCTCATTTCTAGATAGTGGGGGGAACCTAGGATCTTCGGTGGCGGCAGCTATAGACGCATTTATAACGGTTTTAACTAAGGGGGTTATCGGTTGGAGGAAGCCTATACAACCTCTGAGCTCTCTATTTCGTGAATAGCTCTCAAGGGTTACAAAAGCCATACCGAGTCTTTTAAGTTTCTCTGGAGTATCACTTGGAGGTTCAATGATGATGCCCTCAGTAATATATGCTTCTATGGCTTTTCTAGCCAGCTTAACTAAGAATACTCCTTCATCTAATGTTATTTCATTTGGCTCTACTACACTACTTTTGTTCATAGACACCGAGGCTCAACCATTCGATCTTCTTCTCAGAAGGTTTAATCCTACTTAAAGCTTTTAGTTTTTCTGCTTTTGCCCTCTCAAGAATTTCAAATATTGTTTTCCAGTGATTTCCTTGCCAATAAACTTTACCGCAGGATGGGCAAACCCAAAATTCGTTATACTTTAACGCTATTTCTTTACTTACCTTATGCGAAACATCTATTAACGATGTTGTATACCGTAACAATGTATTACATTGAGTGCAACGCGAATCATTTTTATCAAAATCAAGTCTCACACGGTATTTAAGAGATAAAGTAGTCAATACCTTTATTACGTCAGGATCTTCTATAAATAATGCCTTGATGTTTTGTTTTCTAGCTCTCCTATAGAGGCCTAGATCTCTTGTTAGTAACACCCTGTCTTCGTCTTTAGCTATCTTTATTAATCTCCAATCCTCTATAACACGATAATAAACAGTATCGTAACCTAAGAGCCTTAGCCACCTTACAATATGCCCTAGCATTGCATCAGCGATAAATTTTGGATAGCTTGGCATATTTGAGTTTAACCCCCTACTATTTTTGTTGCTTTTTGTTACTAAGTTCAAAAACCCAGATGAGGGTTTAATAACGATATAGATCTTTGAGACTAAAATATGTTATTCTTCACTCTTTTTAATAGTGTAGCGATCGAGTGTGCTGGATACACCCAAGATATTTTCTACAGTTTTCCATGATTTCCTAACAATTGATGGAATAGCCTTGTGATTCTGATAATAATTCTTTAGCCAATCTATGGTACGCTTATCGCTGGGATACCCGCTGCCAAAATCCCCGTAAACCTGTCTTAAGGTATCTATATGTCTATCTCTAAGAACTTTAGCTACAATACTAGCTGCTCCAACGATTGTATAGGCGCTATCTGCGTTATATACAGCAACAACATCTATTTGTGGTTCTCTTAAACATTTTTGAAGGTGACCAACTATCTTATTTGGGTTAGCGAAAGCATCAACATAAATCTTATCAAATTTAATAGTGCTATAGGCTTTTGCCAAAATTCTGCACAATGTTTTAATTTCAAGATCATTAATGTTCTCTTTATCTATATCTACTGGTGTTATCCTCGCTATTACTATAGCTTCAGCAATACTGATTATACGATTAAACAATTCTTCCCTCTTTTTCCTAGTCAGTTTCTTACTATCTCTTACGCCTAAGTTTCTCAACGTTTCTTCTACACTCTCATTTATGACAACTAACGCCATAAAGAGATCTCCTATAAGAGGTCCTCTCCCAGCCTCATCTACCCCTGCGATTTTGATCATTGGGGATCTACCTCTGCAAGCACCTTTAAGAGAATATCCGATGGTCTCTCCAACATTTTCAGCACTATTTGTGCGTGGTACCTAAATCTATCAGGTTCATGGAGATATTCTTCTAAAGTTGTTAAACACATTTCTAAATTTCTACACCTTGTTAAAGGAAGTCCTAATTCCTGTAAACACTTATCCACGTACAGTTCTTCGGGAAACAAGCTTATGCCTGGTGTACCAAGTAATGCAGCCTCTCTTGCAAGAGTACCTCCACCAGTTATAACAGCTAAAGCATAGTAGATCACATTATACCCGATAACGCCTTGCGTTGTGCTTGGAATTATAACGTTTTTTCGGGTTCGTAGTTGTTGAATTAACGGATCGTCTGAATACCTAGGTAAGTAGAGTAGCTTAAGGTTAAGATCCAGGATTCTATTGATAATTAAGCTGAAAATCGATGTAGCTCCGTTATAGCGATAGTATGAGGCCTTAACTTCCGGAGGTCTGGCCACAACATAGCTGTAAGGTTCGAGGTCAAGGGATCTTATGTAGTTTGGGTCTGGGTAAACATCTTTTAGCCATTCAACTTCATCTACACCGTTGTACTGTATGAGTTCCGTTTTCCTTTTATAGATAAACGATTCTATCGTTGATATAGGGATACACTTAGAGAACACTACGTATCTTGCTAGGGGAAGAGAGAGTCTTGATACTACTTCACTGTGAGGACTATCCGTTAGAGCTATGTATGGCTTGTTCAAGCCAAACGCTATTCGTGCAGCTACTGGGTTAGGATAAGCTATAGAAACATCAAATTTATCGCCAACAACTTCAACAAGACTCTTCATTCTATTGATTTCTTCGAGAAGTTTGCTAATTAATGTATCACCGTAACCTCCAATAGAGATGAACTCTAGCCCTAGGTTCTTTAAAACTGCATGAGTATAATCGTAGTTACGTGTTGTAAGAATAACATTGTAGCCTTTACTTTTCAACTTAGTAGCTATAGTTCCTAGGAGCATGGCTTGCTTAGGCGTTAATACATCCATCCAAATGGTTTTAACCATAGTTATACCTACCGTGGACTTAGAGCCTCAAACTTTAAGAGGTTTACACATTTATATTTTGTGTACTCTAAGTTCAATAAAGGACTTAATCTTATACAACAAAACTAACTAGATAGCGGTGATAAATATCGCAAATATTGAACGTAAGCTCTTTGGTACTGATGGAGTCCGATGGATTGTAGATAAAGAGCCTGTAGATCTAGCTTTACGACTTGCGTACGCAATAGCATCGTATTTTCCGCCAGGTTCTAAAGCTCTAGTTGGTATGGATGGAAGGCTAGGTAATGCAGCCATCTATGGGATAGTTTTAAGTGCTTTAGCAGCTGGTGGGTCAAAAGTATATGACGCTGGTTTAGCGCCTACCCCAGCAATTCAATTATGTGTTAGAGACCTAGGATTTGACTATGGCGTAATGGTTACAGCTAGTCATAACCCTCCGGAATGGGTTGGAATAAAAGTAATCTTAAGCGACGGGATCGAATCTCCTCCCGAGGTCGACAAACAGATAGAGGATATACTGTTTGGATTAAGGTTTAGGAGAATATCGTGGCACGATATGAGACCTATAGAGAAATTTGATACAGCTATAACATACTATGTAGAAGCAGTTAAAAAACATGTCGATGCAGAGCTCATTGCTCATAGAAAGCTTAAGGTGGTTGTTGATTGCGCCAATAGTGTATCAGCTTTAACAACGCCTAGGATACTTAAAGAACTTGGGGTCAAGGTTTTATCATTAAATAGCGACATAGGTATACCATATAGAGCTTACGAACCAACACCCGAGAACCTAGAGGACCTCATGGGGGTGGTAAAAACAGTAAAAGCAGACTTTGGAATAGCTCATGATGGCGACGGCGATCGAGCTATTATTATAGATGAGAAAGGAAACTACGTAGCAGGCGATATTTCGGCGGTAGTCTTGAGTAATTATATATCAAGAAAACATTCGGAGCTACCAAAAAGAATTGTAACAGCTATTTCAACTAGTCATTTCTTAATGGAGGAAAATGTTATGAAAAAAGGAATAGAAGTTCACTGGACAAAAGTTGGATTCATAAATATAGCGAGGAAAATAAAAGAGCTTGGGGGTGCTATATCAGGGTTTGAGGATAACGGTGGGTTTGCTTATGTTTCACATCAACTCGTAAGAGATGGTTCTATGGCGGCAGCTATTGTGGCAGAAATGGTTAGTGCTGAAGGTAGGTCTATATCAAACTTTGTGGAGGATATTAAGAAGCCTATTATAATAAGAACTAAGGTAAGTGTAGCAAGTAGAGAAGAAGCTCTCGAAATTATCAACCAGATTAAGAATGTTTATCATGGGCATAAGATGGTAGATATTGACGGGATCAAAGTAATAACAAAAGATTATGCATTTCTTGTAAGGCCTAGTGGCACTGAACCCTTAGTGAGGATAACTGTTGAATCTTGGGATAGATGGCTAGCGGAGAAAATATTAGGTGAGCTAAAAACAATAATAGAGAAAGCTCGGGGTGTTAAAAACTGAAGTATAGGTTGCTGAATTATATAGCGTGCCCCTATTGCAAAGATGTAGGTTTTCCTCTGAAGCTTGTTGTATTTGAGAGAGTTTCTTACGAGAAAAGATCTCTACCACCACAAATGCAGAAACCTTTATGCGATCTTTATTGCGGATATAGAGATGCTAAAGTAAGTGAACTAAGCGAACATCCTTGTGAGGAATGCATAAAACATGAAATAAAAGAAGGGATTCTTTACTGTCCTTCATGTCTAAGATGGTACCCAATAATAGATGAAATACCTAGAATCCTACCTGATAACTATAGAAATCAGGAAGAGGATCTTAAGTTCTTATCGCTCTACAGAGATAAAGTACCCGAAGAAATAAAGAAACAAGGAAGGCCTTTTAAACTTGAATAAACCTTATTAACTTTGTAGCCAACATCATAACTTATAACCTAGATATGAAATGATATAGTGAACAAAAATGTCCTCTCTTTATGAAAGTTTAAGCCGTTGGATAGAGATGCAAAAAAAGATTAAAGAATGGTTTGACAGTGTGTATGATAATGTTAAGAAAGGTGATAGATTGGACTTAATACTGTATACAAGGATGGCGTTTCAACATATACTAAGAACTATAAAGGCGTTCGATAATTGGCTTCAAGACCCATTTATAATAAGTAATATACCCAGAGAAGAACTTGAAGCTGTATGGGAAATTACTCATAGTCTTCTTCAACAATTATTAGAGCTAGATGTTAAACATACATCAAGTGTCAGAGACTACCTTGCAAAACTTGAAAAAGAAGGTAAAATAAATCCTATACTTATAGACATATTAGGGGAAGGATCGAGAAGAAAAGAAGATAGAGAACGAGTAACATTGTCAATGTGATATAGAGTACATTAATTTTAATTTATTGTATGCCTAAATTACTGGATACCTTAAAATAATTTAGTATTACAATACTAAGTATTACACAAATTAAGGTTTTATTTATAGCTATGTATATTATTTTCTAGCGGGGGATGAGGCGATTAGTGCAACTTCTTCATCCAGAGGTAGTATCTTAGGTTTAAGTTCTTCAACTGCTTGAAGTATATTACTCAAGTTCTCCACTACTGTAGATGGCGATACTTTATCGAGGAATTCGTTACCTATACTCGTTACCCTAAGTTTTTTATTCTTTGGATTTACTTCGATTAAACCTGTGTAAAGTAGTGCTTTAGTATCTTCTTGAAGTTCTCGAACAACAATTCTTGGCCCTATCTTAAGTACTGTATAGCCTAGATTTATTCCCTTTTCCTCCTTTAACATGGCTATTAGGTGTATAAGACCTTTTTCGCTTATCTCACCACATGTTTTTATAATACTTAGCAGTAACAACTTTCTTTTGTCTTTCTTTATATGTTCTTGTGTTATAATTTGCGCACTAAAGGTCTTTAATTCTTTTGTTTTTTGTTGTGTAGTACTACTTTTCTCGGGCATGAGGTACACCTTGTTATTCAGATAATTTACGTATATCGTTTAAGTATTTAATGAGTTCATAAGCTTTATCACCGTATACATCTGTATACATAGTTAAGTCTATGGTTGAAGGGATTACTTTTGTCGTTTTCTTTATGATGTCAGTAAGTTTTTCTATAGTAATAGCCAATTCTGTTAATATTCGTTTAATCGAATTATATCCTTTAACATTTTTAGATACAAATATAGTTGATAGGGCTAGCGTAATTACGTGAAATAGCATTATTAATGCATTTGTTTGGTCGAAATTATTTACTGTTAAGTATAATGTTACGATTGAAGTTAGGGGTATTGATGGAATGATAAACAGCGATACTGTTAAATCAGTAGATAAAGTAAACACTAAGGCTAAGCCTTGACATAAAAGAATAGGTGTTATTATTAAAGAAATTGAGGGATTGACAAAGATGTTTACTAATCTCATAGATATAATTGTATATACTGTTAATACAAATAAGATAAATGCTTTTAATTTAGTGTAATTGTTGGTAATCAAGGTTAAACTCTCTACTAAAGCTTGTGCTAGATCTTTTAACCCTTCGCTTGCTGTAGTAGGTGTTTCTATAGCTTTTTTCGTTATATCCTTTGCTTTCTCTTCAAGTTCTCTAAATGACGATATTATGTTATTTGTGAAAAGACATAATTTTTCAAGTGTTTTCATCTTTATTACGAGAACCTGTAGGGTTTGAGCAAGATTTTTCATATTTTTTGATTCAAGTTCTTTGATTAAGGCTTCCATGTTGTTTTCTATTCTACGTAAAACAGTTATAAGATTCATCTATTCCTACCTGAAGAAACTAAATATTATTTTTGCTAATCCTATGATCACATTTCTCCACGAATCTATTATTTTCTTAAGGTTTTCTCTACGAATAATTTCGTAAAGTTGTACAGCTAAGTATGAATATATTAGTGGCGTTAATTGTATTGCATAGAAGCTATACTGACTTCTTCCACCTAAAATCCATATGGCTAAGTACCCTAGAAAAACTCCTACGATCATATACCAAGTTGTTCTAGTAGGTCTATCCCGTACCATAGTGGGTATGGATAACACCATGAGTAGTAGAGCTAAAGCATACGTGGGGGTAAATCCTTGTGCATATATAGCAGGTGAAGCATATATTGGAAAAGAATTAATACCCATGAACCATTCCCAGGGAGCTGATGCTATTGGACACTGAGGACCAACGCACTTAACGGAGAGATGCCATTGAATGGATCCAAATAATCCTTGGTTAAGCCAGGTACCTAACCCTAGTCCAAGGATTATAGGAGTTGACATAAGTATTTGGAAGAATACAAATGATAAGATCATCAAAATAATGTAATAAATAGATTCTTCTATAACTTTTAATGTTCTATATCCCTTCTTAAACATGTTATTCATGTAGATGAATAACAAAGGTATTGCAGCAAGAAGCGATGAAAATTTGATTGTGGAGGCAAATCCTAGCAAAAGTGCTGCCCACTTAAACCTGCCTTTGATGGCTAAGTATAATGTGAGAACAGTAAAAGCTGAAACATATATATCAAGTAACGCTATCGAAGACATAACCTTTGTCATAGGATCTACAGCTGTTGCCGCTGCGGCAATAAGTCCAAGTTCTGGAATTTTCGTTAATTCATATACTATGAAGAAAGTAGTTGCAACTACTACAGCTCCCATAACTATAGAGGGTATTCTCCAATAGAGAGGTCTATCACCCATTATCAGCATAATCATGGCTATAATATATTTAACTGTAGGTGGGTGCTCTAAATTTAAATATTCGTAGACACCTCTAGCATCGCCTATAAGCCACCCGTAAACTACTTCTAGGGCATTAACAGCTTTAGCAAAGGACTCTATGTTTTGTTTCGACGGTGCCTCAACGTATATAACGTACCTATTTTCTTCAGATCTTATTTTAGAGAAGTAGTTTTCATCAGCTAAGATTTTTATACTGTAAGCTTTGGCAAGATTTTTAGCATTATAAACATCTGTATATGAAGATAGTATTATTGATGCTCTGGGTGGGTTCATGTGAGGTGTAAGTCCAAATATTTTCCTTAAAATATTTCGGGCCGAGTTAACGTACCAAACTTCATCTGATACATATCCTTTATTATTTGGAAACCCGGAGAGCTCTAAATTCTCAAAATGTTTTGCTGTGCTGTAATACATGTAAACTGCTCCAGCTATAATAATTATCAGCACCGCGATAACTAGTAAGTTTAAACTTGGTTTACTATCCATAGCAACCACCTTTCAACTTACCACCATATTCCAAAGATTTTCATACATGAGTGTACAACTGATATCTATAATTATTTGTAATTAATAAAGTTTATAGCGTTACATCAGTGCTAGATTAAGCGGTAGATGCTAGCGTGGTCAGCTATTTAAAGGTGAAAAGAAAAATATAAGATGTATTGGGCTATGTTCTTATAGATGTTAGACTACTTCTATCAGCATAATTAACGGTGTAGTATTTGGGTTTTAGGTTCTTAACTATGAAATCAAACGCTTTCCATGGATCACTTTTTTCGCCACATGTATAGACATCGACTGTGGCATATCTGTATTCAATCCATGTATGTATAGCGATATGGCTTTCTATAACTAAAGCTATGACAGATACACCTCCTTTCTTACCCCCAAAGCTCCACGATTTTACATCATAAACGGTCATGTTGGCTAATTGAGATGCCTCTAGTACTATTTTCTTTAGTAGTTCTTCGTTTGCTGCAACTTCTAGGTCTACTTCGTATAGATTTCCGTATACATGTTTACCTATGATTCTATCGGTTTGTTCAAAGCTTTTTTCTCTTAAACCCATCTCATTTGACCTTTATTTTGTACACAACTGTAAGTCAGCTCTTTGTGTCAGAATTTATAAGCACTCCTTATATAGAGTTTATGTTTCGGTAACACCAATAAATGTTCTTTTGTTTGGACATAAAGCTGAATATATACAGTACCTACATTCCCACGAATACCTTGGTGCAGGAGCTCCAGCTTTAATCCCTCTGACTAAGTCTGAGACTTCAATATCAGTAGCAGGTTTATCTACAATAAACTCTGCTATTCTATTTGCGGTTACATAGAGTAATAAAGCTTTCTTGTAACCCGTTAACCATAGGTATAATCGTGTTTGCAGTATATGATGATTTTGGGGAATAGATGTATCGGATCTACTTGTTTTAATTTCTACAACATAATCACCAATAATAGCGTCAATACGCCCTTTAATTATGTATAAAGTTCCTTCAACTTCTACGCTTTTTTCGTATTCAACTTCTGTTTTCACGTTATCTAGTCCTAGGATCTCTATAAGCATTTTCTCTATTCCGTGATGTGCGAATTCACCTAAAAGTGTTGCAGGGTTTATAGCCGAAGCTATAGTTAGTTCCTTATAAAGTTTTTGATATCTGTACTTCAGAGGACAATAGACAAGATCTGTAACGTAAAGCTCGTTATCAAGTTTTTTATTAATACGTTTAATTGTTTCCTCAATCCTTTGTTTATATATGATATCAACAAGCCTAAACTCGTTCACAAGGATCGCCTATTTCTGTAGATACGTAAAACTATTTAATGTGTTTAACTATAGCAATAAGTCAGTCAAAATGCTGAGAATTGGTGTTGAGAGGACCACGGTCTGAGATCTAGGTGATGAAAACGTCTAGAGCTTCATCCCTTGATATATGTCTAAACATAAAGAACTCTGATAAGGTTCTCTTTCTGGCCATGGGTGGAGGAGGCGATGTAGCTATGGCAGCTACCTTAGCGCTCTCTTACGAAAGATGCGGTGGTAAGGCTGTTATTGGTTCAATTCTGTGGGAACGCTATGTGATAGACCCCCTTCCAGGTCCCATATCTATTAATGAGTTGTTTAATGTAGTAGAAAAAGACGATGACTATGCTATCCTAAATAAATATACTTTTGCTCTTAGAGGTGGAAGGGTTGTAGTACCTCAAGCAATTAACGTATCAGCGGCCTTAAACAGGGAAGTAGTGGTTTTCGACATCTATGGTGGGTCGAAAGGCTTAGCTAAGGCGCTAGACACATTTAGAGCTAGATATGGAGTAAAAGAGATAATAGGCGTTGATGTTGGTGGAGATGTTATAGCTGAGGGATTTGAAGAAAATCTATGGAGTCCTCTAGCAGACGCTATTGTAGTAGCTGCACTATCTCATTTAGATAGCACATATATAGCGATAGCAAGCCCGAGCGCGGATGGAGAACTACAGCTTGATTACATTGATCAAAGGTTACGTCGAATAGCCCGTCTAGGTGGATATATAGGTGGATACATTCTATCAAGCAGAGATTTAGAAATTCTCAGGCAACTGCTTAAGAAAGTTACATCAGAAGCAAGCGCTATTCCATTGAAGGTTACAAACACGGATCTTGATACCATTTTAATTAGAAAAGAAAGTAGAAGTGTTAAACTATCCATGATGGAGTTAACGGTGTTTATACTAGATGCTGTTACAGTTGTTAGAGACTCCATCGCGCGATATGTGTACGAAACTAATAGTTTTAACGAAGCAAGATATATCTTAAACAAACTTACGATAGTAACAGAATACGATTTAGAGGAAGAAATTTTTAAGGAGTTAGTTAATAAGGGAAACTATACAGAAATAGATTTAATCGAGATAAAGAATAGCATAAAAAGAAAATTGCTAAAGCATCATATTATAGGGACAAACACATAAGATAACTACTACCTGTCTTTCCCTATACTAATAAAGTATGTTAAAAGGGTATGTATGTTATACAAAAAGATATTATGTACTGTACCTAAAGATATTATGTACTGTACCTCAAAAACTTAACCAATATTATAAACAAATCTAGAGTATATTGGCTGTTAGACAGCTGTTGAGGATATTTATCAAAGCTTATAGCCAGATACACTATATGATAATATAGCTTAAAATCGGCTAATTAGTAATATGTAAGGATGTACAAGTTTATAGGTGATATACTATGATTAGGGAAATTAAAGAAGAAAGTAAGATTGCAATGCTGAAAAGAATTAGTGCTCACAGCCACATAAGGGGCTTAGGTCTTGATGAAAAAGGAGAACCTATATTGGTTGCCGATGGTCTTGTTGGTCAGCTAGAAGCCCGCCGTGCTGCTGGGATAATAGTAAAAATGATTAAGGATGGTAAACTCGCTGGAAGAGGAATACTCTTTGTAGGACCCCCAGGTGTAGGTAAAACTGCTTTAGCAATAGGTATTGCAAGAGAGCTTGGCGAAGATACGCCGTTCGTTATGATCAACGGTTCTGAATTGTACTCAACTGAGTTGAAAAAAACTGAAATATTGATGAGATCTGTTAGAAGAGCTATAGGTATTAGGTATAGAGAGGTTAGAAGAGTTTATGAAGGTGTTGTTAAAGAGTTAAAGTACTCTCTAGCATCTCATCCATTCAATCCATACACAAAAATACCTAGAGCTGCGCGACTAACTCTAGCAACAAAAGATGAAGAAAAAACGATTGAGGTAGACCAAAGTATAGCTATGCAACTAGCTCAAAATGGTATAAGGAAAGGAGACCTCATAAGCATTGACGCTGATACTGGTGAAGTTTTCAAGCTTGGACGTGTAAAAGGTATCGAAAAAGCTCGATACTTTGATGTCGAGACTTACAAGGTATACGATGATATGCCTAAGGGAAAGATATTCAAAGAGAAAGAGATTGTAAGGACCATAACCCTTCACGATATAGATGAGGCTTACCTAGCGCAAAGAAGAGCCATATCTATCTTCAGTTTATTCACTGAAGAAAAAGAGATAGACCCTGAGATAAGGAAAGCTACAGATGAAACTGTTAGAAAGTTGCTATCTGAAAATAGGGCAACTCTTGTACCCGGGGTTCTGTTCATCGATGATGTCCATATGCTTGACATAGAGGCTTTTAGTTTCCTGACAAGAGTTATGGAGAGCGAGTTTTCACCAATAATAATTATGGCTACCAACAGGGGTATAACTAAAATTAGAGGTACAGATTTAGAAGCACCTCACGGAATACCTCTAGACATACTTGATAGACTTCTCATAATACCTTTTAGACCTTATACACCAGACGAGTTAAAGGAAATAATAAAGATTAGGGCTAGCGAAGAAGAGATAGATCTTACCAATGAAGCAATAGAATTTCTTGTAAAAGTAGCGCAACAACGAACCCTTAGATACGCTATACAATTAATGACGCCGGCTAAGATTGTTGCTGAAAAGAAAGGTAGATCCGAAGTCCGCGCAGAAGATATTGAAGAAGTAATGAAGCTATTTATAGATGTATCGCAAAGCGTTGAAATGGCAAAGATATGGGAATCAAAGTTTTTAAAGTAGTGTTTAACAATGAAGCCTACAAGCGATATAGATCTATCTAAACTTGAAACATTAATACATTACGCTGAACGACTAGACACTGATCCAGCTAAATCTTTTACAGAAGAAGAGCTCTCTAGACTATGGAGCTTAGATATCTATAGAACTAAAACTATGTTAAGAAAACTACGTAAAGCAGGGTTTGTACGTAGAACTCGTGGCAAAAGGTATAAACTTACATTTGCTGGTATAATCCTAGTTCGTATCTATAAGAGGGTTAGAAGATAAACTTACATTAGCGCACAATACCTTATTAATCGCTTAATAGAAGACCATGTATAAGCAAATATGTGATGACCACGGCTGTGTCTGATAATGTGATGACAGTCCGTGTTTCTGATTGAGTTTGATATAATCTCAATGAATGGTGTAGACAAGTACAATATAACAAATGACTGGTGTTAGGTCCTACCGACCAACAACATAGGTTATTAGTTTTGCTGAAACCTGATGTAAAAGTTATTTTAATATTTATTTAATATATATTGATAAAGTAATGTCTATAAATATTGTTAGTCTTAGAATATTACGGTATTCTAATGAAGTTTAATATTTCCTTAAAATGATAGGGTGTCAGCGTACAATATACATATAGATAAATGTGTTGATCATCTTATACATAGGTTTTGAGTTACCTACGCATTCTGTTAGTTTTTATCGGGTAACATTACGTAAAAGCATAAAAGGCAGATACTAATCATATTTAGTAATCCTGGATCCCCTTTAACTTGGGGTCAATTTAGTGAGGCACTTGTTAATGTAGGTAGCTTAGCTAAAATTATGTGGCAAATTAATGTTAAATTTAAGTCAAGTATAGAGTAGGGATTCAGCTCTGATATAGGTTTATATCTGTTGATTTCATCGCCTCATCTCTTTTCCCCTGTATCCCGCATCGGTCTTGGATCTGCATCATCCTTGGGAGTGTTCAGGGCATCCCTAGATCTCCATATCTTGGGTATCTCGGGGAGAGTCATCATCCAAAACATTGCAACGACTCTCGATTTCTCATCTAGGTACCTCCATGTATATCACTATAAGGTGCTTATAAATGTTTAGATCAATACCAACCAATACAAACAAATATGAAAACCAAAACAGTTGCGCAAGACTTCTATCACTTAACCAGTTTCCTGTAACCTAAAAAGACCTCTTTTCCTAGATAGAGAATATATAGATATAGCTGAGACTACAATATCAGCAGTAGACCCTGGGTTTGCTTTTAACGAAGCAAGCTCTTCATCAAACTTCTTTAGTTTTTCAAAACATTCTACCCATGATTTTTCGCATAACTTTAGAATTACCTCGGCTTCTTCTTTAACTTTTTGAGCTACTTCAATTCCGTTTTTTCTTAAAACAAGTGTGTCTAACTCCCTAGATAATTGATATAAATATGCTTCAACAATAGCCCTATTCCATATCCCATGATACTTAAGGCGATTCAAAATATATTTCGATATTGTATAGGATCTAGAGTAGCAGTCCACAATTTCTTTTGCAACTATATCGTAGTTACTACTATACTTAACTATATCCCATAATCTAAGTTTTCTCTTAATTAGTTCTTGTCTATATCTTTTACTCCATACATTAGGGAAATTCCCGGTGATATCGGATCTCTTTATATAGCTAGGATTTGCCGTTCTTACGGCCTTGTAGAAATACACAGCATCTAGTATTGTTGAGCATTCCTTAAAAAGATTGCAAGCTTCTCTCAATATGTATTCAACGTTTATACTCGCTTCATCAGTTGATGCTATTGTTTTACCAAGTGCGATAGACAGCGGCGATAATAACAACGCTGATCCCAGACAAGTATTACCACCACCGCTGATAGTCATAGACATTTTCACCATTTCGTACACTATATCACCGTACACAACGTTTAACTTATTTAAACCATTACTTCCATACCTATAACCCCTCCTAATACCCCTATAAAGAGGTTCAACTGCTAACACAGCTGTGGCTATGAAATCCTCATAAATAACATCTTCGAAATCTCTTAGCCTATGAACATTGCCCGGCTTAGGAAACGCTGATACCTCTAAAGCCAATCCTATAGCAAGTTTTTCAGCATATATAAGAAGTTTTTTCGTGGATACCATCGATATGTCACCTTAGTGTTACGCTAGTATATACATTTCTGTATCTGTTAACGATTTACATCTTAGGCCTATTATAATATTTTGTGTTATAGCTAGTTTTCATAATCGTATGTTTTGCCTGTTAAAAATTTTTTAACCAGACCTTTCTAACTCAAACTGATTGGTAGGTCATGCTTATGGAGAAAATCAGAATTCTTAAATATTCTCCTTGGCTTGTCCACTTTAATACTGGTGCATGTAATGGTTGTGATATCGAGGTTCTTGCTGCTATAACACCTCTTTATGATCCTGAGAGATACGGTGTTAAACTTGCGCCATCTATAAGACATGGTGATATACTTGTGGTAACAGGTGTTGTAACAAAGAAAGCTGCAGAGAGATTGAGGAGACTTTATGAGCAGATGCCTAATGTAAAGTATGTTGTTGCTGTAGGTGCATGTGCGTACGACGGAGGTGTTTTCAAGGATAGCTATAGTGTTGTCGGTGGTGCTAAAAAGGTTGTACCTGTAAACGCTTATGTTCCTGGTTGTCCTCCTAGGCCAGAGGAAATTCTTAGAGCTCTTCTCATGCTGCTCGGTAGAGAGAAAACAGAGGTGGTCGTTACTGAGCAGAATCCTTAGCCTTGACGATATCTTAAAGCCCTATATCCTCAAAAAGGAGACTATAAAGCCTAACAGGGAAGTATACGTAGTTGATCCATCGAAGATTAGGGATGTTATGCAGCTCATTAAAAATAACTATGATGGTAACCTATACTTAGCGACAATAGTGGCTGTTGATAAGTCTAAGGAGAATGTTTTCGAACTTAACTACTTTGTTCACATAATTCCTCTAGGTAAGACAATTACTGTAAGGACGTCGATACATAGGAGCAACCCTAAGTTAGATACTATTGTGGATATCATGCCCGGAGCCTACAGCGCTGAAGCAGAGATATTTGATTTACTCGGCATAGAGTTTACTGGGAATAAATATCTGAAAAGAGGCTTCTTTGTACCTCTTGACGTAGTTTCTCGTGGAATATATCCGCTGAGAAAAGATGCACAGGTGTAAGGAAATGGATTCAAAGTCTATCGACATGGACGCTGATGTATTAATAAAGATACCGATATCGTTGGATATACCTATAGGTCCCCAGCACCCGGCCATTCATGAGCCCGTGATGTTGAAGATCTATGCTGATGGTGAGGAGGTGGTTCACGCCGAAATCAACACAGGATACAATCATAGAGGTATCGAAAAATTAATGGAGAAGAATTCCTATTACAAAGACAAATTCGTTGCCTCACGAGTGTGTGGAATATGCAATACTGTTCACGAGAATTGCTATACACGTGCTGTTGAATATATTGCCGGGTTAGAGCCTACGGAAAGAGCTAAATACTTAAGGGTTTTGGTTATGGAGCTTGAAAGGATACATAGCCATATGCTCATAAACGCGATTATGGCTGAGGTGATAGGATTCGATACGTTATTCATGTACATAATGAGGGATAGAGAGCTTGTTATGAAAGCTAAGGAGATAGTTGCAGGACATAGGGTTTTAGCAGATCTACATATGTTTGGCGGTGTTAGAAGGGATGTAGACGACGTAAAAAGAGAGAAAGTTCTAGAGATTCTAAAGAAGCTTGAGCCTAGGATTAAGTACTACAGAAGGTTGTTTGAAGAAGATTCTTCGATCTACAGTAGATTAGCCGAAGTGGGAAGGCTTAAGCCAGTTGAAGTACTTAGTAATTCACTCGTAGGCCCAATTCTCAGGGGAAGTGGGGTTAAAAGCGATGTAAGGGCTGAAGATAAGTATGATGCCTATGGAAGTATACCGTGGAACATAGTAATAAGACCAGAAGGAGATTCGCTAGCTAGGATGCTTGTGAGATGGGATGAAGCATTAGAATCCCTAGAAATGTGTAAGTACATCCTAGAACACTTACCCCAGGGGTCAGCTGTAGTAGATGAAAGAAAACTTCCTAGAACATTTCCGCCAGGAGAAGCGTATGCCCGAGTTGAAGCTCCAAGAGGTGAACTCATATATTATGTTGTTAGCGCTGGAGGGCCTAATCCATACCGTGTGAAGATAAGAACACCTTCGGCTGTTAATATAATAAACAGCGCATTTAGCTACATAGGTCATAGTGTAGCTGATGTGCCTGTTATTCTCGTTAGTTACGACCCGTGTATATCATGTATGGAGAGAGCTATAGTTGTAGACTTAAAGAACAACACCGAGAAGAGAGTTCCTTTAAAGTACATAGCTCAGAGGTGGATACGATGAAAATCTTGAAAGAAGCCTTAAAAAATTTCTTCTCAAAACCTTCGACAATAGAATATCCGAGAAGAACAGCTATTGTTGTTGAAAAAGACCTTAGGGGGATGTTTTACGCCGACTTAAGCAAATGCACAGGGTGTTCACTATGTTCTATCGAATGTCCTGCTAAGGCGATAGAGATGAAGAAGTTACCGGAGGATAGAAAACCGAAACATAATCCCAGAGGTTTGTACCCTGTTGTGAACTATATGTCTTGCGTATTCTGCTATAGATGTGTAAGGGTATGTCCAGTAGAAGCTTTTATAACTACCTCTGTACATCAGTTATCTTCGACTGGAGAAGTGTATTCCGAAGATCTTACACTAAGAACCCTCAGAACTATGGGGGTAAAACAATGAACATCGAGACTCATGTTACAACAGTTTTAACTTATGTTATACCCATATTCATAACATCAATAGTTCTATACACTATTAGACTTCTAAAAGGACCAACAATACCCGATATGGTTATAGCTGTTGATGCGCTATCTTACGATATGGCTGTATTTTTAGCCGTTCTCTCCATACTCTTCAAATCCCCTATATTAATTTCATGTGCTATAATTCTCATGCTCTGGGCTTATGCTCTGGACATATATGTAGCTAAATATCTCGAGGCAAAGGAATTTGGTGAGTGAAATGATTGACTTGATACTGGTAATAATAGGTGAAATCCTTGTGGTAATTGGCGCGATATGTGATCTACTGGGAGCTATAGGGATGCTTAGATTTCCGAATTTCTTTGTAAGACTTCATGCATTAACTGTTGGAACTATTGGCGGCGCTTTTGTTCCATTAATAGGTGTAGCATTAATTGCCTTAGGCTCGGAATTCCTAGGCCCCTATAGATGGTTTGTAGCAGGGGCATCCTTTATCACAGCTATATTGTTATTAATATTATCTCCTGCGGGATCCCATGCTATTGCTAGAGCTGCTCATAGGTCTAAGACTGTTAAAGTTTATCCAAAAGTTGTAGACAAGCTTGAGGAAGATAGAGAAAAAGGTGAAACAAAATGATGATTATACATTACCTTCTCATGGCGTTATCAGCCCTTCTATCCATTGTTGCTGTTTATTTTGCCGTTATAGAGAAGGATCTGGTTAAAGCAGTTGTATACTCTGCGTTGCAGAGCACTCTTTACGCACTAATTATATACCTCGTAATGGCACCCGATATATTCCTTACGTATATACCTGTTTCTGTTGGTTTGTATACCGCGTTAATACTAATTCTCATTAAGAAAACAGAAAGAATTGATGGTGAGGAACCGTGAAGAGGTATATACATTTATTTGCACCTTTAGCATTGATTTTGTTGACAATAGGGTTTGGTGTAGTAGTTACATTAGGTGGTATAAGCTTTTTCTTACCACCACTTACTGTTAGATCTCTTGCCCAGATATACCTTGAAACAACATTTAATATCAACTTTAACATAAGCCCTTTAGCCCCCGAAGCTGTGACAGCTATAGTGTGGGATTACAGGGGGTTAGATACACTTTTTGAGACTTCGGTGATGTTCTTAGCTATAGTAGGAGCCCTTATGGTATTTAGAGGACTTAGCGAAGAGCTATTAATTCATCAGAGATTTAGCGAAGGAGGCCTCTCGATAATAGTTAAAACAGTTACTAGATTAGTTATCGTTATGATAATAGCAGTGGGCGCTTCATTAGCGCTCCACGGCCATCTCACTCCCGGTGGGGGATTCCAGGGAGGGGCAACAATAGCTATAGCCCCCATGATCATGATAACAACGTTTTCTGTACACTTTCTAGCGAAAAGGCTTGCAATAAAGAAAGCTGTTCTAATTAGAAGCATAGGATTAGCTATGATAGCTATAACAGCTTATATAGTCTTAATCATTGCATTAACAGAAGGTGGATACGCATATATATTCCAAAACCAAGCCAAGATTGGTTCACCGTACAGTATACCGTCGTATGTTGGGGGCACAACGGTTCTTGGAGGCACACTTCTATTATTTAATTTAGCAGAAACACTTGCTGTAGCCTTCGGGTTCATGGTTTTGTTCATCCTAATTACAATCCCTGAGACATTGGCTAGAGAAGTTGTTTGTAAGGGTGAGGAGTAGTGGATAACTCAATAGTATTTCTATTCAATGTAGTTGTGCTATCGATTGTTGTGAACATCGGATTAAGTTTATATGGGGTATTTACCAGACCTAGCCTGATAAAGAAGATAATAACCTTAACTATTTTTAGCGATTCAGTAAACATATTGGCGATACTCATTGGATTCAGATACGCTTCGCCAAATCCTTTACCACCTATACTAACAGTAATACCTCCAAGTCAAAAGGATATAGAGGTTTTTGTATCTACTGCAGTAGATCCACTACCTCAAGCCCTTGTATTAACAGCTATTGTCATAGGCCTTGCGGTAACGTTATTCCTTATATTTACAACTATACAAATCTATCGTATTTACGGTACAACAGATGTTAGGAAGATAGCTAAACTGAGGGGATAGCCATGAGCAGATGGTTAAAAGCAATACCCACATCGATTTTAGCGTTTATATCGTATATAGTGTTTTCTGGCTCCGTATCGATATATGACATTATCACAGGTTTAGTGATCTCCATACCTGTAGGAGTAATAACAGCGAACATATTGCTATCGAACCCAGCTAAAGTTATCAATATCAATAGATGGGCGTGGTTAGTGGTATACGCTTTACACTATTTCTTCATAGACGAAGTAAAAGCTCATGTAGATGTTATTAAGAGAATCATAAACCCTAAGATGCCGATAAATCCAGGAATAGTCAAGATACCGTTGACGGTATCTTCTGCTTATGCTATAACAGCTGTAGCCAACTCTATAACTAATACCCCAGGAACAGTTGTTGTCGATATAGATGAAGAGAAGAAATTCCTGTACGTTCACTGGATAGATGTTAAGACCATTGAACCAGAAGAATGTCGTAAAGCTATATCCGAAGTTTTTGAGAAATTCGCTAGAAAAGTCTTTGACTAGGGGGATACCTTATGGAGTATCCGGGAATAATATACGGATTAATCCCTGCCTTAACTATCTCTTTTGCTTTCATCACACCTATGATTGGTCTATTCATAAAAAACAGAAGATTTTTCATGATATACATGACACTGATCTTAGCTATAGTGGCATCTTTAGCTGGTGTTATAGCTATAGATATTTTCGGAAGTTTAAAGGTAACACTTTACCCATTTGGGGGATGGCCACCTCCCGTGGGTATATCATACATTATTGATAGACTTAATGCTTCACTAGCTTTTGTAGCATCCATAGTGATACTGCTATCAGTTATAGCTTCAACGAGCTACCTAGATAAGTACAAACATTCAACTATTTCATATATATATACAGCTGTATTAGGCTTTACAGCGGGTGTTATGGGATCTCTTTACACAGGCGATATATTTAATCTTTTCGTTATGATGGAAGTTATGTGTATCTCTCTATACGTGATGGTATCATTCCATAGAACAAAAGCTGAGGCTGTCGAAGCTACAATAAAGTACTCGCTCATTAGTATAGTTGCATTAGCGTTGTATTTCCTCTCGACGATACTAATTTACGGAAGTTATCAAACATTAAATATGGCAGATTTAGCGATAAAGTCGAGGCCTAATGTATTTGGAGATCTACTGCCTAAACTAATTAGCCAAGATTATTATGCAGATATATTCGTGTCTACCACAATAGCTATAGCAATTATAATCTGGGTATTTACATTAGAATCAGCTTTATTCCCAAATCACTTTTGGCTTCCTGATGCGATAAGTGAAGCACCTACACCAGTATCTTCAATGTTGCCTGTAGCTGAGATGGTGTCCGTATACGCAATCATACGGTACTTATTCACAATATTCGGTTCTGATTCAATTCTAGCCCAAAATATGGTTAGGACAGCTATTCTAATAATACTGCTAATTCTTGGATTAATAGCTTCCGTTGTTGGAAGTATAATGATGGCTATGCAGCGAGATGCGAAAAGGTTGTTAGGCTATAGTTCCATAAGCCATGTGGGCTTTATCTACACCGCAATAGGGTTAACAGCTTTTTCTCAGAATATTTTATTACCATTAACTGCAGCATTATTCCATACAATTAACTATGTAATGACAAGCTCACAGTTGTTCTTGGCCATAGGCTCATTAGAAAAAACTACGGGTACCCGGGATCTTGATGTACTTAAAGGGTTAGGTAGACATAACCCTATTGTTGCTACTAGTATTGTGATAGGGGTTCTAAACCTAGTAGGTTTACCACCACTTGGCGGATTCTTCAGCAAACTTATGATATACCAAGCAGCATTAGAGTTATCGCAACCTGTAGTAGCATTAATAGTCATAATTGCAACAGCCATTAGCATCATGGGGTATGTAAAATTACTGTTAATAGCTTTAGGCTCACGTATAACTGAGACAAAAGTTAAAGAAATTTATAGATTCTCTATACCGAGTATTATCCTGGCAATAGTGACAATACTATTAGGTATATTACTCCCGCTAGGTCTATACGAAGTTATAAATGAAATAGCTAGAACAAGTTACGACTATGGTGATTACATAAGGGTGTTTATTACATATATGCAGAGCTTATGGCCTAGGTGACCATTATGCCTTTAAATATATCTCAAGATATAATAAATTTAAGCATTACATTAACAGGGTCAATGTTTATCATAACGTTGGTAGTATTTATCATATCGTTCTCCTTTAGAAGTAGAAAGGTATCTACAGAAGGTGCTGAAATGTACATTGGTGGCGAAGGTGAGGAAATCCTAAGGTATAAACTACCGAGTGTTATTGCCCTCTACTGGGGTATTATTAAAAGAGCTTGGAGAAAAGCATTCAATATACTAGGGGAAGCTGTTCATACAGGAATCCTTAATGATTGGCTTGGATACATGAGTATATGGCTTGGACTTGCACTACTTATAGCAATAGCAAGCGTTATTACCTATATATTTTTTGCTCATGGGTGAGACTATGATTAATGAAGTATTGCATATCTTATTTGCATTAATAGTGTTTCCAGGGCTTATATTCTCAACAGCGCTAGCATTATTTAGTGAATGGTTTTACAGAAAGACCGTAGCTAGAATGCAAAATAGAATGGGGCCATCTTATACAGGACCTATAGGTTTACTGCAACCTTTGGCAGATATATTAAAACTTTTTCTAATTAAAGAGGTTAAGAAGCAAAGATACTCCTCCATAAATTTAGCCGAAATTGGCTTAGGTATATCGATAGCCTCTACAATAGCCCCATTACTGTTACTACCTCTATCACCAATTAGGTTTTCTGCTCCTTATGATGTGTTAGTGCTAGTATATCTATACGCTGTTTGGCATTTTATTGGATTAGTAATAGCTACTTTAGCATATCCAAATCCATTTGTTATTGCAGGTCTATCTAGGTTAATAGCGTTAACCTGTGTAATAGAACCTACTATTTTTGCTTCAATTCTTGTACCAATAATATTAACATCGACAAGTTGCACACCTAAGTATTCAATAATGTGTGCAGCAATAAATTCCTGGAAAATTTGGTTATCATCACCGCTAGCTTTAATCTCTATGCTATTAGCCCTTGTAGCGATTATTATAGCCACCCAAGCAAAACTAGGGTTAAAACCATTTGATATACCTGAAGCTGAACAAGAGCTTATTGCAGGTCATATTACGGAGTTCTCCGGAAGCTTACTAGCTCTATATAATCTCTCTCACAATATTAAACTAGCTTTCTCGGCAATATTAATAACATACCTATTTCTAGGAGGACCCTATCCTTATAGACATCTTAGCTTAGAAGGGATGCTACTAATAGCAGTAAAATTCGTGACCATACTATTCGTTTTAACACTTATTCGAGCTTCATATGGACGTAGGAGAATAGATCAAGGTATATCATTGGTAATGAAATATGGCTTGATACCATCAATAATAGCGCTACTCCTAGCATATTTATCAACTACAATATAACTATAACCAAGTAGATCAGTAATAAATAAACATCATATGAATATTTTATAGAGTACATGTAGAGATTTTTTATTATAGTTTACAATAATTTTTATTTTTTAGTGATTAAAAATACATTTTGCATATTAGTAATATATAGAAGTTAAGCAAACTATTACATAGTACTACATAGATTTACACTAGCAAAATTATAGTTCTTCGTATTATACATGTAATTTGTTTTACATCTATTCATTAATTCTTGATAATCATATAAAGATAATAACTCAAAGATCTGTCAAGTTCTCAGGTGTAGTTATTGCCACATCCAGAATTTTACAAACCATATTTAACAATACTGATGTGGGGATTAGTGTGTGAAATAATTGTGCTAATATATTTTACCGCTAATAATAGGTATCCAACTGAATTTTACTTAACATTGGCTTTACTTGGCTTAACACTAGGTGAAATAATTCGTGTAATCCATAATATCAGGAAAGAGGTAATAGGAGAAGTGTAGCTGTTTATAAGTAAGTAGTCATCAAGGGATTTGAGGTACTCTATTGGTTGTTTGTTTTAAACTTATTACTAAGATCTTTAAATTCTTTTACAAGATCTTTATATATGTATACACCTCTAATAAGCTCGTCGACGGTGATATATTCCTTTGCTGCGTGTGCGAGTTCTGATTTACCCGGACCATAGGCAACGATATTATCGGTAACAACTGGGTAGAAGATGTTCATATCGCTCGTACCGTATTTGTATAGAATTCGCGGTTTAAGGTTATTCATTAGGATAGCCCTTATTGTTGCTCTAGCTGCAATATTGTTGGCTGAAACTTTTACAGGTTTCGTGTAATCTAATAGGTTCCAGTAACAATAGTCAAAACTATTTATGATCGCATCAACATCCTTAGCTATACCTTCAAAATCGCTATTCAGGGCAATCCTTATGTTAATCAACGCCTCTCCATATCTAGGGCTTATAGGGGCATCCTCACCGCACCAGAGTTTTAAGAGCGCAGGAGTATGTTCGTATACATTTCCAGCTCTACTGTATAGATTCTTTATCTTGATCCATATTGATATTAGTTTATCGCATGCAGAATTTTCGGTTCCCGAAGAACTATGGCCTCCAATACCTCTGCATACCACTGAAATTCTTGCACTACCACGATAACCTAGAACAACTCCATCAGTATTACTGGGTTCAGCAACAATAACTCCGCTAGCTTTAAATCCCGACTTAACTAGGTGCTTAGCCCCAATGCTATCACCCTCTTCATCAACCCCAGCTATAGCGTATACGCTTAGCTCCTTAGGGTTTACATGTTGTTTAGCGAGTGCAAGACCAATAAATGCAGCCACAAGAGGTCCTTTAGCATCAACGGCCCCTCTACCAAATATGATATTGCCATCAAATTCTACAGGTAATTCCCATGGAATGGTATCTATGTGTCCTATTACAGCTAATTTTACATCCCCACTACCATAACTTGCTATTAAATTTCCAGCCTCATCTACTAGTACACTTTCGTAGCCAAGTTCTTCGGCATACTCTTTCAAAACTTCTACAGCTTTTTCTTCTCTTCTAGGCGGACTGTACACCTTAATCAAATTCAGAAGCATATCTATGGCTAAATTTTTGAGAGAGGCATTGTTCAAGCGTATTCACCGCAAGCTCTATGTCATTTTGAGTAATTATGTATGGAGGCAGGAATCTCACAAGTGTATTACCTGCTTTAAGCGCTATTACTCCGTTATCCTGCAAACACTTAATCACCTCCCCAGGTTTCATTCTAAGATCTACACCTATCATAAGGCCTCTACCTCTAACCTCTTTTACAATCCTAAAATTACTTAACTTCTCTCGAAGTCTTGTCATGAATGCTTCCCCTTTAGACTTAGCATGAAGTGGAACATTTTCGTTTATTAAAACCTCTGTTGCTGCTTTCACAGCGGCACAAGCAAGGGGATTTCCACCATAGGTTGAACCATGGTCGCCTTGACCAAGCTTCGATGCAATATCGTGTGGTAAAAACATAGCGCTCACCGGGAATCCACCTCCTATCGATTTACCAGCAAGCAGTATATCTGGTACAACTCCATATTGTTCGAAAGCCCATATGGTTCCAGTTCTTCCAAAGCCTGTTTGAATTTCATCTACAACCATAAGGGCTCCTACCTCTAGGGTTCTTTTTCGTAGGGACTTAACGAATTCTTCGTTTGCAATATTTATTCCTCCTTCACCTTGTATAAGCTCTAAAACTACACAAGCAGTATTTTCATCAATGGCTTTGTCGACGTCCTCTAGATTATTGAATTTTGCTTGGTATGTTTCTGGAAGTAAGGGGTCGAAGCCTTCTTTGTACTTAGGATTTGATGATGTTATGGAGAGAGCGCCAAATGTTCTACCATGGAAAGACCCTGAGAAATATACTATCTTCTTACGTTTCACGGCTTTCCTACATATCTTTAACGCTAGATCAACCATTTCGCTTCCACTGTTAAGCAAGTAAACATATTCAAATTTGCTAGGCACGATTTTTGATAGAACTTCAAGCATTTCTTCTCGGATTTTAGTTCTGAACGAATTAGATAACGTCATAACCTTATTCATCTGCTCAATAAGCGCTTCTACTATATGCGGATTTCTATGCCCAAGGAATGCTACTCCGTATCCTGTATACATATCAAGGTATTTTCTCCCAGCGGAATCCCATACATATTGCCCTTCTGCGTAAACAATATCTAATCCTCTATCTTCATAAAACATTAAGTATTTTAACATAGGATTTCACCTCTTAATCAAGCTTTTAATGTATTCCATCATTTTTCTATGTAGAGGCACACCGGTAACCTTTACGGTATTCTTAAACTCCGGAATAGCGTTAATTTCGTTCACGATATAACCTCTATTTGGGTCCTCAAATATATCCACACCTAGAATTTCGCCTTCAACAGCTTTGGCAACCTTAAGTGTTAGTTCCTCAACTTCCTTATCTATTTTAGCAGGTATAGCTACACCACCTCTAGCTGTATTTGTTATCCAATGATTGCTAACTCTGTATATCCCTGTTACAACTTCTTCTCCTACAACAAATATCCTAAGATCTCGGTTAGGTTTTTTAACAAATTCTTGGATCATGTTTACCTTAATAGAGGGGTTCGAGATATAGCTCCTATGTTCTAACAAAGCTCGCAACTCTTCTTCATCTCTAGCCATAGCTATAAGTCTACCCCAGCTACCATCAATAGGCTTAATTACTAGAGGATAACCTAAAACTTTTGCAGCTTTAAGGCTTGGATCAAAATCGAAGGTTATGATAGTATTTGGTATCGGTATACCTTTTTGAGCTAATACCTTAAGAGTCCACAGTTTATTCATAGCAATAGCTGTGGTCAAAGAGTTGTTTACCACTCTAATACCCATGGATTCAAGGGCTAGGGTAGAGTTCAAAGCAACGACATGGCTTATAGCTCTTTGAAGCACGATATCTATGTCTGAGGTCTCTATAGAATACTTACCTACTGATACATAGGTTGTATGAAGATGTAGAAGCTTTATACCAAGACCAAGTTCTTTAGCTACTTCAATTAAAGCTTTTTCCTCCCATCGGAGGATTTCGTAAGATATACCTATTTGGGCAATAATGTCCACCTCCCTACTCTCCCCAGTCTTCACCTACACCTTCGAATGGTTTTAATTTTATCCCCGTTTTCTCCACTATAACTTCTAGTGATACACCACAATCATGTTCTACTATTTCTCCTGCTACAACATCGTTTGGTAGTAATACAGTTCCACCACATATGGGACATTTTGCTTCAGGCATAGTCTCAGCCTATTCGCATTTAGGGTTACGAACTGTTTTTATCTTGAACAGGGGTTATATTTAATACTCTAGATCATTGGTGCGAATTCATGTACGGTACCTTGTGTAAATTTGTACAAGTAATAATGTATATGTATCGTGGCTCCGATCAACGCATAATGTATAATACCGAAAAAACATATAATTACTCTAGTTTCAAGAATAGTAACTAAAAAGTTAAGCGGTGTAAGGCTTTGCAGAAAATTAAGGTATGTGTGTTAGGAGGTTCTGGATATACAGGAGGAGAATTGCTTAGGATTCTAGCAGGACATCCCTACGTTGAAATAGTTATGGTTACATCTAAAGAATATGCAGGCAAACCGGTACACTATGTTCACTTTAACCTCAGGGGTATTTACCGAAATCTCAAGTTCAGCCTAATAGATCTAGACAAAATGGCGTCTCAATGTGATGTAGTTTTTGTGTCTTTGCCCCACGGTGTATCACTTCAATATGTTCCAAAACTTCTTGAAGTAGGTTTAAAGGTTATTGATTTAAGTGCTGATTTTAGGTTAAAGAACCCAGAGCTTTATAAAACATGGTACGGTATAGACCACCCATATCCAGATCTCTTGAGCAAAGCTGTGTACGGACTACCTGAACTACATAGGGATGAGATAAAAAATGCAAGCCTTATCGCTGCTCCAGGTTGTAATGCTACAGCCACCATTCTCTCGCTTATACCGCTGATAAAGCATAGATTAATAAATTTAGATAAAATTATCGTAGATGTAAAGGTTGGGAGTAGTGAAGCAGGATCTAAACCATCTATAGCAGATCATCATCCGGAGAGAGAAGGATGCATAAGACCCTATGATGCTGAAGGACACAGACATGCTGTTGAAGTTGAGCAAGAAATAAGTACGTTAGCGGGTAAGGAAGTTAAGATATCAATGGTACCCCATGCTGTTGGAGCAATACGTGGAGCCTTGGCTTCATCGCATGCCTGGCTCATTAAAGATTTAGAGGATATAGAAATCTTGAAGGCATACGTTAACGTATACAAGGATGAACCCTTCATTAGGCTAGTACATAAAGTTCCTCCTGGGTACCCTGATCCAAAGTATGTTATAGGAAGCAATTATGCTGATGTAGGGTTTGCTGTCGAGAGAAGAGTGAAAAGGATAACATCTTTTTGTGCCATAGATAATCTTATGAAGGGTGCAGCAGGACAAGCTGTTCAAGCCTTCAATATAATGATGAAGATAGATGAAGAAATAGGGCTTAGAATAACTCCTTTGAAACCTGTGTAGTGGTGATATCCATGGTATTAGTTGTTAAAGCTGGGGGTAGGGCTCTAGCTCAAAATGTGAATAACATTGTGAAGGATATAGCCAAAATCTCGAAAAATGAGCAAGTGGTCTTTGTTCACGGAGGAGGCGATGAAGTTACAGATATATGCAAGAAACTCGGTATTGAACCTAAGTTTGTTGTATCCCCTGAAGGAATTCGAAGTCGCTATACTGATGAAAAAGAGCTTGAAGTTTATGTAATGGTTATGGGAGGTAAACTGAATAAAACCATAGTGTCTAAATTTGTAGCATTAAACGTTAATGTGATAGGCATAAGTGGTGCAGATGGACCTACTTTAATTGCTGAAAGAAAGAAGAAAATAGTTATAGTTGATGAGAGAGGAAGGAAGAGGATTATAGATGGCGGTTACACAGGTAAAATTGTTAGAGTAGAAAAAGATTTAATAACCAAGTTGCTTAGCGCTGGATACGTGGTTGTTTTATCGCCTCTAGCTGTAGATATTGAAGGAACTCTACTAAATGTTGACGGGGATCAAGCTGCTTATGCTATTGCATCAGCGCTTAATGCTAATTACTTAATACTGTTAACAGATGTTGAAGGAGTGATAATAGATGGCGTTGTTACCAAGAGATTGAAGATTTCAGAAGTAGATAATATCATCAAGAATATAGGGTTTGGTATGAATAGAAAAGTTATGCTAGCTAAAAAAGCTATTGAGGAAGGTGTAGGGAAAGTAATAATATCGTCAGGATTGATCGAAAATCCAATTACAGAGGCTCTTCAAGGTATTGGTACGGTAATTGAACTAGGGTGAATTTTTACGCCTATTGATGAAACAGATCTAAAGCTTCTTCAACTACTTAAAGAAAATGCTAGAATGCCTTATTCAAAGCTTGCTAAAGAACTTGGAATAAGCGAAAGTGCAGTTAGAAAAAGAATATCGAAACTTGTAAAGAGTGGAATAATTAAGAAGATCACCATTGAGTACGAGTTAGAGAATGAGATTAAAGCTATTATCTTAGTTAAAACACAACCACCTGTACCTGTACCCGAGGTATCTAAGAACATAAAGAAAATTCCTGGTATAGATATTGTATACGAGGTAACAGGAGAATATGATATGATAGTTATTGCTAGAGCTACAGGGGTTGAGATGATAAACAAATTCATAGATGAAATAAGATCTACGCCTGGTGTAGTAAGCACCTATACAATGATTGTTCTAAGAACATGGATTTAGTCAAGAAATATTAATTATAAAATTAAAAACTATACATACATTTATAACTCTATCAAAATAGGTTTAATACTAAAAACTGTTAAGCATGTCAAAAATGGACAGACTAAATATAGTGGTTAAAGCTCCGGCATCTATAGCTAATCTAGGACCTGGATTCGACGTACTTGCTATGGCAATCGAAGGTCTATATGATGTAGTAAAAGTCGAGGTTTCTAGAGGTAGGGGTGTTATAGATGTCAAGGTTGAAGGAGGTTTTCCAGTACCAGAAGGACCCGAGAACGTAGCTTATCGTGTTGCAAAGAGTTTTCTAGAATACTACCATATAACTGATGTGGATTTAAGGATAAAAATTGTTAAGGGAGTTCCTCCTGCATCTGGTTTAGGGAGTTCAGGAGCTACATCAGCAGCTACAGCTTATGCTTTAGTTAAACTTCTACATAGAGACATTAGTAAATCGGAGTTGTTGAGGATAGCAGCTGAGGGAGAAGCACTAGTAGCAGGAACACCTCATTATGATAATGTTGCAGCCAGTCTTTTCGGAAATATTGCGTTAATTGACTTAGATAAAGGAAGAGTGTATGAAATTAAACCCCATGTACCTATATATGTAGCTATTGTAATACCGAAAATTTCTTTGAAAACCGATAAAAAAACAGAGTTAGCTCGGTCAATTATCCCTAGATCTATTGACCTTCATACCCATGTAAAACAGCAATCATCTTTAGCAAAACTTATCTATGCCTTAATGACTAACGATATTAAATTATTTGGTGAAGCAATTTCAACAGATTTTATTGTAGAACCTCATAGAGCTAAACTTATTCCGCACTACTACGAATTAAAAGAGTTAGCCCTTAGATTAGGTGTTCTAGGGTTTAACATAAGCGGTGCAGGCCCTTCGGTATTCTTTATTCATAGATCGTATGAAGAAGCTTTAAGTGTAGGTGAAAAACTTATATCTTTTCTTAAAGATAAGGGTGTAAACTCAGACCTCTTAGTAACTAGGGTAAACGATAAAGGTGCGGAGGTGATCGATCGATGAAATTAATCAAAATTGTGGTTATAGGATTTGGTAACGTGGGGAGAGCTTTTGCTAAGATTGTAGCTCTTAAAAAGAATATTGTAGAGAGTAGATACGGAATTTCCCCTGTAATTGTTGGGGTTGTGGACTCTAGGGGTATGGCTATAAAGGGTGACGGTTTCACTGAGTACGAACTATTAAAGCTATGTGAAGTCCCTAGATCGGGTATTAATATGTTTTCTCCATATGCTTACGATTTTGTAGACATTAAGTATATGTATGATTCTGTTCAACCAGATATACATGTCGAGCTAACACCTTCTAACTATGTAACAGGTGAACCTGGATTATCTAATGTATTCTTCGCTTTAAGTAGAGGGGTGCACGTGGTAACAGCTAATAAAGCACCTCTTGCATTAAAGTATAGCGACATCATGGATATGGCTAGAAAGAAATCACTATTTCTTAAGTTTAGATCAACAGTTATGGGAGGTACCCCGCTTATCGACACCATTGCGAGTTTAAGAAGCGAAGATATAGAGAGAATAGATGGTATCCTCAATGCTACAACTAATTTTATCTTAACAGAAATGCACGACAAACTTATAGAATTCGATGAAGCTTTAAAGAGAGCACAAGCGTTGGGAGTAGCAGAAGCAAATCCATCACTAGATATAGAAGGATTAGATGCTGCTGCAAAACTTGTGATACTCTCACATGTAATAGGATGTAGCATAAAACTTGATGATGTAAAGCGCGAAACATTGTCTAAGGTTAAACTTAGGGATGTTATAGAGGCAATTAAAGAAGGCTACATTATCAAGTATGTAGCTTCGCTAGATGCACGAAAAAGAGAAGCATGGGTAAGGGTTCTAAGAATCCCTAGAGGTGACGTATTTGCACAGATAAATGGTACACTTAATGCTGTTAAGATAAAAACTGATATTGGGGAATTCTTCTTTGTCGGTAAAGGTGGTGGAGGAATAGAAACAGCACACTCTATACTAGACGATGTTATAGCTATAGCTCTTAGTATTAAAGGTGACAAGAGATAGAGAATGTCGTTGTTAAAATTGGTGGCTCTCTTCTTAGGAATGGAAAGGACTATATAAATGTTGCTCAAAATATTAAGAATACCTTGATAGAGAAGGACTTAAGACCTATTGTTGTTGTTTCGGCTTCTAAAGGTGTAACAGATCTTCTTCTACAAGTTGCTAGAGGGCTTAGAGATTCACTTAAGGAGGTTGAAATTAGATACATGGATATAGCGCATGAGTTAGGTTCTGTAAAACTTGTTAGGAGAATTGAGGAAGAAATCAGTAGATTAAGGAGGATTGCTGAAAATATTGAGGTTTTAGATCAAGCTCTAGTGGACTACATATTATCTTATGGGGAAAGAATCAGCAAGATAATAATGGTGCAAGCACTTGAGATACAAGGTATCAATGCATTTGAGCTTAACGCTACAGATATAATAATAACCAATAGCGTACACGGAGATGCTACAATAGATTACCCAGCAACAGCTGTAGCCTTAGAGAAAATCTACGGTATTATCAAGGACCGTAAGTATGTACCCGTAATAGAGGGTTTCATAGGTAGAAGCTCCGAAGGGGAGATCACCACTATTGGCCGAGGGGGTTCAGATTACACAGCTACAACTATAGCTGCGTTGCTTAAGCTTGATAGGGTGTACCTTGTGACAGACGTAGACGGAATTATGACGACAGATCCCGATGTAGTTCCAACAGCTAGATTAGTTAAGTATATGAGTTATAGAGAGGCATTAGAAGCATCTATGTATGGAGCTAAAGGTATAAACCCAAAAGCCTTTGACCCTTTGGAAAAAGTGTACAGCTCTAGGGTGGTGATAGGTTCGTGGAAACATTTTGGTACAACTATTTCTAAGGAAATTCCTGAGGAATACTATGGGCCTAAGGTTATAATGCTTAAAGACATGGTTGATTACTCCTATATAGCTATTATTGGCGAGGGAGTTT
>JAWASI010000018.1:0-1908 GCA_038892955.1 Ignisphaera sp.
ATTGATAGCTGCATCTAGTTTAACTATTCTTGTCACAAAATCTATCGCCTCGTCTTTAACATCTACACCTACAATATTTACATATGGGGCTAAGGCTCTTAGCCACTGGATTTGATAAGCACCTAATCCTCCTAAACCAACGACAACTACATAATCGTCTACCCCTAGAAAAGGTAGCACCTTTTTAACAGCTCTAAAAGTTGTTAAACCTGCACAACCAAGGGGTGCAACAGCAGGAAGATCATCCAAGCCTTCTACATCAACTAGAAATCTATAGTCTGGTACCAGGAAATACTCACGTAGACCACCTTCGGTTGTTACACCAAGGTGAAGAGGATAATCGTTCAGATGCCCTAGACCCTTAATAACCCACTCATCATCTCTAGTCCAACCCCATGCATATATTAGAACCTTCTGCCCCACTTTAACGTAGTCCGGTACTTTATCTCCTTTAGCAACAACTTCTCCAACAAGTTCGTGAGAAACAACAAATGGTAGCCTTGGGGGAAGCCCACCTGCAGCCCAATCACCTTTCCGGATATGGACATCAGTATGACATATGCCTGCTCCATGAATTTTAACAAGTACTTCTCTATCGCTAGGTTCACGCGTGGGAACTTCCTCGATAACTAAAGGTTTACCAAATTCTTTAACAAATGCAACACGATGAGTTTTCTTTATAATAGACACTAATTTACACCCAAGTTATCAAATTTATACCAACTTCCTAATATATTTTAACATAGCTTAAAGTAAGTCAGAACACGTTGTTTACGGCAAACTTTAACACTTGTTTTCCCAAATATAATTCTCTACGTATTTTTCAACATATGGCCTATAGTTTTCTCTATAGGCATAGCGTTCACAAATACAACAAAAGAAAACATCCTTCCGAACCCCGAAAATAAAAAGTCTTGAAAATGCTATAGCTTGCGCAAATTATTTAAAGACATCAGTAGAACATAGGGAAGTCGCAAGATCATTGTTAACCAGCGTTATGGACTACATAGAGTCCGTTAGAAGTACTCTTACATCTATACTCAAATTCATAGAATCAAATACCTCAGAACCATACGTAGAGCTAGGTCAACATGTAACTAAGTTTAGTAATTCGGTGAGAAGGTTAACCAGGATTCGACCCGATGTAGCAAAACATTCAACTGTAGTTTACTTGGGTGCAAAACCTCTGTAGAACTTCTATCCAGAGATGTAATAGATAACATAGCTTGTAGATATTTTAGTTAATTATCAAGCTCTAGACACTAATAACTTCAAATTTTATACTAACGTAGGCTTAAATATAACCAATTTCCTTGAAATATATTTCTTAAAACTTGAAGAAGATTACGAAAGATATCTAGATCAATTTATTTCTAGTGCTAGCAAAGATATCGATAGGCTTCAGCTAAAATTTGTCGCATTAGATAACTTTATAAGACTTTTTTAGCGATCTAAGATTCTACAACTCACTATATAAAACACTTATTTTTACAACAGTAAGTGCCCCAATGAAAGTTCTACTAGGGGTCCTGCTAGCTCTCTTCTATTCCTCTCCGATGATTTATGGGAGAAAAATTATGAGAGCATTACTCTTAGTTCCTTGGGTAGCACTGTTCCTTTTATCAGCCATCACATGGAAGTTCACGTTCTTACTAAATGGGCCACTCTGTATGTTATTCAACCTTAATGTTAATACTGATGAGTGAGATGCGTTTATAGTCTACTGTTTATTTGAAGCACGGCTTGCATATCAGTTCATAATGACCATAACCCAGGGCGCTTTAAGTGAATTATCTAAGGATGTTATTGAAGCAACTTATATAAATGGTGCAAACCTATGGTTAAGAATGCGAAGAGTTGTTTTCCATTAATATCCAAACCTGTTACGGTAGCAACAATCCTCACTAT
>JAWASI010000018.1:1918-8194 GCA_038892955.1 Ignisphaera sp.
TATGGGTGCTTCATTACAAGTATTTATGATACCTCTCATAATAAACGGTGGCTACCCTATAGGTGAAATAAGAGTACCTTACATTGGTTCAGCAGTTGGCTATAAAAATGAGGTTTTAATTCTCTTTGGCTACAATAGGATAATGATAAATAATGAGTATGGTTACGTAGCATCGGTGTACTTAGTAGTTATATTCATAATAATGGTTTATGTTGCACTATGGTTTTTGGTTACAAGAAAATTCTCCAGATGAGACACATATATGGTAAGCGTGACTACAACAATAATTAAGTTAATTGCTACAATGCTTGGGCATTCATAGTTGCTTCACTTATGTATCCTATAGCCTACATAGTTTTTCAAGCTATTCTAGATAAACCGACAATAATCTTAACAAGTTTCGATCAGTTATTTATATACGGTATTTCGTATAAGAATTTCTTTGAAATCCTAAAAGATCCCATCTTTTTGCAAGCTTTACTCAATACTATTATTGTAGCAATAACGACTATAGTAATAGCAATAACAGTAATAATTCCAGTTGCTTATGTGTTCTCTAGGTTTAGTTTCCGCGGTAAAAATATGCTATTATATCTCTACCTCATCGTTAGTCGAGCAGGAGGTAGACTCGGTATCATAGCCATACTAGCGTTATATATATTCATGCTAAAGTTCGCTACCTACGGCGTTAGTTTTCATCTCTTAGCATTACCTTTCATATATGTCTCAGGCAATGGTACCTTTCCAGACCTGACTTATGAAGAGTTACTTTGATCAATTACCAAGAGTTCTAGACGATGCAGCACTTGTTGACGGTGCAAGCTGGTTTAACATAATTTTCCGCGTGATATTACCAGCATCAAAAGCGGCATTTGTAATAATAGCTCTTTTTACATTCATGAGCGCTTGGGGTGAATTTATAATAGCAAGTATACTAGACATAATGACCCTTGGTAAGTATATTTACGAATCAGCTGTAGCAGGGCAAGCAGGAATTATGAAACCTTCAACATTTGCTGCTGCATCGATTGTGTATGCTTTGCCAATTATTGCACTTTTTGCTATAGCGCAGAGATATATAGATGAAGTATATAAGCTTGGAATAGTCAAGGGTTAAATCAACTACCTTCAACCATCAATTCTATAGAAGACGATAATATCAACACTATAAAATCTTGGAATATTTTGATGAATATACTATAAGTATCAAAGTTAAATGAATTGCTTAATGAATAAATACATTGTATTCAAAATATATGAAAATTCTTCTCAAAGAGTATACTAAAACTCTCTACATAACTATTGAATTCTAGGAATCAAAATGATTAAAAATGAAAGCAATTTATGTATTAACGATAGCATTACTTATAGCATTAACCATAATTATTCCAACAATAAATTCTAGCTATGTAGTACTACTATAATAAAAATCAATGCCTCTAGTGACTACCCTGGTAAACAAAGCCTTGAGTATGTTTGTGTTGTTATTTGTTAAAGTTAATGGATTAAAGAATATATTAAATAGAACTTTAAGTCTTAGTATTAATGAAGATCTTAAGGATGAAACAGAGGAATTGATGAGTGTTGTCTTGGATTCTCTTGGTGTTGAAAGGTTCGGGAATAGAATAGGCAACACAGCTAAATTACTTCCACGGGTCAGCTAGGCTTAGAGAAGGGAAAAGCTAATAGAGTAAGTATCTATTAGAGAATTTAATAACCTTGAATAGCTGGTTGTTAATCAAAGCAATATGCTTGAAAAATCGACAGACTAATTAATGGAATTTATACAATTCAAAGAAAGGTTAAAACTATGACAAATTGAAAACCTAAAACATTAAGAACTTATTTACTGACCTAAAGAACATTCTTGAAAACGCGGTATGCCTATAAATTATCTATTGATACTAAATGTTTAGTTGTTGAATAAATAAGAGAATGCCACCATTTGTTAAACAACAAATAAGCGAAGTACAACAAAATATAGAAAAGCTAAAGAAAACTACAATGCTGGTGACTACGGTAAAGCATTTGCGCACGCTCAAAGAGCATTAGCAAAAACCATATGTTGCTGAACAACAATTCAAGATATTTCAAGAACTATTAAGGTATCAGAGAAAGATAGTAGGGGAGATCTTCATAAAAATTGGTAAACTCATTCCATAACTTTTTATAGAATGTTTTCTTAAAACTTTACTCAAAAACTTTGGTCTTCATTTAAATTTAATATTATTCTATCAATTTAGCAAACAGTACAACACAGTAATTAACATTTACAACTAGAGGAGCATCCTTCTAACTTTGTATGTAAATATGTTATAACTAACGATATTAGAAATACCCCAAATAATAAAATATACCATTCAAAACTCACTAAAGACATCATTATTTACCCATATAGTAGATTACTTAAAAAATGCAGAATGTGGTTTAAGATAAAGTTACTTATACCTTGAAAGTCTACAGCCATAATATATAATAGTATGTCTTTTATATATGGGGAGGTGAAAAATGTGTAGTCCTACGTAGGATTCTCTTAAAAACACTACTACAAAATTTTTAATAAATACCGAGAACCCTCTTGGTTTCATAACGTAAAATTAGGTGTATTAGGTGTAATAGTTTACTGGGGCTTTACTCGGTACCTGAATGGATTCCTACTATTAGTGAGTTAAGCTACATTCCAGAAATCTGTAGATGGAAAACATGGTTTGAGTATAACCCTTATGCTGAGTAGTGCTATAACGCGATGAGAATCCCAAACAGTCCTACAGCCATACATCATACTTATTTATATAAAGATAGAAAATATGAGGATTTTGCAAAATTTTCGAGGAAAATCCAATAAGTGGGGAGGCTTCCGATTGGGTAAACTTATTCATTAAAAGCGGTATAAAGTACGTAGTTCTTGTAATAAAACATCATGATGGTTACCTTCTTTGGCCAATGTGATATAAGGAACCCTCGAAAAACTTATCGACATTCTCCTAGAGATATAGTTGGTGAGCTAGCTAAGGAATGCAAAGCAAATAATTTGATATTTGCTACATATTATTCAAGCGGTATTGACCAGATATTGAATGACTTAGTTATAGCTAACAAAAAAACAATATTGCTATTGCGTCTAAATTCGGCGAAGATTATAGAGAATACATATTAAAGTACTGGCTTGAACTAATAGAGAGATATATAAACCTTTTATTCTTTGTAATGATATAGGCTATCCATATGAAGATGATGTATCAAAACTCTTCGCATACTACTAACTGTAGAGGAAGGACTTGTAAACGATTAGGTTTACTAAGAAACACTACGATTTTATCACCCTGAATACGAGCTTATCCACAGAGTTTCAGAAGGAGAAAAGTGTGAAGCTGTTAGAGGTTTAGATTATTCCTTTGGCTCCAATAGAGCTGAGAGGAGAACATATACTATCTTTCAAAGAAGTTGTCTACCTTATAATATACGTTGTAAGCAAAAACGGTAATTTATTAATTGGAATAACAGCTAAAGCTGATGGTACAATACCTAGGTATCAATGTAATATACTACTAGGAATAGGGTTATGGCTTCAAAGGTATGGTGAAGCAATCTATTATATCCAACCTTGGGTAAAAGCCGGGGGTATAGCCATAGGACATAACGATGTCATTCCTTTGAGGTTTACCGTAAAAGAGTATAAGCTCTACGTATTTCTACTAGAGAAACCGAGAGATAGAAAATTAAGTTCTAAGAGCGTTCCAAGGAAAGCTAAAGGCAAAGAATAACACATATATAGAAATGATAGGAGAGGGATATGTTAATTGGGCAAATACATCTCATGGTCTAGAAATTGAAGTACCACGTTATCTTTATCCATTCCTCGTCTACCTAATAAAAATCGACCTAATTCCAAATCTAATTAAACATGACTAAGTTTTTAACTGTTTTATTTTAAGTCATACAATGTTTTTAAGTAATTCTATATACTTTTCATTTATTGAATAAAACTTATATTTTTTAGTTGGTGATACGCTAACAACGTAAACTTTAACAATATCTACACTCACAAGAGCTTTAAGTATTTTGTCTAGTCTCTTGTAATTAACATGAAGTTTTCTTCCAAGCGAACGAAAACTTACAGGACCATTATTAACTAGGTATGTAATTACCCTAACGGTAAGATCGTTTTCAAGAACCTTAAATAATTTATGTAGTAATTCTTTAGTTAGATTATCTACATGGATAAGTTTATCTTCATTTTTGCTCATATTCTAGACCTTCAAGATCATATCTATTCCGTACCATATGGTGTAACAAAGATGTATGCAGATTCCTTATCAAATACCGTATACAAAACATTATCTTGATTGTTGTTTCTATCAATATATTTAACAATGGGTTTTTCTAGTAATCTCGATATCTTAACAATATCTTCAGGTTTTGAAAGGTATACAATATTCTTCTCAGTAAGTGGAGGTATTTTAGTAGCGGAAACTATTATGTCTTGATATTTAGACTCAAATTCACTTAAAGGATCTTTAATTGCTGTCGTGAACCAGATGAAAACCGATATACCTGTAAATACGGCCCCCATCGATGATACTAAGACCGAATAGGACCTAAGATCCTCAATACTTAATCCAAGTAAAGTCTGAGTGATATAAATGTTTACTTTTTCTTCTACTGTTGGTGCTCTAATTAAAGGACCTGATATGCTTATCCTATTTTTTATTGAATCTATAACAAGGGTTACAGTATGGGTAAAATTATCTAGACCGACATCGGATCCTAAATATACCCTACTTGTTATATAAGAAGTTATTGAGATATTAAAAATCGTAGGCTTTATACCTATTTGTTTACATATATCCTCCATATAGCTTATAACATCAAGTAGATTTAGCTTAATGTTATTAGAAACGTAATCGCTAAAATTAATTTTATTTTCTAAATATTTCTTCGACCAGCCGTCAGGATGTTGTAATAGTACCACAATTTGTAGAACTCCAGCAGTTTTTACATTATCAACTCTATACGTATAGTCAATAACTACTGAGTCAACTAGGCTTAAATATATAAGGGCATGTTCTTCAGCAAATAGTGTAGGAGTATCATATAATTGATTCGGTTTTAGAATAAATAGTATTGAAAATTTGGAATTCCTAGTATAACTGTATAAAACTTTCTGTGCAACTATGTATGGTTCTCTAGAATACGCAAAAACAGTAAACAAACCACCTATAAACAATACAATTAATGATGTAAATGTTATAATCAATAAAATAACACGTTTTTTGTTATCCACAACAGCACCAAATATATTTTATATCAATACAGGAATATATAAAACTTTACATAGCTATATAAACCATACGAGTTTCTATGAGATCTTAGACCTATTTTAAATAAATATTAAAGGAATGTAAATCTTGGCCGTTATATGATCATAAACATTAGATTAAGAAAAGCTACACCTTTATTATGTGATATGGTGTATCTCTAATGATTATAACTAAATAGAGAATTTAAACTAAAACAATGCGAAATCTATATCTTGGTGATTAGCTTCAAAATTATAGGCATGTAATATGTAGACAATTATTGCATTATTTATAATATTATTACTTATAATACAATGTTTAGGTGTTATTAAAACCTAAGGCATTATGAATTTAAGCTTATATTTAAGTTAACAAGATATAGCTATATATAGCTATCTTGCTACAATAAACTTGGTATCTCCTTGTTTAATTCAGCGAGAAATAGCGTAAATATTGTTTTGCTTATTCTTGCTCCAGCTGCTTGCGGATGTCCACCAGCGTTTATCCTTATCCTCTTACTTAAGTTCCTTAATATTTTATTTAGATCTATTCCTGGTTCTGCACGTAAACTCATTACGTAGAGATCTCCTCGTTCTTCTACTGCTATTCCTATTTTTGCTTTTCCGTATATTCGTGAGTAATTTGCAGCTCTGCCAATGCTTCCCGGGGGATTAATAACATAGGCTACACTATTGTATTTAATAACGTTTTGCTTTACCCATAGCCTTAGGTTCTCATCTTCTATTGCTTGTTTTAGGCTTTTTTCGACAAGTTCATTCATATTACTTGGTAGCTTATTTTGAGCTAGATGATCAACAACTTTTCTCTTAAAATTATAATCTCTTCTTGAGCCCTCGAGCCCTTGTATTAGTATTCCTGCTTCTAAGTAGATAGCCCTTTTATCCCATTTGCTAATTTCGTATTTAATCCAAGGTGTTTCATCTAAGTAATCTCCTATAGCGCCATACAAGGCTAT
>JAWASI010000018.1:8227-26246 GCA_038892955.1 Ignisphaera sp.
GGTTTAGGTATATCATCAGGTACTGGATGATGATCTATGTATATTACCCTACGGTCTTTAGCTAAATCGTTTAATACAGACAGTATTTCTTCTCTTTGGAGTTCATTTAAAGCGATATCAGCTATGAATACACCAATAGAATTACCTACAAACATCTTTAAGTCCTCTAATAGTCCTACAGGATGTGTAAATACAACATCAACATCATAACCTTGATTTACAAGAAAAGCTTTAGCAAGTGCACCCGAGGCAACACCATCGCTATCGCCATGGATGAAGAGAACCCATTTCACCAATATTGAAACCCAATAATAAGTTACTATATAGCTCTGCTAAATTTAATTTATACTGGTTATACTATAAGAAGTCTTAAGATCCTTATATACGGTGATGAATGTAGATAGAGTGGATAATTGAGGCATATAATTAATTCTTTAGCAATTTTTCTTTGAATTTCTCTATATTAATAATAAAATCATTAGCTAATTCCTCCAGGAGCTCCTCCTTATCTAGCTTCTTAAGCAAAGGTTTTAGGAATAGATTTTTTATGACAAACCTTGTTATACTCTCATCGTTGTACATCATTAATATTTTCCTTAATTTTTCAGGGTCGCTGATAAAAAGAGTTATACAATCTTTATTATATTGTTTATAGCATAATTTATTTAATGTACTCAGAAATTCTGGAGCTCTCGATGTGATAAAATCTTTAATATACTGAGCTAGCTCTTCCATAACTTTACACAGTATAAGTCTCTAACACCCAACCTATTAAAAAGCTCACACTTAATTCTATAATTATTTAGGTATTTTCTCTACAATAGAATCTATATTTAACATAAAATCGTATCGATGATTAATAACAACATTAAGCGTATACCCGAAAGATCTTAATATGTTTTCTATGTATTCAAAATCATTTAAACAATCATTGTCGATATATTGAATTGTTTCAATCCATGTGAGAGATAGCAAGGAAGATTCTATATCAGCTAGCTCATAACATAGAATGCCAATATTTTTACATAACGATTTAATAATTTCATAAATCTCGTATTCATTCTCATTAGATATAATTATAAACATAACCTCATATAATTATCCTTGGCATGAAATATCCTTTCCTTCCAGAGTTAATAAACATAGGACATAATACTGCAACACTTATTTATAAATAAGTGTTGCACATGCTTACGAAATTTCTTACTTAACTAAGCATTAATACTATATTTGGGTTAGAACAATGTTATCCATAATGAGTTTTGAATGGTTTGCATTATTGTTTATGGTTTTTGTAGCTTCACTTATAATCCTATCGCTTTATGAGAAAAGCTCTAGTTCTGTTTGATATAATTCAAATTCATGATTTACTGATATTAAATTACAATAATGAATCTTTACAATATATAGAGTAATTCACGATTATGTCAAAATTGTCTCAATCTTTATTACGATAATTTAATTATCAAAAGAAGAACTTTGTTTAACTTGATCTCTTTTCTCTGTTTGTTGTAATAAATTTCTTAGAGTTTATGTAACACTATGTATTTATATCATGGCAGGAATTCTACATATTTATTTGTCTTTTTTTGTTTTATAGGAGTATAGAGTCTATATTAAGAAACTATTGAATAAGTTGAATCTAGCTATATAGAGAACGCCTCTACTATATACCTTATCAACCTAACTTTAGTCAAAAGCTACATTATTTAGTCTAGTTTATGGGGTAATCTGTTATAGATACTCATACCTTGGGCAACTGATTAGTAAATATATCGAATTTTCTGTCAAGTCTACATAGTTTAATAACTAATTTTTCTTTAATCTTCTCCCACTCTATGTAAGCATACTAAGATAATTATATAAGAGAATTCTTCTAAGCCCTTTAAACAATCTTATGATTACTGGATATCTCTATACAATCTTCAATACTGTTTAATGAGTTTAATATATTTACCATTGTAAACATGTTCCATAAATTCTATAGACTTCAATATTATATAGTTTGTAGACATATTTTTGTTTAGTTCTAGATAATGGTATTATTTACAAACATTTAATGATAGGTTACCCGATGAATAGCAAAATACCTATATTTTGATTGCTATTTAACGTAGATCACCACCCATTTAAATATTTCTCGAACCGTTGTTTGCGTATAGATTGTTTCTTGGTAGGGGATATCTATATACCTACTGTTAACGCCGTTAGATATTCATTCTAAGTGTTTCTTGGGTACCTCCGCTGATAATGAATTTAGCGGCTATAGGTATGTTAATACAGCTATTGATAGCAGTACATCGGTATACCAAGGTATACCAGCTTTAGCGAGAACAACAGCCATAGCTATGTTAACAATGTTCAGCCTAATATCGTATGGGTCTCTATCTAAAGATGTAATACTGTTCGGATTTAACCAAGTAGATGTAAGGTTTTTCTGTTTAAAGTAATAGATATTTGTAGGGAAATCTGATAGCGAAAGGAGTTCTAAAGCCATTGCATCTGGTTGTATGTAGGTAACAACCATCATTAAGCTGTGGGCTCTATTTTGGTTCACAATACTGATAATAATTATCACCCCACCCTCTTACAAGGCAGCACGTATAACCTATGACCTCATATGGTTTGTACGAACCATACCAATAACCAAACACAACTTTACCAGGATATGTGGGGATAGTGTACCCAAGTTGACCAGAGATAAGCTCAATAGATTAGCAAACAAGGTTGCCTGGAGATTTATATCAAAGAAAGTAACCCCAAATCTAATTTTATCAACGGATCGAATTTCATACTAAATAGAGGTTCCACCAGGGGTTGAGAAAGAATCTCTATACGCAATTACTATAGGTATTCTATCCCTTAAGTACTCAGATACTAGAATAGCTTGAACCAAATATTTTCCTTATAATAGCATACCTTACGTAAAAACCTATTAGGATCACAGCAATAGCAGTTTCCAGGTCTACATATTGGGGGAAGTCCTGATTAAGATGATATCTGCGGATTTACCGTAAACTCTGTTTTATTTTGTATCAACGTGTTTATACGCTGTGCTAACGATGTTGCTTATCTAGATCTATTGTTTGTAGATATTATATTCTTTATGAGGAAATCACCAAGTTCTATTTTATGGATTTCTACCTAAGTAGTTTATTTACTAATATCTCAGGATCATATATAATTGATGCTCCGAAAAGATAAACAACAACGTTCTGTTCACCATTATATGCAGATATTTGGAACATTAGGTATGGTTTCCAATTTTCCGTAGTTTCTATAGTGTTCTAACCACTTCTTCAATACATTATCTAAATCTTTAGCTGATAACTTGATGACCAGTTCTCTTAGATCTATATTCATTTTAACTATTTCTATAACACCTTCAGTACTACACCCCACCTCTAGATAGTAGTTATCTACATTAGTAATGTTTAGTGCATCAAATTTCTTAGGCAATGAAATAATCAAAGCTCTATTACTAGATATTACGGTTTGTAAAGCTAAAATGTACTCAGGATATTGAAGTAAAACCACCGTTAACGCAATTGCGATTGTAGCTATTGCAATAATCGCTAAGAAAAATTTTCTTCTTGATCTTAAGAAGCTCTATAACCTAATGATTTCACCCTAAGCAGACTGTTTATCCATTAAGAGATATTTTAAGCTTTTTATATAGGTATTACTTCAACTAACCATGTGTTTATAAACAGTAGATAAAGAGCTATAAAAGTTTCACAAGAGCTTTTCCACTAATTGTCTAAATCTCTTAAACATATGAATTTATGTCTCCGTCTCCTAAAACTATAACCTCTTTAATAATCTTTTTATTGAACTTACCTCTCTTCAAAAACTTAAAAACAAGGAAATAAATACCTAAATCCATGATAAGGAAATAAGGAATATAGTAAATAATATATAAGAATTAACCATAATAACTTATGCTAAAAGATTCATTTTTATCGATAATTTATAGTCTGCTATGTATTCGTAGATATTGTTACAATCCATGAGCAATGTATGTAACTACTTCGAAATTAATACAAAGGAGATTAATTACAAGTAGCTATAACGTTGATAAGTTGTTTCCAAGAAATGTGTACCTAGTAAAAATAAAGGTTTTCTCAGTAAATCTATGATTATTAATTGTAGCGATAGAGGGTGTATATCAATGGTCTTAAGGTAATTCCGTTAATGTTCTAGGTTTTGTATTAATTTACGGTATTAATTCTCAATGTACATAGCCGTTAAGATTTAATATTCTGTATCATATGATTTAACTATTATTGGTGGAAGCTTGCATCATAAAAATATTGTATATTTAGTACTAACTTTGTTTATTCTCTTAATGGGATTTATAAGCGGGTATTTTTATGGTATTAAAACAACATCTATCTCGACAGGTACTGTTACTTCAACCATGTATAAAACCATCACATTACCATCTCAATCTATTGTAGAAGTAACTAGGTACGTATATATAGAATCTACTCCATTAATTACTTATACGGAAACTTTTGTTCAAACGGTTTTGAGAACTACTACTATAACTACCGTGGCGCCCTCGATACAGTATGTTTTAATGTACCCCTTTAATCCGTGGGCTTTTGTAGACTTCAACGATGATGGCGTAGATGATATAGTTGTAGAAATTAATCCATGGAATACGAAAAGCTTTGAAGGAGTACAAAAGATTGTTATCGATTTGGCTAAGAGAATTATTAAAACGGAATTCAATTTATCGAATGTTCAACCCCGTGAATGGGCAAATGGTTATCCTGAAGTATATATTGGTAGAAAACCTTGGAGTACCAAATATGTTAATGGATTCAATGTTAATTTTCCTATGAAAATTAGCAATGCTACACCTTTTATTGTATCTTTCTACATATGTATACTAAATCTACTCCCATCTATGAACTTCAACATAGCTGCTGATGCTTGGATCGTTAGAGAAGACATAGCTAAAAACCCAGGTACTCCGCCTAGCAATGGCGATCTAGAAATAATGGTATGGCTCTTCAACCAGAATCTCAACCCTGCTGGTAAGAAAATAGGGGAAACAGTTATACCTATTGTAGTCAACGGTTCTATTGTAGAAATAACTTTCGAGGTTTGGAGACATGATAGCGTTGAATGGGGTGGATGGCAGTACATAGCCTTTAAGCCAAAGAATTGGAGACATAGATGCGGCTACATAGCATACAATCCATTAGATTTCGTTAAAACCGCTGCATCATTTGCTACATTCGATATATCTGAGCATTATTTGTTAGGGTGGGAAGTAGGTACTGAGTGGGGTACAATATCTTCAAACGGTGTTGCGGTATTTTCATGGATTTTAAAAGACTTCGTAGCATTACCTATGGTATCTATTAAGGGAAACTAATTAGCTTAACTCCATAAACTTAGATAATTTGTAGATCATTATATACATTTAGTTAAAACGAAGAAATCTAGTTTAATCGTTGTTATGCTTCTTCGTAATCCTTAGCCTAAGTTTTTCCCTTAAATTTCCTTCGATGATCTCTTTTGCTAACTCACGAACACCAGGGCTAAGATCTCTAGTAGCTTCTTCAACAGCTTTCTTTTTACTTAAAGAAGGTTTATAGATTGACACAGTACTACCCGAGATAATTACTTTAAGCAAATTATTAAATGTTCTTCACTTACTAAGAAAACGTATGCTATGCATTTTTAAAGACCATCAATAAAACTTTGGAACTAACTAAATTTATAATATTATGTTGTTTTAGAGTACTACGTAATAATGTACGGTGTTCACCATGATTAATCTCCATAACTTCTTAGCCATTCTCTTCCTATAGCTCTATCTATGCTTTTATCATTAAGCACACCTACATTAAGCATTGATATTAATGATTATTCGAAGACCTTAAGCTGGATCAAAGTTGTTGGTAGTAGATACAAGGATTATTATAATGTAGATGTTTTTGATATAAATAGCTCTATACACATCGTTGGAGAAGTTCCTATTGACGGTAGTACACCGCAGGTCTTGATTATAAAGCTTAACTCTGAAGGAGATATCTTCGCTGGGCTAAAACTATAGATATAAAAACGTTGGCGTATTAACTATTGTACTTTTTATACTTGTAGACTCTAAGGGCTATATATATAGTCGGAAGAGTATCGCCACTCCCTTCAACATATCTTCACCAGACATATTCGCAGCTAAACTTAATCAAGTAGGTGAAGTTCTCTGGGCTAAGGTAATAGATCTACAAGAATTTGAATGCGTAGAAGGTGTGCACATTGATGTTAGTAGGTTCATCTACATTGTTGGAGCTACAGATATAGCGTGCTTAGTTGGATATGCTCCATGCTATATAGAGTTCAGCTATATCAATATATTTATCATTAAAATCGACCCTGAAGGTAATATTGTATGGATTAAATCTCTAGATAGCGATGGATACAATGTAGTTAACTCGGTTATTATTGACTCCTTAGGATACATGTACCTAGGCGGTGCTACAAACGTAAGAGGAGAATGGATGTACTTAGTAGTAAAACTTAATCCTAGCGATGATATTGTTTGGGTAAAAACAATATATAACCCAAAAATTGAGCTACCAATAACGCTATACGTTGATAATAATAATGTCTACGTTGTAAGCCCAACAATTTCTCAAGTAACTCAAGATATATATAGGTTTGAAGATGTTTTAATAGTAAAATGGCAGGAAAACACAACAATTCTAAGGGTTTATAGATATTACTAGAGACCTCTATATAACTGTCCATAACCTAGATGTAATAAACATAGCGAACTTTTTCATTAATGTATCTAATTCACGCTATAGAGTAGGAGATTTAGCTCCAGAAGTAAAAGATTTTATGAATAATATCACGGTAGAGGTTTTTTAGCAACAACTCGAGAAACTCCTGCAATAACTGTAATGGTTACACATATACCCTATTAACAACTATTCCAACAACAATTCTAATAACAACGCCAACGACGATAACTATAACTAGGATAACACCAATAACAGTTACAGTTACTAAAACAATAGAAACGACAGCATATAGAATATCAACAACAATATCCTATGTAACCACATATATAACAATGTAGTGATAGAAATAACAACCTCAGAAGAAACTCAGACCACGACCAGTACATATACAGTAAAAAGAAATAACTACGAAAATATATAGACATACCTATAGAGAGACAATTTATTTGAAATGTTGAAGATCTGTTCTTAGGACTGACCCGGCATTAATAGATTTAATGGTATTTAATGGTAGGTGTAACAATTATTGTAATAGGATTTATTTATGTAAAGATTTATGTAAAGAGAAATCGCTATAGTTAATCTTTAAAACCGTTATCGAATAAGAAACTTCAATTATAAAATACATTGTGATGGATGTACTTATCACATTAATATATTCCTAGGGTTTAATAGCCTATAAACAAAGTGTTTAAAAGATTATTTATATGAACTTTTAAGATTTAAATACCAAGCAGATGTTTTATTACCTGGGGATATGGTTTGAGATGCTTAGATAGGGTAACTATGTTTAGAGGGGTAGCAGTAAAAGTTGTGATCTCAACTCTACTTGATGAGGTTTGCAAAAAAATTAAACAAGACTCTGTTATTCGTTTTGATAATATAAAAGAATTGATCAAGAGTCTCGGAGGCTGTGTCCTGGAGTCAGAGTATCCCCTAAAAATAGTTAGCAAAGATAAAAGTTTAGAAGTAGTTGTTGAGCCTGGTAGCTTCTTAACAAAAATATACTGGGATGATGTTGCAAAAAAATTAAAGAATGTTCTCTGTGAATCTTCCTAGGTTCTAGATAATTGTCTTTGATTTTTAAGGTAAGAATGTAAGTAATCAACATAATCTGTAACTAAGCTTTATACTGCTATAGTCTATAATAAACGTAGTAACTAACTTGCATCCAATTAAAAAGTATAATAATTTTAAAAAGTAAACAATTTAATGCGGATGACTATGGTGTATTCTGTTATACTTTTTCGAGTAAACCTGCTTCTATAAGATTGTCTATTACATCAACAACTGCCGCATAAACAGTGTTTGCATCTATCTCTTCTTCAGATTCTATACTCCCTATAATTTCATCTGCTATTGTCTTAATACTTGTTTCTCCGTCACATTTACTCCAGATATAGTAGACTATGGGTGATAATGCATAGACCTTCTCTTCATCTAGTGCTACTATATAGTGACCTTCTTCTACTCCTAGTTCTGATCCTTTCTTTCTATATGTTTCATTTAATCTAATTCCGTAGTCTTGAGACATGGTATCACCATGAATTTCTTCTATGCCCTCGACCTCCTCCTCTTCTCTGGAAACTTCTTCGAGGAGGTCTAGAGGCTTCTGATGTAGGTTCAGCTTTAGGTGTTCCAGTGGGTATATTTTCTGCTTCAGGGATATTCTCACTTGGTAATCCTTCTACAGAACTTTTACTACCAGCATTTAGTTGTACTTCTCCTTTGAATTGTGTTACCCAGGCGTTTTTAATAGATACTGCATCTCCTACGTTTAAAGATGATGCTTTAGAACCCCAGACTACTAGTTTTACTCTTCCGCTTTCATCTCCAACAATATATTCTCCTAAAGTTCTTACACCAGCTTTTGTCGTTATTGTTCTTACACCGAGACTTTCTATAACACGTACATCGATATTAACATTCTCCATTCCGGGCTTGAGATCTATAGTCTTTGTTTTCTCCGACATTCAAATCGAACCGAATGGTTTCATTGAGCCTTACAATTCTTCTGGAGTTTATATATACATATGCTGGGAGAATCAATGCTAAAAAGCAATTGATTGGATGTGCGTTAACTTTATGAGTTTCAATGACGATAAAGAACGGGAATAAACTTAGGTGCTAATATGATTGAGTACCTAAGGTCTTTATCCCAGATTGTTGATGTAGTAGCCATTTTCGGTGAACCTAATATTAATTACTTATTAAAGTCAAACATTGAAGGAAATGCGATGATTTTGTATAAGGGAAGTACTAACGAATGTAAAATACTTATACCGTTGAGTGCTAAGGAGTTTGTCAAAGGTGTTATACCTAAAGACTGTATTGTTGTGAGCTACTCTTATGATACAATTAATGCACATGGATATGTATTAGGTAGGAGTTTTCAGGATGTTGCTCTAGGTGTAATCAAATCCTTAGCTGAAAAAAACGAATATGTAGGTGTTCCATTACTTTACATAAACGCATCATTGTATTCAACTTTATTGAGATACTGGAAAGTAAAGGATATATCAAAGGATATAAGAATTGTTAGATCTAAGAAAAGCAATGATGAGCTCAGCACATTAATAGATGTTCATAACTTAATTAAACACAGCCTAGATCAATGCAAAAATGAAACACAAAATTTATTGAATTGTATATTCGGTAAACTACACCCAAAACTTTGCGGTATCTATTTAGAGACTTTAGTCAAACTAGAGAACCTAGTTACATTACGCCTAGCCGTTAGAAAAGGTGTATTTATTGCCAACTATAGATGGAGCTTACCACTAAGTAGAGAAACCGAGGACGCTGTTACTCGTGTAAACAACATCCTTGAAAATACCATTAAAAAAATTCATCCAAGGAAATGCTCAGATCTTATCAAGAATATCAAGGTTCAATTACAACAACAAAGTATTAAGGTCTTAGTTAATATATGTGGTATTGGAACAGAAGAATGTGAATACCCATCTATATGTGAATGTTTATACGAAGACACAGTACTACATGATGGAATGTCCATAAAGATTGAAGTAGTAGTTAATGAGAGTATGTATATACCGAAATTCCTCGTCATCAGAGATAAAAAAATAGAGGTGTACTGAATGGAAGAACAGAATATATACATAGATCAACAAATTAAGAATGTTATTATTGATCTAAGTAAATTAGAGAAAGCTATTATTATTTACGATCAATTAACCGATACGCTTCACATAAACTTAGTCGATGAAGAAGCAGAAGAAACATTACTACTTGAGAACGGCATAATAGTTAAAATAAGAAATGGATCACTAATAGGACTATCTATACAAGGTATATTAAAACATAGCTAAGTACATAGTTAATATACATGTAAGTTTCATTATATCGATATCTGCTTTTTATTAACATTTTTAAACCTTATTACCTCTAAAGAGTATTGGGTATTGGATTGTATGAGCAGTATAAAATTTATTGAAACTAGAAAAGTCCAGAAATTCGGTAAATCAACGCTTATGGTCTCGTTACCCTCAGAATGGGTTAAACTAGTGAATCTCAAACCATCAGATATGGTCCGGCTTGAAGTACGAGAAGATGGAGCTCTTATTGTTATCCCCCAAACTATTTTAGAACAAAAAACTAAAGGCAAAGAAGTAAAGGTTGTTATCTCTAAATCGACACCTGACGATCTTTTAACAAGATCCCTTTATGCAGCTTATATCGCTGGTTACGATAGGATTGTTATCGAGTGCCGTGATGGAGATCTCACCCCAAGTCATATGCAAGCAATAAGATCGCTTGTAAGGATGCTTATTGGTTCAGAAATTGTAGAGCAAGCGCAAGGCAGAGTTGTGATACAGATATTCATAGATATCAACAGGTATAGTCTAGATGCCTTAGTTTTTAGGGTAATTTCAACGCTTAAGAATATGTTCAATTTCCTTGTAGTATCAATTAGAAGCGATAGCGTGGATTACTTAAAGGAGATAACAGAGCTTGAGGTTGAGATGGACCGTGTTCATGCTCTAGCTATTAGGTATGTTTATGTGCTTAGCCTCTTAAGCACAACACCGTTTGTTACCGAATACAGAGCATTAATAAAAGCGCTAGAAGATACCGGCGATGCTCTTGCTCAAGCAGCAAATATATTCTTAGCTAAACCACATTTAATGAAGGTTGTTAAAGTTACTATTGAGGAAAGACTCGATGAATTAAACATGTATGTGCAATATCTACTAGACATAATGAACAACACATTAACAAAAAATGATGTGTATATAGCTAGTAGAGCTATAGATATAGCTTTAGAGTCAACTAAATTTATATCAAAAATGGAAACCGATGTTATTCCCAAATATAAATCACTTGAAGATTACATAAACGCTAAGGCTTTCTTTGAACGGCTACAACTAATATGCTACAATCTTCACGCTGCTACAGAAATGATATTCGACATAGTCCTAGGAAAACAGGGAACCAATGTTAATATTGCTGAGGCAGGTATGCCATCTAATTAAGTGATAACGTTTTTAAGAGTACCCCATAATGCTTAAATTGATTTTTCCTTAAGTTAATGTCTTCCTTAATTAAAACCTATACCTTAGATAATCATTTAACATGTTGTTGATGTCTATAAGGTGAACTAGCCTTAGATTTCTCTACTAAATACCTTCTCCAGAAACTCGAAATAGTGGCTAGCTTCTCTAAAATCTCTTGATCGATTGCTATAATGCCTTTAACTATTAATTTTATTAAAAGACTTCTTAGGGTGTTTCGTATAATCCATCTTTTGTTCAACGATCCAAACATCTTTATCGTTGATAATCTAATACTTTTGTATCTAAGCATATGTTCAACAACATTTCTTTCATCCTTACTCATTACATCTCTTAGATACCTATTAGCTAAAACTGCTATCGTATGAGGAGAAAATCCTAGGTAAATATCGCTAATATCTATATCATCGAATTTCTTGGTAACCTCAAATTCTATTATTGTTACCTCATCATCAGGATTTATATCAACTTTATAGATGTTCCTTAAATCACTAAGAAGCTCTTGCAACGATGAATACCCATCTCTTATAGCATCTTCTTCTTTTAATTCTTTAACTTTTTTATAAATAATGTTTTTAATTTTGGCTTCAGCTATAGGTCTTCCGTTGCTGTGAATTATTACTTCACTAGATTTAGGAACAACTCTTCCTAATCTTATAGTTGTAGTCTTCTTACCTGTAAGAATAAGTCTTGCAAACTTACCTTTAATCATAATGTATCTTCTTACGAATTTCTTCATAGTATAAACCCTTTCAGGCAAGCCGGGTAGACCTGCACAGCTAAGACTACTAACTACTAAGGACTATTTTTAGTACACTATTAAGATTTAATCTCTAAGTATTCAGCATTTTATTGTAAATGGTGTAAAGTAATGACTATATTGTTAATAGCTACTGCTAAGAGACTTAAGGTACATCTTTGGTGGTTATACTCATCAAAGATCGATGACCCGTCTATTCATAAACTAGCTAGAGATGTAGCACAAATAATTGGTGTTAAACCTTTTAAAAATATCAGGGTTAGTACAAGGTTCTACATAGCTAACGCAGCTGTTATAGGCTTTAGATGTAGAACTTTAGTTCTAACTAACTTATTACTAGACATACTAAGTGTCAACGAATTAAGAGCTGTATTTCTTCACGAATACGCTCATTGTAAACTTAAACATCAAATAAAGCTACTGGGTATATCTTTTATACTAATGCTTTTTATGGCTCTAACTGCTATACTTATTACTCAAACTATCGAAAATGATCTAATGGTCGTAGGTATTGGTATCCCTTTTCTAATTTTAGCATACCTAGTTGTAATATTGATTACCAGGTTAATCACAAAAAGATTTGAACTTGAAGCAGATTGCCTAGCCGTGTCCAAACTCGAAAATCCATATCTATACATTGAATTACTTAAGAAGATCAAAAACATAAATGGGGAAGTGAGAGGCTGGAGAACGCTACTATCCCCACATCCTCCAATCGATGTGAGGATAGCTTATGCAATTAAATGTATAGAAGGTTTTTCGAGGATCGAGAACTTTTGATTTGTGGTGGGCCCGGGGGGATTTGAACCCCCGACCTACGGGTCTCCCCATAGTTCAAAGCTCCAGCTTTCTCTCATCCCGTTACGGTCAACAGACCCGTAAAGAGTGCTGGAGCCCGCCGCTCTACCTAGCTGAGCTACGGGCCCACCATCAATCATCTGAAGTTAGGTCTATAAGAACTGTATTTGTTGAAGGTTTTATAAAGTTTATTCCCGTATCCTATGGCTTAAACTATAAGAAGGCGATACTCTAGAACTTAGGTTTCTTTGTACCATAAACTAGTTATTCTTGATCTTCTAACTTGCCTCATTAATCTATCTATATGTCTATATACTGTTGAGTGCTGCCTTCCCTCGATGAGCATCATAATCGCTTCGCGTGCTACGTTAGCATTTTCGTAGCTTCCTATTATCGCCACGGTATTGTCATGAACAGATATATAGGTACCTGTCATCTCCTCTATGTTTTTACGGGCTTTACCTTCTTCGCCTATTATCCTACCCTTAATTCTTGTTAAGTGATTTTCCGAATCCTTCACATATTGTGTAAGATCTATAACCATTAGTATAACATCTTCTTCAAGCAGCTTAAAAGCTTTCTCGGGAGAGAATCCATAACCTATGGCCTTTATCACATCCTGAGCCTTCATTATGTCGTATGGCGATGTATACGGCGAAGCAGATTCTATAACGGCTACACCATTAGTTTCATCAACGGTTATCTTGGTTTTCGTAGCCTCCATTATCTTTTTGATAGTTTTACCATTTTTGCCTATAACAACCCCTTTTCTATCAAGAGGTATTGTTACGTAGACTTTAGTTACACCTACTGATGTTCTAGGCCCAATAATTCTCGAACTTGATGCAGCAAGTAAATTATGAATGTTTTGAGCAAAGACATTATTGGTATTAATGCTTTCAACTTCTGTATTCTTTACCTCTATATCTTTGGATTCCTTGATATCTTTGGTATTTTGTTTGTTATATGTTACATCTTCCATAGTTGTACCCTATTTTCTATATAAAGCTACTACAGTATTAAACTTGATATATTTTGCCACTTAAATACAAGGTCAACTCTTGGTTTATTTTGATATACAGACATATTTAATTCATAAAATGATGTAAACAAAGCAACATCGATTAATTTGTTCCACACTTAACATATTTAGTGCTAACTAAAACAGTGGTATACTATGCTAAAAATAGTGTGGGTTGGGGCATAGAACAGCCTTAGTATTTTTTCTAGCTATACTTTCTTTACCCTATTCTGTTAATCATAAGATTTTGTAGTAGTTTCCTCTTATATTTGTTAGGAGGTCAAAAATATACATGAGGTTGCAGGGCTAACAAGAGCTCTAATTTAGTTACATTTTATTAAATTACTAACAACAATTCTTTTAATCTCATTATTTAATCTCAACCCTATAATTAATAGAACCCTTAAAGCTATTGTTGACAAAGTAGGTATAATAGTATGTAGTTTCCAAGATTGTGCAAAGAATCATAGAATTGGTATATCATCACCACTATGCGGTATTTGTTGCGCATTTAAGCTATTTATAAATCTAGGACTCAATTAAATAAGTTTAAAATTATTGTACAAATACCGTTGTCCTAGCCCTTGAGATGTACGATAAAGTTTCATTATAGGGCTAAACGCTTATTCAATATACTATCAACTATTTCTTCAACTGGTGAAACCTCTAAACCCACTTCATTGGTAAAGAATCTAACTATGTTACTTATGTCTCTATATAGAAAATTGGTCGAATTAGGGTGATCCACTGTAATAGCCTGGCTTACGTCTATAATGTATGGTTCTCCTTTAAACAGCATAACATTGTATTCGCTTAAATCCCCGTGAACTAGCTTTGCTTCCCAGTAGAGTCTATATACAGTTTCTATAAGTTTCTTAAATATCTCCTCAGCTATATCTTCCCCTAGTTCTCCAGCTTCATAAACTTCTTTAAGAAGTGGTGCTCTAACACCGTTTTCGCCTATGAACTTCATGACAAGCACATTTCTGTAAACACAAATTGGAGTTGGAACATTTATACCAACTCTATACATTCTCTTAAGATTTGAAAATTCTTTCCTAGCCCATACACTCATAAGTTTATGCGATGGAAGTGACGCAACCCATTCATATCTTGGATCTCCTTGAATGTATTTCCATATACCTTTCTTGAATTCAGCTGTTGCTGTTAAATATATTTTTACAGCTAATTCAGAACCATCGAAACCCCTACCCCAGTAAACCCTAGCTTCTTTACCAGCTGATACAACGCCCTTCAAAGACTTTAAACATTTCCTCCGTTTAAGCTCTATAATAGCTAAAACCGTAGCCCTATCGAATACCTCTTCAACAACTTCGAAAAGATCTTTATCCTTTATCCTGGGCTCTTTAAAACTTTTAGCTATCCTTCTATCGATCTCTTGGTCAATATCATTGGAATGAAACAATTTATTCTCCTCCCTCGATAAACTCCTTAGACACAATATTCATGTTTATCAATTTCTTTATTTCATCTCTTTCATACCTATGAATTATGTCTCCTTTGTTTGGCTGAAAATCCCACGGGGCAACAAGGACAACATTACCTTCAGATATCCATGTTTTTCTCCTAAACTTACCTGGAATTCTGCAAACTCTAGAAACACCATCCATACACCTAACTTTTACATGATCGGCTCCTATAACCTCCTCGACAATACATATAACTTGTCCTTCGCTAGGCAGTATGATACTCCTAGTTATTTGTTCTTCAGATGCTTTCTTTTTTGATATAGATTCCCACCTCCGAAGACGTATATCTTAGCGTTAAACTTATTTTTAACTCTTTAATCTAATAATTGCTATACCTGTTTACCTTTGACTTAGACCTCGATCCCTCATACTGAAAGATTATGTCTTCTATATGCAAAGTCTTCTTACAGCCATCACTATCCAGGACTGTCATAAACTCTTCACCTACATCGATTACTGTATACGCCTTACCATTTAGTATAACATAGTCATTTATTCTTAGGTTGATAACTTTTACCGATATGTATAGCTTTCCACTTCTAGATCCATCCCTAGAGTACCTAATGTCTCCAAAAGATTCTGTTACCTTAACCTTTTTCCACATCTTCTTAGCTATATTAACAATTTTTTGAGCTACTCCCTGAGATACAACCTTAATGTCGTAACCGTTACTACGTTCTTCTACATCAACTATATAATCTCTAAAGATGTTTTCGATTTCTCCTCTAAACCTTTTAGCCGATTCATCGATATGTATAAATCTTAACTGTACAACAGCGTCAAAACTTCTACCTGCTCTTCTAAAACATAACTGACATAATCCTTTAACCCATTTTATATTTACATCTATTCTAAGTAAATGTTTATACATGTTTTTCACTAGTAGATTTACATAAACATGAGCTTTTTTATAACTAGGTGCTATGAGTTCTGCTATAACGTTTGTTATGACTATATCTTCACCAGGTTTAATTGCATCAATAATAATTCTCTTGACTATTTCCTGAGCTTCTTCAACAGATGAAGGATAAAACCATTTACCTCTAACTAATAGTGCTCCACACCTACTACATGTACTTATTTCAATAGTATCAGGAATTTTTATTACATCTTTGAGCTCTACGTAACATTTAATGCATAGACCATCTATTATAGGGGTATCCCCTGATTCTTCAATTCCACAGTTAGCGCAGAATCTCGTCAATGTTCTAAAACCTCTCGCATAATTTGGATATGAAGTTGATCTCCAACTTTTAGAGCAAAATCTTTACTTATCAACCCTATTTTAGCTAATTTCTCTATAATTCTTTTACCAGTTATAACAGCTATATCAGCGTTCTTTATAGCTTCAAGTGCTTTCTCAAAGCCTACTACCTCGCCTTTGTAAAAATTTGGCGATACATATAACGTTATATCGCCTTCTTTAAAAACCTTCCCCAGCACTTCTTCATCACATACTGCAACTATTAGATATCCTTGGTATTGATGAATCTTCATATAAAAATTTAATTCCAAAAGATATGCACCTAGATAGGCTTTACATAGGAAATAGCTCCACAGGCAAGACACCTTATGTAGAAGACCTTACCTTGCCTATGAAGCTCAGTGTCATAGCTACCACATGTAGGGCATTTAACATATGTTTCTAGAAACCTATTGTATAGATCTTTTATTGTTTGAGCTTTTATTGGCCCATATATTATTAGGTTATTCTTATCGTCCACAGCTCCAGGTTTTCCTAGTTCTTTAAGGAAGTACCTCATAGTGATTCTAGGGTCTCTTCGAAGTCTTTCGCATACTTGGGCAAAGTTTCTAATGTATGTATGTTCCCCTATGTATTCAACGTCAAGCGATGGTATATCGTATGCTTTACTTGTTAACTTGGATGGTAGTTGTTTATAAAGTCTTTCAAGCATATATTCGTAATTACTTAGTATTTCTAACTCTTTATCGCTCAACTGTCAACCCACAACATTATCACAGATCCCTGCTTATAACTTAATGCGCTAGAACATAAATTGAAATACTATGTTGAATTAATGATCTTATTGCTGAAGGCCGCAGTATGTTGATGTAGTAAAGTATTGGTTTACTATGTACGTTTATAAGAGCTGAACAATCTTTACCTCTCCACGATATGGTTGCAACTAAAATCTATATAGAGACTTACGGTTGTGCCTTAAATAAAGCTGATTCGCTTACTATGAAAAAGCTTCTAGTGGAGGGAGGATATGAGGTAGTGAATTCCATTGAGGAAGCAGATATAATAGTAATTAACACATGTGCTGTTAGGTATGACACTGAAGTCAGAATATTTAAAAGAATTGACCAGATTTTAAAGTTAGGTAAGAAACTAATAATTGCTGGTTGTTTGACCAAGATTTACCCATATAAACTCAAGACTATGAGTAACAACCTCTGTATTTTATCTCCCCAGAGCGTTGATAAAATCTTAGACGCTGTCAAAGCCGATAAACCTGTAGCTTTCTTCCATGATGTGAAGAAATTCAAGGTGTTACCCGAGATCGTTGAAGGAGTTAAAGCTACCATACCTGTAGCAGAAGGATGCCTCGATGAATGTTCCTTCTGTGTGGTTAAGGTAGCCAGACCTCATTTAAGTAGTGTACCCATAGAGAAAGTTGTTGAAGTGGTTA
>JAWASI010000018.1:26256-27995 GCA_038892955.1 Ignisphaera sp.
TTAAGAACGTTCTTAATAAAGGTGCTATAGAAGTAGAGTTAACAGCACAAGATTTAGCAGTATATGGTTACGATTTATACGGCAGATATTCGTTACCTAATCTATTAGAGAAAATATTGGAGATAGATAGATATGATTTTATTATAAGACTCGGTCAAATGAATCCTAAGCACTTAATATATTTTATTGATCACATTGTGAATATACTTAAGGATCCAAGAATTTACAAACATCTACATATTCCTGTTCAAAGCGGTAGCAATAAAGTACTAAACTACATGAATAGAGGACATAACGTAGAGTTATTTCTCGATATTGTTAAAGAGCTTAAGGATAAGATTGAAGGCATAAGCATTGCCACAGATATAATAGTCGGTTATCCAGGAGAAGATGAAGATGCATTTCTTGAAAGCGTTAAACTATTAACTGAATACCAAATCGATAGGGTACATATAGCAAGATTTTCGCCTAGGCCTCAAACAAAAGCTGCTTTAATGCCCCAGATACCAGATCCAATTAAGAAAATGAGAAGTAGCCACATCGAGAAAATATACGAAGCTATAGCTCTCAGTCTAAACAATGAATATATAGGCTCAATAGCTAAGGTATGGATTACAGAGATAGATAGAGAAAGAAACAAGGCTATAGGTAGACTCTATAACTATAGACCAGTTATTTTGGATGCTGGGTCTAATGCTCTAGGTAAAAGAGCTTATGCACGAATTGAGGAAGCCACGTTTTATGATTTACGTGGGAAAATCATAAGCTATATTTGAGTTAATCCATAGATGAAGCTAGGACTACGACTAAGTAAACATTGGTTTTTATGGCTATTGAATGGTTTGTGTAAGTTTACGACTAAGATAAACAATACTTTGTAGCTCTAAAGCTTTCTACAGTTGATAGACGCCTCCACTGAAAATATTAAAACTATTCAATTATTATATTATTGCCTTTTTAAGTATCCTAGTGCAATCAATAATAAGATAACAACCACTCAAATCCAAGATCACGATGATGTATCTTAAGCTAAGTTTTATTAACTTCTTGAAGTTCTTACGACATTGAATCAAAGTTTAAGATAAGCTAGAAAATACATCTACCATCCCTTGGTTTCGATAACCATTCCTTTACATCGAATCCCTCTATCAATTGTAACATTTGTTTGTTTTGCGTAAGGTTGTTTACAATTTTTTCCCTAAACTTATCAATGCGTGCAAACCTTGAACAATTTCTGCATAGCGGATACGCTATTGGCATTTCAAAAGATTCTGAACCAACTTTACCTCTAATCATCAATATGTCGAATTTAGCTAGTTCTGGGATTTTGTATAGCAACTTTAATGCTTTTTCTAAACCTTCTTCAATCAGTATCTTCTTAAATTGTTCAAATATAGCATTCGGTATAATTTTCCGCATACACAATGGACAGGAATCAGTTACCCAAATACCTTTCTTCATGTTTTCCCCAAGCATACTAGGCATCGAATTTTTATAAAGCTACGTAAGTTATTTAAGCTATAGATTATTAACTGCTGTTAAGCCAAACTTTGGGTAAGGCTAAAATTTTGTGATTAGTATAATTACATCGAGATAAGGATAAAAGTTTATGTTTGCTGTAGATTCTGTAGCCTAGGGGTGACGTTGTTGATTAGCCGGGAAGAAGCTCTTAGCTTACTTCATCATTACCTAAAGGATGAGAAAATGATCAAACACTGTCTAGCAGTTGAAGCCATTAT
>JAWASI010000018.1:28024-40650 GCA_038892955.1 Ignisphaera sp.
CAAAGAAACTTGGAGAAGATGAAACCATATGGATGTTAGTAGGTCTATTGCATGATATAGATTACGACTATGTTGGAAGAGATATGAAGAAACATGGTTTAGAAGCATTAAATATACTAAGGGATGTAGGTTTACCGTTGGAGGCATTAGAAGCTATAGCAGGTCATAACGAAAACAACGGTTTTAAAATATCGTATGAAAAATCTAAGAAAATCCTCCATGCACTTAGAGCGTCAGATCATGCCTCAGGACTTGTAATTGCTACAGCTTTGATCATGCCTAATAAAAAATTAGCCGAGGTGAAGTTGGAATCAGTCATGAGGAAGTATAGGTCGAAAGATTTTGCTAAAGGTGTAGATAGGGAGAGGATTAAAGAAATCGAGCTATTGGGTATGGAACTAGAGGAGTTCATGGCATTGGCTATAGAGGCCCTTAAGGGAATAGCTAAGGAACTAGGCCTTTAGTAATATCAGGTTATTTCAACTAGAACTTCTTGTACCTCATCATCAACTAGAATCCAAGCACCATAACTACCGCTCAAGCCATCAATAATTAACCAAGGTATTCTCCACAACCTCATACCCTTTAAATCCTCATTACTCGGAATTGGCTGTGCCGGATGATTATGAACTAGTAAAACTATATCCATTCCCTTGTTTTCCGCGTATCTATATACATTGTAAAGACATTGAGGATTCGCAACAAATCTTCTCCAAGGGTATGGTGACACATTTCCACATTCAAAAACTTCTACAACTTTATACCTATTTTTCTCTACGAAGCCTATACCGATGAATATCTTCTCCACATCTGAACTACTGCATTTTTCCAAGATTTCTTTAAATATTTTCAAAGGTATGATTAGCTTCATTTAGCGCATCCTTTTAGAATTTACTTGTAGACAGCCTATGATTGTTTATGGCTTCTATTTTCTTTGTATGCAAGGAACGGCATAATATAGGATACCTAGGACATGAAGATGGTTGAATAAGGTATTTACTACCGTATTCTTAATCAAATCCGCGAATATGTTTAGTGTTAGCTTGTCAATGTCTAGATACTGACTAATGACTTTGATTAAATAAAGTTGCAACTCTATTTCTGTGTAATAACTAATACTTAGTTAATAAAGATGGTTTAACTTTGCTAGAAGCACTAGATATCAAATTCTAGCTTTAGTTGTTACAAAATTTGTGATACGATTGAATGTATATTAGCTAGCATTAAGCAGGAGAAGCGAGTCAATACTCTATTTCATGAGCAATTTTAAGTTTATTCATAGTTTTTAGTTCTGGTGTAGAAATTTGAAAGCTTATGTATCTGTCGATTTAGAGGGTATGCCTTATATAGTTTCACCTGAGCATTTAGGTGTTAAAGGATCATTATTCAACGAAGCTAGGAAAATAACTACAAAGATAACAGTCTATGTTGCTGAAGTTCTTCATAAGCTAGGTTTTGACGAAGTCATAATAGCTGATAGCCATGGATCTATGGTTACAATAGATGTTGAAAACTTGCCTGAGTATGTCTATATAGTTAGGGGTTGGCCAAGACCTATAAGTATGGTTATAGGTGTTGAAAAAACTGATGCCGTTGTTTTCCTTGGTTACCACGCTAAAGCAGGAGCCCTTAGAGCTACTTTCGATCATACCTTTAGTAGTGCTAAGATCGATAGTATTGAGGTTAATGGTATAGAAGTCAGCGAGTATCTATTCAATGCATATATAGCAGGGCACTACAACGTACCTATAATTCTTGTTGCAGGAGATAAGGCATTAATTGAGGGAGATGTGGCTAAGTACACCCCTTGGGTAAAAGGAGTTGTTTTCAAGGAGGCTTTATCTAGGTACTCATGCATAAGTCCAAGTCTCTCAAAAATTCTTAATGACCTTGAAAAATCTCTTGAGGAATCTGTTAGAAGGTTTAAGAAAGGTGAGATACCTCCTGTTAAAGCTAAATACCCTATGGATATAAAGGTAAGGTTCTTAGGTACTGAGATGGCTGATACAGCAGAATTGTTAGGATTTGTTGAGAGAATAGATGGAAAAACCATTAGATTTACAGCTAAAGATGTTATAGAAGCTTATAAAATATTTGATATAATACTCCTAGCTAACCCAAGACCACAGACATAGCAATTTACTCAACTTGAAAGCCAAGAGTTTTAGCTAGATCGTATACTATAGGGGGTTTCCATAATATTTTATCTAGGGCTCTAACTATGCCTACAACCCACATAATAAGTAAGGCTATTCCTATTAATAGCTCTACTAACCATCCTACTAAAGGTATAATAGAGAATAAACGTCCAATTATAAGCCCTACAATCATAATAATACCAAATGTTATAGATAAGTAAGACCAATGCCTAATGTACTTAATGCCTGGTTTTAGTACTAAAGCAAGTATGCCACCGACCAATGGTATAACCCATGCTATAAAACCCCACAATCTTTCATCTTCAGGTACTTGAACTTGGCCACTCATGGTTTACCACATCACCTTAAATAGTTTGCATACAGTTTACATAAGATATTCAGTAGTAGATAAGCTCAAATTCTACCATGTATCAATAACCACGTGTTCGGGGTCTCAGTATGTTCATAAAGAATAAAAATGAGTTAACAAAAAGTCCACTGTATAATTTAATTGTAGATTTAATTGAGCATGCCCTAAATGTCGCAGATCCTTATAAAGCTATAGAGAATAACCTTAATGTTGAAGGTAACAACATTTTAGTGCGTGGAAATACTATAGAATTTGGTAAAAAAGTTCATGTTATCGGTTTTGGTAAAGCATCTAAGAGAATGGCTGAAGCTGTTGTTGATATTTTCAAGGATAAGGTTATCGGAGGGGTTATCATATCTCCTAGTGATGAAGGTAATGTTGGACCTATAGAAATTGCTAAAGGAGATCACCCTATTCCTGGAGATAATACATTTAAGTCTTCGCAAAAGCTTCTGAACTACGTAGTAGATAGAGTATCTAAAGACGATACTATTATAGTGCTGATCTCTGGTGGTGGTTCAGCATTATTTGAGATTCCAGAAGATGGTGTAACGTTAAGCGACATTGCTTATATCTCTCGAGAACTCATGAAGAGAGGAGCTGATATAATTGAACTTAACACTATTAGAAAAAGACTTTCTAAAATTAAAGGAGGTAAATTTTTGAGATACATTAAGGCAAAGAACGTGATATCTCTTATAATAAGCGATGTTGTTGGAGATAGACTTGATACCATTGCTTCAGGTCCTACAGCACCTGATAATACAACATTTAGAGATGCTTACAATGTTTTAACTAAGTACAGGCTCTGGGATGAACTTCCAGACGATATTAAAAGAATCTTTATTAAAGGACTCGCTGGCGAGGTACTTGATACACCTAAGCCTGGAGATCCTATATTCAATCAGGTTAGAAATGTAATTGTTGCTAGTAACTACATAGTGGTTGAGGAATTAGCTAAAAAGACTAATGAATTAGGTTTTAACTCGATAGTACTAACACCTATGCTTGAAGGAGAAGCTAGAGAAGTAGGGAAAGTGTTATCTTCCATAATAAAAAGTGTTCATGTGTATAGTAGACCTGTATCCAAACCAGCTGCTGTTATCGCTGGTGGTGAAACAACTGTAACGGTAAGAGGTTCAGGTATTGGAGGTAGAAACCAAGAGCTATGTCTATCCTTGGCAATAGGTATTAAGGGTTTAACTAATACTGTAGCAACATGTTTTGCTACCGATGGAATAGATGGTATAAGTCCTGCTACAGGTGCCATAGTTGATGGCGAAACAGTAGATAATGCATTGAAGCTAGGTTTAGATCCCCAACTATATCTTGAAAACAACGACAGTTATACTTTCTTCAGTAAACTAGGACAATCGATAATAACTGGTTATACAGGGACTAACGTCAACGATATATTTATAGCTCTGATAAAGTAGATAATGAGGTAGCAACAGATTTTATAGTTTCTTCTCTCAATTAGAATTGCGTCTTTTCGTCTTCCTATCTTTACCGTTGACTTCAATGTCCCTTGATTTAGGAATTAAATTAGAAGGCAATAAATGTAATGCAGATAGATTTAGGTATTTTGATGCTAAAACCTTTTGAATTGCTGCTTGTAGTTTGCTATGCTCAAGTTCGTGGATTTCATATTATTAACCTAGCTTTATGTTAATAAAAGCTTTTGCCAGAATTTTTTCATGGTGATCGTAGAAATAGCTATCACCAATATATATTGTGGTTTTCTTAGCTGGCAATGTAAATCTAAATAATTTTAAGATATTGGTTATGAAATTGTAGAGTTTGTATTGTTTCTCAAGATCTTTAGCTATAGATTTAATTTTCTTGTTTACTACCTCTAGCTTATGCAAATTTTCTCCATATATTTTCGATACAACCGATATAGGGTAGAGACCGCCTCCACTTAAGCTTTTAACCATAGAAACGGTATCACCTATACCTAAAATGTTTTCTCTGACTAACTTAATCGGATAGCCTCTTAGCACTACACCTCCATACATATCCTCTACCCTAGCTATCTCCGTATTTAGTTTCTTCTGGAAAAATTTTTTGGCTAAGCTAAGTTTGTTGAAGACATTATCCTTAGAAACTACACCTACAAGTATTTTACTCTCATTTATAGGGATAAACCAAGCAAATTCACCTCTATCTTGGCTTAGGTATACATGTAATACCTCGGTTTCTTCGCTATCTAACTTTTTACCTAGGTATACTTCTTGTTGAATACTTTTGAAGGAATCCAATTGTGATGCTAGACCTAATTTTCTTGACAAGTTAGGAGGATGTCCTTCAGCTATAATAACTCGATCAAATTTTGTATCTCTTAGATTAAAACCTTTAACTAAGATTTTGTCTTGAACTTTCTTTACGTCGACGATATTAGTATTTAGTGTTATTTCTACTCCCCGTCCCATAATAATACTCATGAGATACTCTTCATGGGCAACTCGATTAATTTTGTATATAGAGTTTTTATCAAAGACTAATTCTGCCTCAAAGTTTCTCATCGTATATATTTTTATTTTATAGTATTTATTCTCGATGAATTTATAAGCATAAGGTATTCTCAACAATGTATTCCTAGATATTATTCCTGAGCAATGTTTCCTTGGAATTGCATTAAGAGATCTTTTCTCATAGATAACTATACTACTAGTATACTTATTTCTTAAAAGCCAATAAGCCGATAAAATACCTGAGATACCTGCGCCAACAATTGCTACATCCATACCTGTTATTCCTTATAATTCCATTTATTTTATTTAATAAAACACCCTATCAATGAATTAACTATATTTTGAACTTCAGGACTCAATTCAAACCCTATATCGAGGTTTTTAACGGGAATGCCGATGATGATAATATGTACTTCGCTTAGCAGTTCATTTAAATACCTTATAACAGTCTTCGTTGGTATTTGGTGGGTAGTAAACGAAACTACTTCATCATCTATTTCTTCGACATTTAAAATAATAATGCCTTGGATAAAATCCTCTAAGTAAACAGCATCTACTAATGCTATTTTGTTTAACTTCTTTTCTACTATTTCATGAACACACATTTCAAACCCATATTCGCAAAGAATGACATTAATACCTGCCGTAATTTTTGAGAGCTTACTGCAGAACTCTAGAGCTACTTTATCATCTGACCTAAGATGTGTCCCTACGCAAATAAATGTGTAAGAATTATTTAAAAGGTCTTCAAAGTATTTACACGCTTCATCTAATCTTATGACCTGCATCCTATATCACTAGTCAACATATTTATTATGGGTTCAAGATGTTGTTTGAATAAATTGATTAACTCTTTTGGTTTACCGTAATATCTATGTATATTGTTTACCCAGGGGATACATGATAATACTTCGGTGCCTAGTGAGGATGCATTTTTCTTTAGAATTCCAAGATCTTGCTCATTCCTACACATATTTCCAATAATACCTATTAGCGCTTGTTTTTCTCTACGAATAACTTCAGCAATTCTTCTAGTTGATGAAATAGATAATATATCTGGTGTTGAAATTATTAAGTATTTCGCTTTTGGGTATAGCCTAGCAAACTCCATAACCTCATCAGAGAACCCCGGTGGGGTATCTACAACCATAGCTATGCTATTCCATCTAACTGTTGCCAGAATCTCTATAATAGCATTTGTTGCATCTTTTCCTCTTAGCGGAAGAAGCTTATCTCTAGTAAATAACGCTATAGACATAAACTCTAGCTTATTATTTAAAATTCTAATCGGGAGTATACCTTTATCCTCTTCAACCTTGATATTACTCACGTCTAACCCTAAAACCATGTGTGCTGTAGGGTTGTTTATATCTAGGTCAAGTAATGCAACTCTATTACATACTTGGCTAAGCGCAAGAGCAAGAACTACTGATATTGTTGTTTTTCCTACACCACCTTTAGGACTTGAAACAAGAACTATGCACTTAAACCCGCTTAACCTTTTAGGTATAACCAAGATCCTTGGATCCAAAGACATTAACTCACCCCAGTTCTATAGATATACCGCGGCCAGATACTACCTCGTAATCGTGGGAACCACATTGAGGACAAGATATGAATGTGTGTACAACTTCTGGTATAAAGTGAATATACTCTTTGGACAGCTCATCAATAGATTCTAAGTCTAAATCCCACCTATATCCGCATCTTAGGCATTTTGCGACAACCTCCTCATCATCAAATATTATTTCTTTAACCTCTATACCGTGCTCGTTCTTCGCTAACTTCAGCAATTCATTAATCGCAAAAGCAAGGATATTTTTATCTATTTGTTGAAGTTTACCTAGCTTAACTTTGACGTAGCCGATATTCTTCATTTTGTTTTCAGAGGCTTTAGCAATGATAGTTTCAATTATTGCTTCAGCTAATGCCCATTCATGCATAATATGCACACCGCTTAAGCTACATGTTTAACATATGCTACCTGTACTTAGTTAAGGTTTTATGGTTATTGTCTGCAATAAGGGTTTCGATTAAGCTGAATAGAATATCTTGAACTTCTATAATTTGGTTCAAAGGTTTTCTGCTATCCACATCTGTTTCTACCGATATACTTATTTCGGACTCATCATTCTCTATAAAGGTTACAGTAATGTCGAAGCGTTTAAGATTTCTGCCGACAAGCTTCCCTCTAATTACGGATAGCACTATATCGCTAACGGTATGAAGTTCTCTAGAGTAGACAACTACCCCTAGGTACGAAAGCCTTTTCTCGATATCGTCAATATTCAATGCTTTACATCTAAACGTTGACCTAAACAACACATGTATATCCCCCTCAGTTTCGCAGAACCTAGATAGAATTCTATCAATATTACAGAACATAGTTTGGGCAAATGTTATAATTTTATCCGATATTATGTTCCCTACATCTACTAAGAGGTTTAGCTGCATTTCACGTAAAGAACTTATAAATATCCTTACCTCATAGTTACTACCTACAATAAACATATGAGAACAATTGGGTTTTTCGTAAGCAATACTCGTAGCTCTATCTTTGAATATAGTGTATAGAGAGTAACATATATCGTCTATAGTATAGGGTTTCAGCAGATACTTACGCGATAAGCTTAATACATTACTAATGTTTCTCATGAGTAGGAATTCCTATCACTAGGATATCTTACTTAGCTCAAATTGTGAAAAAAGGTTTATAGCTGTTATGGTAAAACACTTCACATCTATTATCCCTATACCTTCCTTAGGAACTCCATATATGACGAAATCTATGTTTTCTCCAGAGAGAACAGCAGCTAAAGCTAGTAAATCTTCTTCTCCATCTACTAGAACGATATTAGGTATATGTTCCTTTAATGCTTTAGCTATGACCTGTAAACATTCTTCAGATATTGAGCCAGGGGGATTTCTACATTTAAGAACACTATTAAAATTTTTAATTAGTTCATCGGTATCGCTATAAACTTCTCTTAATGTTTTACCGTCGATTATGCATAACCTTGGTATACCTACGTATTCTAGTAGTGTTAAACAAACAACATCCCCTACTGCTACGATCTTATGTATGTACGAATAAAGTTCAGATCTAAGTTTATGCCCTACGAATTCCCTTGGACCTATAATAAGTTGGATGTACTCTTTGAAGTATGTATGAGCAGATGAAAGAATTTTTCTTAAAGTTATAGGTAAAATATGTAGGTTCATATATTAAAGCTCTACAGCTATGTAGACTTTGTATTCTTCAATATTATGCTCTATAGAGTTCTCAGGTCTAACTTTAGCTAACTCTACCTTATCAACTCTCGTTTCTCTTGCTATATAGTTATTGTATCTTTCGACGGCTTTTACAACAGCACTATCTTCGGAGTAAATTATTAGCCGTTTCATCACATAGTCTACGGGTAAATTCTTCTCTTTACGAAGCATTTGAACTCTTCTAACGATATCTCTTGCTAATCCCTCTATAATTACCTCTTCATCTAAGGCTATGTCTACGTACCCCTTAATATCCTTGAGGTCTATCTCTACAGGTCTAGCCATAGCTAAATTCTCGATTTTTTCGACAACTTCAACTGATTTAATATTTGCGTATATCTTTAGTATTCTAACAATTTCTTCAAATATCTTCTTTGATTCATTAGGAACCACTACTACAGCCTTCTTTAAAGGCCATCTCCTTTTAATACCATATACATTCCTAAGCGATAGAACTTCTTCTGCTATCTTAAATGTAAGTGACGCTGCTATCCATAGATCTTCTCTAAGCAGATCTTTCTGGAGGTTAGGCCAAAATTCTAAGTGTACACTTTCTTTGACTAATTCCTCTGGAGCATATTTTTTGACAAATGCTTGGTAGAGATACTCTGAAGAGAATGGAGCGAAAGGCGCTAAAGCTTTAATTATCGTTGATATAACTAGGTATAGAGTTGCATATGCTGATCTTTTCTCAGGTGCATCCTCTTCTAACCATACCCTAGGTCTTACAAGTGTTATGTATTTGTGGCTAAGCGATTCAACGATGAAATTGAATATTTCTCTTGTCGCTAGGTGAAGGTTGCCAGATAATACATTATTGCTTACTCTATTCAATACTTGTTGAAGTTCGTAAAGTATCCAACGATCTTCGGCTTGGAGGTATTTAAGGTCTTTATCTAGGTTCTTAGCATTCCATTTATCTAAGTCCATGTATGTTACAGCAAAGTTTACACAATTCCATAGTATATCTAGAACTCTTTTAATATCCTTAATTTCATCGGGATCGAAATTCACGCTATCCCATGGAGCAGCTTTAGACAATAGGTATAGCCTAAGTATGTCTGCCCCGTTCTTCTCCATGAAGTCTAAAGCGTATATTACATTACCTTTACTTTTACTCATTTTTTTACCGTACTTATCTAGAACATGTCCTTGGCATAGAACTGACTTAAACGGAGAGCACCCGTGCATTACAGAAGATGTAAACAAGAGCGTGTAGAACCAGCCTCTAGTTTGGTCTACTGCCTCTGTTATCCAATCGTATGGGAATAGCTTATTGAATAAATACTCTGTGTTTATCTGTACAAGTGATGCTGTATGTGCTACGCCACTGTCCATCCATACGTCTACTACATATGGTTCCCTGTACATATCACCTCCGCATTTTGGACATTTTAGTACGACTTTATCTATCCAAGGTCTATGAACATCTGAAGGTATTTCACCTGTTTTAGATAACCGTTTTATTTCTTCGACACTATCAATAATAACCCTGTACCCACAGTTGCTACATGTCCATATTGGTAATGGTGTACCCCAGAATCTTTCCCTAGATATACACCAGTCCCTTGCATTAGCTATCCAATCACTGAATCTTTTACCTGCCCACTCAGGTCTCCAAATAACTCTCTCGTTTTCATCATACATGATCTGCTTAATTGGGTCGATTTTTATAAACCACTGTTTATCAGCATAAAACATAAGAGGTGTTCCGCATCTCCAGCAATGCGGATACTCGTGTTGAAATCTCCCAATATGAACTAATAGGTTCTTCATCTTTAGATCTTCTATAACCACGTTATCTGCTTGTTTAAACCATAATCCTCTATATTTACCTCCTTGATCTCCAAAGACTCCATTTTTCTGTATACTGTTGAATACTATTAACCCATGCTGTTTACTAAGCTCGAAGTCCTCAGGTCCATGCGCAGGAGCTATGTGTACAACACCTGTACCCTCATCCATGCTAACCCATTCTGCTCCTAGGATTCTATGGTTGGCGTCCCCATGTTCTTTGTGAGCTGGTACTTCTTCTAGTAGTGGGTGTATGTATCTCTTATTTAATAAAGCAGAACCGGGGAAAACCTCGACAACTTTATAATCTTTTAACCCTACCTCTGACACAAAGTTTTGAAGTCTTTTTTCAGCAAGTACCCAAAACTCATTTCCTATTTGTATTTTAACATATGTCTCGCTAGGATGAACAGCGATAGCTTCGTTATCTATTATTGTCCATGGTGTAGTAGTCCATGCTACTAAGTATACACTAGGCTCATCTATTAAAGGTATCTTAAAGTAGAGACTTGGGTCCTCGACAACTTCGTAGCCCTGTGCAATTTCATGTGTGCTTAGAGCTGTTTCACACCTTGGGCATACAGGTACAACTCTAAAATCCTCGTATAGGTACCCCTTATCCCACGCAATCTTTAGGAACCTCCAGACAACCTCTATATACTTTGGATGTCTTGTTTGGTAAGCATTGTCATAATCCAGCCATAGACCAAGTCTTTCGCTTGCTTTTCTCCAATGATCTATGTAATAATCAACAAGTTTTTGACACTCCTGAACAAATTTATCAATACCGTAAACTTCTATATCTTTCTTAGATTTAAACCTAAGGTTTCTTTCCACCTCGAGTTCTACAGGAAGTCCTTGTGTATCCCAGCCCGCTTGATCCCATACACAATGATCGTTCATTCTCATAAACCTAAGCATAACATCTTTGAAGGTTCTCCCCCTGGCATGGCCTACATGCATAAATCCATTAGCTGTCGGCGGACCCTCTAAAAACTTAAATAACTTACTGTTTTCGGAACACCTTTCTCTTCTAACTTTCTCGTAGATTCTATGTTCTTCCCAGAATTTTAACACCCACTTCTCCACAACTAAGGGTTCATATCTATTTTTTATTTGCGGCAATACCCCAGATAATGTTGTTCACCTACATCAAGGTTTTTATCTATAACTTCGCTTCTAATAAAAATATAATAAACTTTATAAGGTTTACAGCCTTAAGCCAACAACATTCTCAACAAATTTTAGAACCTGGTTCAACTGGTTCTATAACTGTTAGTATTATAGGCTTACCCTTATTACATGTTGCTAAGATCATGCCCTGGCTTTCTACACCCATAAGCTTCCTTGGCTTTAGATTAGCTACAACTATAACATATTTATTCACAAGATCTTCAGGTTTATACCATTCAGCAAGACCTGCTACAACTTGTCTGTCTTCGTTACCCAAGTTTATCATAAGTTTTAGTAACTTCTTTGATCCCGGTATTCTATCGGCAGATTTAACAAAACCTACCCTTAGATCTAATTTCTTAAAGGTATCTATATCTATGAATTCTAAACCTTGGTATAGAGCTTCTCCGATATGTTCGCTGCACACCATATGCATACCCCAAGACATTTTGATACACAAAATATAAAAATAACTTTATTCTTTCTTAAAGAAAATGAATAAGTTTGTTATTGCTTACCCGATTATGAAACAGATACCTTAGTTACAAGTTATAGGGTTTATTTACTAAACAGAATCTATATTTACCGTATTTTAATAAAAGCAAAACTTAATATATTTACTAAAAATTATACTTTTAATCTGGTTAGGGGCCCGTAGTCTAGCTTGGCTAGGATGCGGGGTACAGGTTTTAGAAGCATTATGATAAGCGTTTGGTGCCCCATGATATCCTCTGCTACCCCTTTTCTGTAAAGATATATAGCTAAATCGTATGCTATTGTACCTCTAGACTTTATTACTAGTATATTTTGTCCACGTTTATTTTTTGCAAGTAAGACTACAGGTGTTTTTAGTAATCTGTGAAGAGCTGAGGCTACAGCAGTTAGCTTGTATGGATATCTACTACTACGTATATCTACGAACCTTACATCAAAGATCTTTTTAGCGCTCAACGCAATTTCGTTAGCTATAGATTTAAGCTCCCTTAAGTACTCTAGTGATGGTTTCACAAATTTTGTTATATCTAGTGCAAAAGGTAAGGAGATAAAAGGTAGGGGTTCTGTAAGCCATTGAACTACCTTAATCCATAGATCCCTATTCTTTGAGTTTAGCAAAGCTCTCGATAAATTTGCAACAATATCGATAAGTTTACCATGAACCTGCCTAGCAGACCTCTTTTCCCCTTTTTCAATAACTGTTACAGCTTCTACAAAAGCCTTAAGCCTTTCACTAATATCAACACCTACAGACTTAAGCTGGTTATATACAAGCATAGCAGTAGATGTCTTCCCCACTACAATATTTTTAACCCTAGGCTTAATAACATCTATATGTATTGCTGTAGATATGTGGTGATCTATATATAGAACCTCCACATTATTTGAATACAGATAATTAAAAGCTTT
>JAWASI010000019.1:0-12004 GCA_038892955.1 Ignisphaera sp.
TATTGGCGAGGGAGTTTCACGAGCAGTATTCTTAAGGGATACACTTGATACTATTGTTCGTTTAGGTGTAGAAATTAAAGGAATTCAGACATATGTGCATAGGCCATCCACAGTCTTATACGTTGATAGAAACCAAGGTCGCGAAATATTAAAAATGCTGCACAAAGCGCTATTTGAGGAGGGCTCTGCGATATGAAAAAACGCGTAGCAGTATTAGGTGCAACAGGGGTAGTTGGCCAGAGGTTTGTATCTCTACTTGCAGATCATCCATGGTTTGAGCTGGTAATGGTTACAGCTTCGGAGAAATTCGTTGGCCGAAGATATTCGGAAGCTGTTAAGTGGGTTATAGAGAAGCCTATACCCAATATAGCCGAAGAACTTGTTCTAGAGTCGCTAGATGTGAAAAAAATCGTTGAAGAAAAAATAGACATAGCTTTTGTAGCGCTCCCGAAAGAAGTAGCTACAACTGTTGAACCTGAGTTAGCAAGTAAAGGTCTTATTGTAGTCTCAAATGCGAGTAACATGAGGTTAGAACCTGATATACCGTTGTTGAACCCGGAAGTTAACGCAGATCACTTGGAGATCATCGAGGTTCAAAGGAGGAATAGAGGGTGGAGCGGAGTTATAGCTAAGGTACCGAACTGTACAACAGCTATTCTAACTCTCACACTTAAACCTATACATGATGAATTTGGGATAAAACGCGTTGTCATGGCATCTATGCAAGGACTTTCTGGAGCAGGTTTAACAGGGGTTCCATCAATGTATATATTAGATAACATTATACCGTTCATAGAGGGAGAAGAGGAGAAAGTAGAGACAGAATCAAGAAAAATACTTGGCATAATTTCGGGGAACAGTATAGCTTTAAACAATGATTTCACAGTATCGGCTAGCTGTCATAGAGTAATGGTGTTGGAAGGCCATTCTCTAGCCGTTTTCGTCGAAACTTTTAGAAGAGTAGAGGTCGAAGAGGTTATAAAGGCAATGGAGGAATTTAGAAGCAATAAAATCAAAGGCCTCAACCTACCTACGGCTCCAAACAAACCGATTATAGTTAGAAGAGAGCCGGATAGACCACAACCAAGGTTAGACAGACTTGTTGGCAACGGTATGAGCGTAGTCGTTGGCAGAATTAGGGAAGATAAATCGCTAGGGGGTATAAAATACTTTGCAGTAGGTCATAATACGATAAGGGGTGCAGCAGGAACAGGTGTACTAATAGCAGAGCTCATGATTAAGAAAAACCTTCTTTAGAGCTTTGCAGCATAAACAACTAACTTGGTTTACAGCCCGAAAGTCTCGTTCTTTAGGGCGGGGAGGAGGTCAGATCTTGTACACTAGGTTTTTCACTACTTTCAATTAAATGTTTAAATAGTTGTTCTAGTTTAGAGATGTGTATATTCAACCTCTGCAGTTGATGATTGAGTGAGGTTATAAGGTTTTGGAATTGTTTTAATTGATCATATAAATTCTTTGTATTCTCTATAAGTTTTTTACTTTCTTCAAGCGCGCTTGCAACATTTTGTTTCTGAATGAGTAGTTGAGCAACTCTTTTTATGGACATATATTTCTTAGCCCATTTCGGTATTACACCTAGTTTTCTTAGCTCGTCAACTTTCTTCATAAATGAAGCTACATCTAATCCCAGTTTTTCAGCGGCATCTTCTATAGTTGATGTAGCATGTATAGCCTGAAGTATTTCTAAATGTTCTGGTTTTATGCTTGGGCTAAAACTATAGAAAAGCTCGAGGTATTCTGTTAATGTCTCTTCAATAACTTCCCTAACTATTATGTTAAGTTCCTCACTTTCGACAAGAAATAAATCAGAAAGCTGGATAACACGAACTCCTAGTTTTTCAGCAAGCTCTTTGGCTGCATCGTCTGCAAATCCCTTACATACAATAATGGGTTTAGCATTCAATAATAGTGCATTGATGTATGCCTGCCGGATGCCTGTAATATCTGCTTTACCAGCTTTAACTTCTACTGCATAAGTATCTCCGTTTTCATCTACAGCAATAGCATCTATCTCCCCTACCTCAACATTGTTTAGAATTACTTTTTTTCTAGTTTCTATAACTTTAAAACCAAGGTTCTCTAGAACTTCTTGGGCAATCTTCTCACTACTTATCCATCTCCTTCGAGTTGACACCCCCATAGATACTGATGAACTGCTCATATACTTGACCTACTACTATAACTACTCTAGTCAGAGTTTATAACCATTGACTGCGTATCTACGTCTAGTAACGAAGTATTTATATTGATACGTGTTAATATTATTGTCGGTTATAAATATGAAAGCTATCGAAAAGATAAAACCATCTATTCTAAATCTTAAAGAGAGGAAGAGCTTCGCATATTTAGCAATAGCTAAAAAGCTTGCTCTTCAAGGGTATGAAGTGGTAAACTTTGGCATAGGTCAACCAGATGTAGGTACACCGAATCCTATTGTCGAAGAAGCTAAGAAAGCTCTTGACGAAGGTTTTACTAAATATACAGAATCATCAGGATTAACAGAACTCAGGGAAGCTATAGCTGAATATCTAAACACAAGGTTTTCTTCTAACGTAAAACCATCTGAAGTACTGGTAACACCTGGCGCACTACCGGCAATATTTCTTGCGTACTTAGGTTATGTAGAACCAGGGGATGAAGTTGTAATAGTGGAGCCTTCGTATCCACCTTACACAGAGCTAACAATATTGTTTAAAGCAAAACCTGTGTACATCCCTCTCAACTGGATGGGACCAAACAAAGGATTTGAACTAGATATGGTAAAACTCGAAGAAAGCGTTAACGAAAGAACTAAAATGATAGTCATTAACAATCCCCATAACCCTACCGGTGCCATTATACCACCAAAACATATCGAGAAAATTCTAGAAATTGCAGAAAAGGTTAACGCAATAATTTTAGTTGATGAAGTATATAACGAGATTATATACGATGGCGCAGATTTCAAGTCTGTCATAGGTTTCGAAAATTGGAAAGACAATACCATATATGTGAATAGTTTATCGAAAACTTTTTCTATGACTGGGTGGAGGCTAGGGTACTTAGTAGCACGAGAAGACGTGGTGATCAAACTCGCTAACCTAGCTGTTAACATATGGTCGTGCCCTACATCATTTGTACAAAAAGCAGGTATAGCGGCCTTTAAGAATGAGGTAGTATGGGAATATGTAAAAGATATGGTAAAACTGTTCAAGAGAAGAAGAGATTTTATGGTTTCAAAACTCAGAGGAATAAATGATCTAGAAGTTTGGCCAAGCCAAGGGACGTTCTATCTTTTCCCTTATTTAGGTAAGATTCTTGATAATCTTGGAATGAATGATGAGTTGTTTGCTGAGCTACTTCTATACAATAAATATGTTGTGGTGTTGCCAGGTTCTGGATTTCCAGATAAGGCTGGGAAGAACTTTATAAGATTGAGCTTCGCCGTAGATGAGGATGTTATAAGCAAAGGTATTGATAGAATTAAGCAATTTTTCGAAGAAATAAAAATACGAAAAGAAAGGTAAATAAATTAAGAGAGGTACTACTTATTATCAGTACTTAGCAATTTTACATCCAAAGATATAGTGTAATGGAATACTTTTAGCAAACTCTCTGCATTGTAATACTTCTATAATTCTGTTGAATTCTTTCCTTTACTCTATGCACTACAAAGATTCCTTTTCTTTATTGTTTACAGAATAGTATATATGTAATTTCGCTTTAACTACTCTTTTACCCTTACCTGACTGCAGATCTTCTAAATGAGCAAGACCTGTTAAAATATACGGTGATAAGCTATTGAAGAAATCTTCGCATTTAAGTACGCTAGATCCTATAAGAACGTTGTCTTTATCTATGTTAAATAGAATAGTTGATGTAGAGTAAACATAGCCGAGCTTTAGCTTTCGTGTAATAGAGTTTCTACGGATAATGTTAATTAATTTTTGGCTTGCAGAAGGATTGAATTCGGTTTCAACATTCTTAGCTTCGCGGATCATTGTAGAAACATATTTTAATTTTTCATCTACTAAATCAAAGATCGACGAGATTTTTATCTTTAGACTCCTCTTAACAATCCTATATACTGTTTCTATGTACATATATATGTAATTGGCTATACTATCTTTACTTGGAATTAAAATAGTATACTCATCGTCTTTACATAATTTTATTTTCTCGTAGTTTATGTTATATAAACCCAATGCATTAATATCTAGCTTTGGGAAGTACTTATAGAGTAAATCTGTGTGGATAGATCGTGAAATGTGTAGGAAGAAAGTATAATCGTTGTATAATGGAAGTAATGAAAGTGATGTAGAATAAAATCCTTTAATAAATCTAAATATTTCGAGAGGATTACTTGATAAGCGTTTAACATCGATATCGTTTCCACTAATATCCTCTACATCTATTTCCTCCGGATCCATGGTTTTATTAACTATGTTGATCAGTATAAGCAACAATGTCTTAATATCTTCTATGAGTTCCCATCTACTAGAAATACTTAATGATGTTCCATTGACTACGTTTTCAAAAGGTACACCTGCAGCAATCTGTTTCACGGCTTCTTCGCATTTAATACACGTAATACCGTAGAATTTTTTATACAGTGATTGAATATCTCTCCAATGTCCTATCGTATCTCTCCCTATTACACCTATAACCATCTTCTTAATCATAGAGCTTGAATTATTTGCACAAATCTCATTATATAGCCCGAGAACTCGTTGACAGTAGCCTAAAACCCGTAGTATATCTGTTTTAAAGTATTTTTTCCACCCATCTTTACTAGCTATGCTTGGTATTAACATCCTGTTTCTCATACATGATCCTCTAATTTTCTAGGCTCCCTTAAACAGCTTAGCTATATACCTAAAATATTCTTTGGCTACTAAAATCTTCCACGAGATAATACACGGGCTGCAACTATTAGAGGATGCCATACAGGTGCTGTTGCAGGCATATAGCCTAGGTCGGAGGAAAACAGATCTTCTATTGTCATTTTATTCTTTATAGCTATAGCAGCTATATCGATGTAGTGGGCTACAGCATTGTCTTTACCTATGGCTTGAACTCCGATTATAATATCACTATTGTCTACAATCATCTTTATTATTACCTCTGTAGCCCCTGGATAATAGTGAGCTTTTGTCTTAGCCTTGATCATAGTTGATCTGTATTTTATACCGTGCTCTAAAGCTTCTCTCTCTGTTATTCCTGTCTTAGCTATGTATAGGTCGTAGAATTTTGTTATAGAGGTTCCAGTAATACCCTTAAAGTTCAAAACCCTACCTCCTGCTGCATTAGCTCCGGCTACTTGCCCCTCCTTATTAGCTGTAGTGGCTAATGGTAGCCATACTTTCTTCTTTAACACTATATGGTATTTTTCAGTAACATCTCCAGCAGCATACACACCTTCAACTGAGGTTTCCATATACTCGTTAACCGATATAGCCCCTTCAACCCCAATCTTTATTCCAGCATTCTTGGCGAGCTCAGCATTAGGTTTAACACCTATAGCCATCACGATTGCATCCACAGGATACTCTCCCTTGGTGGTAACAACTTTTTCAACCTTTTCCTTGCCTACGATTTCAACTATAGGTTCAGACAAATGAAGTTCTACACCCTTGGATACTACTTCTTCTTCAACTTTTTTAGACATATCTAGATCCAAACCCTTGGGCAAAAGCTGCGGCTCTTTTTCGAAGAGCAGAACTCTCTTTCCTATTACTGTTAAAGCTTCGGCCATTTCAACACCAAGATAGCTACCCCCAATAATAGCTACCTTATTTACTCGCTCTAGTATTGTTTTAATTCTATCTGCATAGGCTGGATGTCTTATTATAATTGCATTCTCTTTATCAGCACCACTTATAACAACAGGTTTTGCTCCAGTAGCAATAACAAGTTTGTCAAAGCTTATTTTCTCAATATGACCACTGTTTCTCTTGATAACCACAGCTCTCTTATCAGTATCGACCTCTATTGCGTGGGTATTAATTAAAACTTTTACACCGCGATTTTTCTCAAGATAATCAATGGTGTAGGTAACGAGATGGGATTTCTCCTTAACAATACCCTCGATATAGTAGGGTATTCCGCAAGGTCCATGGGTAACCATATCAGTTTCTTCTACCAAAACAACATTGGCATTAGGATTTACTCTTTTAGCTCTAACGGCAGCTGAAGCACCGGCTGCACCTCCACCTATAACTACTATGTTCATATATATCACCTAGTATCAACTTGAACCTAGATAAAGAGAGAAAAGATAAGAATTTATCTTATAACACATATCCATAAAATAACATTAGTGATTCAAAGTTTATCTATAACCCCTGTTAACTAAGAGTTATGCTATCCCTAGTTTTTCAAATTCTTTTTCCAAAGTTCTCTTAACAGCCTCAATAAATGTTTCTGTATCAACTATGGTTACATTCTGCTGGACAACAACATTAGCTAGATCTTGAGTTATTATACCGCTTTCTATAGTTTTTATGGTTGATGCCATAAGTGCTTCTGCAAACCTCTTAAGGTCCTCTAACTCATCAAGTTCAGCTCTTCTCCTTAACCCCTTAGCCCAAGCAAATATTATAGCGCATGGGTTTGTCGATGTTTTCTCTCCTCTTAGATACTTATAATAATGCCTTTGAACAGTTCCATGTGCAGCTTCAGCTAAATAATATCCCTCAGGCGACATAAGTTCCGAGGTCATCATAGCAAGGCTTCCAGCGAATGCAGATGCAATCATATCAGAGAGTACATCACCATCATAGTTTTTAGCAGCCCAAATGAATCCTCCTTCTGATCTTATAGCTCTTGCGTAAGCATCGTCTATTAGGTAATAGTGGTAATTAAGCCCTTTTCGTTTGAATTCGTTAGCAAATTCTTCCTCAAATACCTTAGCTACAATCTCTCTATATCTTGCATCGTAAACCTTAGCTATAGTATCCTTAGTTGCAAACCACACATCTAGACCTACCATTAGTGCATACCTAAAAACTGCTCGAGCAAAATTCTCTATGGATTTATCTAGGTTGTAATAAGCTTGAATAACTCCGGAACTAGAGAACGTTCCTATCTTAATTCTTAACTCTTTTCCGCTAATTGATTTATATACAATTTCCGCTTCTCCCGGTTCATCAAATTTTAAACCAACACCTGAGTATATATCGCCAACAGCATGGCGAGCAACAATTATAGGCTTCTTCCAAAATCTTACAGAAGGGATAATGTTGTTTACCATTATTGGGGACCTGAATAGTGTACCATCTAAGATTTCTCTAATTGTTGCATTAGGACTTCGCCATTCCTTCTTAAGGTTATATTCTTTAACTCTTTCAGCGTTAGGTGTAATCGTAGCACATTTAACACCTACACCCCATCTTCTAACAGCTTCCGCTGCCTTAATTGTTATCTGATCATTTGTTTCATCTCTAATCTTTATATAAAGATCATAGTATTCAACTTTGAGATCTACATAAGGCTCTATAAGTTTTCTTTTAACCCAATGCCACATGATTCTAGCCATCTCGTCTCCGTCTATTTCAACTATGGGTTTATCCATAGCTATTTTTCTCATAATTTGCACCTAAAAATGAACAAAAGATTCCTAGAAAATATAAAAATAAAATATAGATTAAGTGTAAAACAGAAAGAGCTATCAATCAATACTATAAATATGTACATACTGTATACTTCTAATATGATAAATAATTATAAGATTAGCTAACATCAATATTTTATTCGGATGATGAGTGGGACCCTCGATGATAGATGAAGAAAGTCAGAGATTCTGATAACATCATCTTGATCTTGCTAAATCAATATAATTTAAGAATTGTAAAGCTCATTTACTATCGACATATTATATCAATAATGCACATCATAGTTGGCCCGTTTATAAGAATAAAGTAAAATCAAAATTTTACTTTATGTAAATGTAGAGTTAAAAACCCTACACCTTAACAGATATGCTATGAAATCAAGTATCTAAGCCAACAATAGGTGATAATAAAAAGATTATTGATAATAGGTGTTTGAATCAATGTCGTTACTATTTGAACCACGTTTAGCTAAACTATTTGTTATCGAAGGTAAAGAGGATGTAGTACCATTTGTTATTCGTGTCAAAGGGCTTAAAGCAGTTAAAGCTAGAACAGCATATTTTATTGCTATAGATAGTAGCCTGTCTATGGACGGAGCAAAGATTTTCTTTGCCAAAGAAGCTATTATACAAATGCTTAAACATCTTGATCCAGATGACTATATAAGCATCTATTCATTCTGTGGTAAAGTAACAAAGGTAGTTTCTATGGAGAAGATAAAGAACAGCGACATAATAGCAAAACTTGTTGCCGATATAAAGCTTGGCGGTGGTACCGATATATATAGAGTTCTCCAGTATATGTACAGGGATATCCTATCATTAGCAAGCAGTAGTGAAAAAAGTAACAATGCTGAGGTACCCAAAGATGTGAAGATCATACTCGTGACTGATGGTAATCCAACGATCGGCGTTAAGGATGAGAACAAGATACTCGATATAGCTGAGAGATTAGGAAAACATTCTTCAATTTCCTTGATAGTTGGTATAGGAGATGATTATAACGAGAAGCTTCTAATGGATATAGCTTCAAAAACTAAAGGGTTCTTCGAACATCTAAAAGACCCAGCTAGTATTCCTAACTTAGTCGAGAAGATGGTCTCTAAATATAAAGCTTTAAGTGCTAAGAATACAAAGATATTTATTCGTTCTGCACCTGGAATAGGAATATATGTGTACAATAAACCTGCCTACAATGTGAAAGGGGGTGTAGAAATCGAGGTAGGCGACATCTATGGAAATGAAATTGTTAATGTTGTAGGCGAATTCATCATACCACCTCAGAAACCTGGACCTGTATTTCTTGCATCCATGACCGCTAATTATATTGATAACAACGATAAATTTATGGAAACAGAGATAGCCATGCTAACTATACCATGTTTACGCCCAATTATTACAGAATCTCTTGAAGTAGATGAAAAGGTATTTAAAGAGGTAAACATGGTCAGAATAGCATCAATACTAGCCAAAAATCTCGATGGTGAAATATCGGTTAATAAGTTAAATGAAATAGTGCATGAATTCATGAATACAACCATAGATATAGATCGTAGAGATCTGTATTCAAGAACTATTGACCTTAAAGCACAACTAGAGAAAGAGGGGTTATCACCAGAAGTTGTTAAAAAATTTGTAGCTCTTATATCGAAAATTTTAAGCGGCAGATATGAATAAAGTGAGCAATAATGAGTACAAGAAATAAGTCTCTTATTCTCTTGTTTAGAGGTATATCAACTCCATCATCCCAAATACTAAAGCTCAAACCAGGTGAGTACATTCTTGGTAGGGATCCTAATTGCGATATTGTTATTGTTGACCCTTATGTATCTAGAGCTCATGCTAAGATCTTCTACAAAGATAATAAATGGTATTTAGAGGACTTAGGTAGTAAGAATGGTACGTATATTAACGGTGAAGATGTGAGAAACAGAGGGGCAATAGAGCTTAAAGAAGGGATGGAAATAGTCTTAGGTTTTTCCACGATTATAGTTAAAAATTTTGAACAAAATTTATAGTTTAGTTAGGACCTAATGATTTAGAGACAATCTCCTCCTCTAGGAATAGACAATAGGTGTTTAGATGTTTTTCCGCATATGTAGAGCAATAGACAAAGTTAGTCAACATGTATCAGAGCCTCTTACACTCTTTTCCCTAATTCTAGCTAAAGATAAGAAGTTAATTAAAATTCTTAATACTTCTTCAAAAAAGGTTCAAGAGGTTATACTTGAATCAATTAAATCATCTTCTAATTCAAGTGTAACGCATTATAGGTTAACTATAGATAACAACATAGTCAGAGTATTTATGGTCAAGGACATAGTTATAGCAAGCACAAAAGAAGATGAATCAGGGCAGATTATTAGTTATGGAGCAAATGTGGTCGACGAGTTCTCAAAGATATTATTCGAGCTAGATGTACCAGTAGGATTACTAATTGAGGAAATACCGTTTAAATCAGTTGACCAAATCTTAATTAACTTCATTAATCAATGCATTGAAGAAGCAGAGAAACCGCATATAGCGATGTGGCGAAGTAAAGGTTTATATTGGTTTAGATTAGAGGAATTGATTAGCGAAAAAGGTGGATATACTTATGTATTTAGAGCACGAGATGTACAGGGTGATGTATATGTTCTTAAAATTTTTAAAGAAGATATCGTAATTAATAGAGATTTTCTAGATTTAACGAGAGGATATGTTCAAGCTATAGCTGTTAATAGCATAAATGAGGAGGAATTTGTGGAAATCGTAAAACTTAAAGGGTACGATATAGGTACTCTAAGGGAACTCTATCATTACAAGAAATATGTGCCCTCGATTAAGGCACTGATAATACCTAAGGAGAAGCTCGATAAAAATACCTATTCTTTATATCCACCCACGATTGTTGAAGAATATGCCTCTATGGGGGATTTGGAGACTTATATACAGAAGAATGGTACTAGAGGATTAGAGGAAGCTATGTATACCATTATCAGGATTTCAGGAGCTACAGCATTAGCACATCTTGTTGATATACCGCACTTAGATATAAAATCCAGGAACATCCTCCTATTTGGGGATGCCCAGGAGAAATATGGATACGCACCAAAAATAACAGATTTTAGTGGTGCTCTAGGAAATATAGTTCATGGATTTAAAATTGTAAGGTTGACACCAGGGTATGCGGATCCTCTTGCGCTTTCTAGAGGTACATCTGACTTCAGCTACGATGTTTATAGTATAGCCATGGTATCAGCTTACATACTGTCCGGCGACGTACCTAGGCATAGGTTGATACTAAATATACTCCTCCTACAAAATATATATGGTTACCCCATACCTATGGAGAAGATAAAAGAAGAAGAAAAACCTTTAAAAGAATTTGTGAAAAAAGCATTAGATATGGTGCTACAGCTAAAGGCTAAGGCTCTATCGTGGCAAGATTTTACGCGGAAAATCAATGATGAACTTGAACCCTTAGATTCTCTATACATGCCTTGGCTTAACGAGATACCTAAATCTATAACGAATATACTCAAGAAGTCATTGACGATGCACAGTGATGCAAGGTATAAGAATTGTATTGAGATGTGGTTAGATCTTAGAGAAGCGTTAATTAAAGAAGATATGGAGAAAATACTAGTGAAAAAATAATTATTTAAAACGTTTAACCCAACTTAGTATTAGTGATATAAAATGCTGGTAGCATTCTTATTGATTTCCGATTTAGTTAAGTTCTTAAACTATTTAAAGTCGAAGGGCATGGAAGTCGAAGAACTTACCCATGCAGTTCTCACGGATTCTTCAGAATTCGAAGTAGTTGTATGTAAGAAAGAAGGATTGGATATAGCTTATATGGTTGTCCACTACATAGATTCCCATTACGCGGCTTTAGCAGACTTAGGGGATAAAGCTAATGACAAAGAAGTATTAAGCGCTTTACTTCTTGTTGACAAAAATAAGATGTGGAGAATACCAGTAGAACCCATAGTATACGTAACTAATAGTTATAACTTCGTAAAGATCGTCAGAGACTACACCGACGATATTCCCGAAGAAGGTAAAAAGTATCTCGATATGTACTTAAACTCCAGCTCGAGAATACCAAATGTTATTAGTATACAAACTCTTTTATCTATAGCATATGAGCTTAAGGATGGAAGAGAAGATAAATATGATTAAGCCTTATACAATAAGGTTTGTATCACCTAGAGCAGATATGGGTAAAACATTTATAGCTAGTAACGTTGTTAGCTTATTGAAAAATAAAGGCTATGTTGTAGGCGTTATCAAGCATTGTCCGCACGGTATAGATTTAGAGGACAAGGATTCACATGTTTATATTTTAAAAGGTGCAGATGTCGTTATAGCGTCTTCAAGTAATTTAGGGGTTATATACCGTAGGGC
>JAWASI010000019.1:12014-33094 GCA_038892955.1 Ignisphaera sp.
ATTGATTCACTATCTTTCATTCTTGGATATATCAATGCGCCTATTATCATTGTAGAAGGGTTTAAGGGAGATAATGTAGGAGATACAATAGTGGTAGCAGAAAATATTGACGAGGCTCGTAAAACAAGCTTTGAGCAGTATGTAGTAGCATATGTTGTAAAAAACGTTAGCGAAGATGTAAAAAATCTTAAAATACCTGTGTTTACATTCAATGAAGTAGAAGAACTTGCCAAATTTATAGAGGATAGGGCCATAAACTACATATATAGTCAACTTCCTCAAACTAATTGCAGGTATTGTGGGTTTAACTCGTGCAAAGAGCTAGCTAATGCTTATGTTAAAGGACTAGCTTATGGGTGTGCGGTTAAGACAGACATAAGGCTTATTGTTGATGGTAGAGGTATAGAATTGAATCCTTTCGTTAAGAGGCTTCTAAGATCGATGATAGTAGGCTTTATTGATGTGCTTAAAGGTATTCCTAAAGAGCGTAAAGAGATAATTATCGAATTAAAGGAGTAGCTAAATCAGTCAAATGCCTTCTCATCACAGATCAGGTCCAGGGGTATTCTTCATCTCATTAATGTGTAGCTATCTATATCTTTTGTTTAAGGGATAGATATGCTTTATTGTGCTTAATCAAAATAAGTACTCAATTCAAATTAAGTCCGTATATATATGGCGCTAGGCTTAAGGTACAGGAGAGATAATAGTTCATTATTAGTTAATATAGAGTCTTATGATAATATAGTATAACTATATAATAGCGGGCTTAACATGTAGTTAAAAGATGTTGAAACCTTGGGGAAAAAGTATGGAATGGATAACTAAGATAGTGTGCACAACGGTTATGATCTCGGCCTCAGGTGCCTTGAGTCCAGGTCCTTTAACTATTGCAACTTTTTCCTTAGGATCTAGATATGGTTGGCGTAGCGGATTTCTAGTTGCAGTAGGCCACACAATAGCTGAGTTATTCTATATTGTCTTCCTATTCTATTTTTTCTCATTAGCTGAAGCTATCCTTAAAGGCTTAACAGGTGATATATTATCAGTATTTGGTGCTACACTAGTTTTATTCTTTGCTTTATCATCTATAAGGGAAGGTCTACTAGGGTTAAAGCATGGAAAAGCTTTTCATGTAAGTACTAGTACTAGTTCTTTAAAGAATCCAATTGTGGTGGGGATATTGTTTACTGGTTTAAATATTTGGTTTTTAGTATGGTGGTTAAGCATAGGTATCGATTTAATATCGTTAGCAACAAAAGCAGGATTCATTGGTATACCTGTGCTTTTCTTAAGCCATATATGGTTAGACTATCTATGGTTATGCTTAGTAGCTGAAGCAGGTAGAAGAGGTAGGCAGATAATGGATACAAAAAGTTATTCAATTCTTATACTAGCTCTTGGAATAATTCTCGCGGTCTTCGGAATCAACATGGTAATAAAGAGATTCACACCTTACGCTATTCTACCTTAACTTTTTTAATCCTTAGACAAAGTTAAAAATCCTTGGTGGTCCGCCTTTGTGGCAAATGAGATACGCATAACGCCTTGGGAGGCAGAAGCATTTGTTGACTATGAGAAGCTCATAAAGATATTCGGTGTAAAATCACTGACAGAGAAGGAAATTGAGTTGTTACTAAGTTACACTAAGGAAGACCACATCATGATTAGAAGGAGGGTATTCTATGCTCACAGGGATCTAGATGTATTCCTAATGAGCTATGGCGCTGGGCGTAGATGTGCATTATACACAGGACGCGGTCCTTCAGGTTCTACGCATTTAGGGCATTTATTGCCATGGATATTTACAAAGTGGATCCAAGATAAACTAGGAATAGATCTATTCTTCCAAATGACCGATGATGAAAAGTTCCTACATAGCGAAGAAAAAAATCTCGAAGACTACAATAGTTATGCCTATGAAAATATGTTAGATTTAATAGCATTAGGTTTCGACCCGAATAAGACGCATGTAATAATAGATTCAGAGGATATACACTACCTCTACCCTATTGCGGTGAAAGTAGCTAAGAAAATTACATTTTCAACTCAGAGAGCTACGTTTGGTTTTACGGAATCAACTAATGTTGGAATGATATTTTATCCCACTTTACAAATAGCCGTAGCATTCCTACCCACCGAACTCTACGGTGATCCAACAGAGGTACTTATACCAGCTGCTATAGATCAAGACCCTTACTGGAGATTGGCAAGAGATATAGCGCCTTCGCTAGGGTACCCCAAACCTGCACAAATTCATTGCAAGCTTTTACCAGGCCTTGATGTAGGGGGTAAGATGTCTTCATCGAAACCTGAATCAGCTATATATACAGTAGATGACCCCGAAGTAGCATATAAAAAGGTGCTTAGAGCTTTTACTGGAGGACAACCAACAGCCGAACTTCAGCGTAAACTCGGCGGAAATCCAGATATATGTCCAGTATATAAGATGTTTGAGATGATGTTTGAAGAAGATGATAGTAAGTTGATTGAAAGATATAGTAGTTGTAAGACAGGGGTCTTACTATGTGGTGAATGTAAAAAAGAGTTAGCTGAAAGAGTTGCAAGATTTCTTAAAGATCACCAAATTAAAAGGAAGAAAGCAATAGATAGAATAGATAGATATTTAATAAGATATAAAATGGCTGCGCCTTTGATAAGGCGGCGATAATTTTTATCAAGAAGTAGAACTCTTTAGAAGTATTCTCCTTAACGTACTGCCTGATATTATTAGAGTAGAGTTTTTAGCTACATTGAAAGCCTTAGATAGAACATCGCATTTTGTTCTTAGCAAATGAATGGATGGAGTATTACGTACTTCGATGTATGCTTCTGCATTTGCTATACCTTTAGCTATAATAAATCCATTCTCTATGTAGTATATGGGGGATATACTTCCAGGTGTTTCTATAACCTCTACATTCTTCAAATCGCTTTTAAGCACATCGATTTCATAGCTTTCTCTTCTAACGACTATACTCACGTTATAGCCATGTATTTTGAGTGCTTTAACTAAGAGCATATCAATCAAAGCTTCGCCTGCATTATCTAAAACGAAATAGATCTCTTCATCTTTAGGTATTACGATGTTTTCTTCAATGGCAGGTTTATCCCAAAGAGCTTCTTCTAAATTTTTAGCTTCATAGCCTAATACACTTGTATCAATAATATTAGCGGCAGCAGATAATCTCATAGCTTTCTTGATACTCCATCCCCTTTCTTCTAAATATTTTTCAGCAATATTAGATAGCTTCTTACCTACATCATTAAGTGCAGCCTTAACCTCTATGTACGGATCTGAGCTATTTACCAAGCTTTTTACAACGTTGAATGATTTTACAAAAGCTGATGAACGGCTTTTACTACATCTAATTATATTCGCTAAATGTATTAGAAGATCAGGTATTTTATCCTCTTTTCCTAAGTTTATGAGATCCTTAGTTCGTGAGTATATTAAACAAAGCTTGCAAAAACTATTAATCCACAAGGCTATTTACAACCTCTGCTACTTTTCTAAGATCGTCGAAATCTATATCCCCCATAACACCTATTCTTATAATTCTATTCTTCATTTCCCCCATTCCGCCTGATATTACGTATCCCCGTTCCTTCAATGTCTTTATTATAGTATTAGCTTTATTTGAGTAGAATGCTGTTACTGTATAGCTTCTATATTCACCTTTAGGTACAGGTTCAAGTTTTATCGTATTATATAGAAACTCGGCCTTCCTTTTATGGAGTTCGTGATATGCTTCTATGCCTATACTAAGTATAATATCTAAGGATGTATTCAATCCATATACTACGTTTACAGGTGGTGTGTATGGCGGGTCTACGTTGTTTAGTTTCTCTAGGAATTTCCTTAGATCAATTGATGGAGGTACAGGTGATTTAATCTTAGGCTCGATATTTAGATACACAATGGCTGCGCCTGGAGGTGCCATAAATGCTTTATGTGATGCTGTTGCAATAACATCTACTTTGCAATTGATAGGCTCAGCAGGTAGAGCTGATACGCTATCGATTATCAAGGTTGCGCCAACGCTTTCTGCAACTCTTTGGAGTTTATCGATATATCTATTTGTTATACCTAAGCTTGTTTCATTATGTACGGCTATAATGGCTTTGACATCTCCAATCTTCTTTGCTAGATCCTCTACAGTATCTGGAGGTGGTGGAAAGATTCTTGTTTCAAGTTTATAGACTTTAGCACCTCTGGATTCCGCAGATAACGCCATTCTATAGCTAAATTCTCCGTGAACTAAAGCCACAACTTTATCTCCGGGATCTATAAAGTTGTACACAGCCATATCAACAGCAAGCGTACCTGTACCTGGAGCTATAATAGGTGAAGCGTTGTAGATTTTTCGTAATTTCTCTAAAACGTTTCTTAAAATTTCCTTAAATTCGTCCGATCTATGGAACATTGGCTGAGCAGCTATAGCCTCTATAACTTTCTTAGGTAGTTGAACAGGTCCAGGTGTTAAAAGCTTTAACACCATTTTATCGCCTCTAAGATGTTATTTACAAGCTCATCTGCAATCCTATTCATAGCGTCAACTGTTTCTGCACCTATATGTGGCGTAACTATAACCTTGGGGTGTTTTACTAGCTCTATTAGATGTGGAGATCTAGGAGGTTCTTCTTCAAGAACATCGAGTGCGATACCTCCAAGTCTGTCAATATGATTTAGCAATGCCTTAGAATCTATCACTTCACCTCTACTAGTATTGATAATTATTGCTCCATCCTTGACTAAACCAAGGGTATCGCTATTCAACATATGGTATGTTTGCGGGGTTAATGGTACATGAAATGTCACTACCTCGCTATTCTCAAGCAATGTCTCGAAATCTACCTGCTTCCCTCCTAGAACCCCTACTTCTAAAGATACATCCTTAATGTCATACACCAGAAGCTTCATACCGAGAGCTCTTGCATAAACCCCTACCCTGCTACCTATCTTTCCAAACCCAACAATACCGAGAGTTTTACCATGAAGCTCAATACCTGTATACATACCCTTACTCCATTCACCTTTTTTAACAGAATTTATATGTAGGTAGAGATTCCTTGCAACAACTAACATAAGTCCTATGGTTAATTCAGCGACACTAATACATGATGCTGTAGATGCGTTAACAACAGCTATACCTCTTGCAATAGCGTAATTGATATCCACGTTATCTAATCCAATACCGTACCTAGCTAAAACTTTTAAATTTGATCCTTTATCTATTATCTCCCTGTCTATCTTTATTCTACTCCTAAATACTAGTATATTGTAGTGATCTATGATTTTAAGAATTGATTCACGATCAATATTGGGCTTATAATCAACCTCTATATTATGCTCGTTCAATTTATGTATTAGTTTATCTGATACCTTATCTATTACAAGAGCACGCAGTTTATCGACAAAATCACCTCACCAAAATTAATTCTATCACAGAAGGTGTGAATATATAAGTTTAACTTTTTATAACTGAAACAAAGTTATGTTTTAAATTCTTGGAATAATTTATTTGCGCTAATCTGTTAATTAAACGGTGTTTGTTGTTGATCATGTTTTGTATTCAACAAAATCTCCAACAATCTACGTTAACATTAACGAAAATAAGTCCATTTAAGGAAACAGAACTTAGTATTTCCATATAGGTGCGAATTCGGCTTAAGGATATTCCTTGGTTTCGCCCCTAACTATCTTCGATACGTATATAAAGTTGTTACGGACAAGTACTAAAGCGGTATTGGATGCATCAAAATGGTTTAGGTGAGTATATGGCTAATGATTACGATGGTGAGTTTTATAGAGACATATATCCATATTATGATGTTCCACGTATAGGCCGTATAAATAATGGAGGATTTGCTGAAAACCTAAGTAAAATATATATCACAGATACAACTCTTAGGGATGGCCAGCAAGGATGGAGGGTGTTTACCGTAGAGGAATGCGAAAAAATATACGAACTCCTAAGTGATATGGGCAAAGCTATAAGAAGTACAGAGGCTTTCTTATATACAGACAAAGATAAAGAGGTTGTTAAGAGACTCATAAGCTATGGCTACGAGTACCCTAAGGTAATTGGATGGATAAGGGCTACGCACTCCGACTTACAGCTAGTCTTAGATGCACGATTAGATGAAGCTGTTATACTGGCATCTATATCTGATTATCACATAAAATATAAATTTAATTCTCCTCGCGATGTTGTTCTAAGTAAGTATCTAGAGGTTATAGAGAAAGCCCTTAAAAACGGTGTTATACCGAGAGTATCCCTTGAGGATATCACTAGGGCTGATGTAGAGAGAGTAGCCGTTCCCTTTGTAATGAAGCTTATAGAACTAAGCGATAAATACAGAATTCCGGTAAAGATAAAATTACCTGATACCCTTGGTGTAGGGTTACCCTTCTACGAAGTTCCTCTACCTAGAAGTATCCCAAGAATTGTAGAAGCTTTTAGAAGGCTTGGGATTAATCAAGAAAATATAGAGTTCCACGCACATAACGACCTAGGATTAGCTGTTGCAAATCAATTAGCAGCATGGTTTTATGGGGCAGCTGCTGCTAACTGTACATTGTTTGGCATAGGTGAAAGAGCTGGTAATTGTCCGCTTGAGGTTATGGCTGTGCATTATGCTGGGATTAAAGGCTCTAACGACATAAATCTAAAAGCTTTGTCAAGAATTCCAGATATTCTTGAAAAAATGGGGTATAAATTAGTTGAACATTATCCCATAATAGGCAGAAACGCGTTTAGAACAAAAGCTGGTATACACGTTGATGGACTTATGAAGAACCCGGAAGTGTATCTACCCTTTGATCCAATAAGGGTTTTGGGAAGACCATATTCTGTAGCTATAACACCTTATTCAGGTAGATCGGCAGTAGTTCTATGGATTAAGAATTATCTAGGGTACGATGGGATAAACAAAGAAGATCCTAGGGTTGTGGCTGTCTACAATGAGATTGTTAGCTACTTTAACAGAACTAATAGGGTAGAACCTTTAACGGATGAGGAAATAACAAATTTTGTTAAAAAGTATTTTCCAGAGCTTTTTAAGAAGTAGCGTCTACAATTATAGGTTCTACCATATTTATAGCATAGATAGGGGTGAGCATGCATGGGTTTAATAGATGTTTTAATATCTAAAGTAATTGGAAGAGAGGTTGTTCCCGGGGATATAGTAGTTATAGACGTAGATGTTGTGTATGCACAAGATGGAACAGCCCCGCTAGTTATCGATGTCATAAAGAAAGAGTTAAGATTAGAAAAACTTCTTGCAGCTCATCGGGCATACTTCATTATAGATCATTCAGCTCCAGCACCACATGTAGCAGCAGCCACAGTCCATAAAGAGATGAGAGATTTCGCCAAAAAATATTCTGTAAACCTTTACGATGTAGGCCACGGTATCTGTCACCAAGTAGCAATAGAGGAAATAGTTAAACCTGGAATGATAGTCCTAGGTGCGGATAGCCACACCCCGACAATCGGTGCTATGGCTTTATTTGCTTTAGGCGTTGGAAGTACTGATGCAGCGATAGCTATTGCCTTTGGAAAACAGTGGGTAAGAGTGCCTCCAACAGTAAAGCTTGTTTTAAATGGTAAGCCGAGCGAGGGGCTTATGTCTAAGGATATAATTCTTCATGTAATAGGCGAACTAGGAACAGATGGTATGATTGGAAAAGCTGTAGAGTTCCATGGTGATACCATAAGGTACTTATCCATGGATGCCAGGTTTACGTTGACAAATATGTGTACCGAGATGAGCGCTGAATCAGCTATTATACCCTTAGATGAGGTAGCTAAGCAATGGCTTGATAGTAAAGGTTCTAGGGTGTATCGCTATGTAGACTACGACCCCTCGAAATCAGAATTCGTGGAAGAAATAATCTTTGAAGTAAATAGAATTGAACCTGTTGTTGCCGCTCCGCCTGATGTAGATAACGTTTTATCTGTTGGAGAAGTCGAAAAGGTAGAGGTAGACCAAGTGTTTATAGGGTCTTGTACTAATGGTAGACTTGAGGATATCGAGATCGTAGCAAAAATTCTTACAGGTAGGAAAGTTAATCCCAATACTAGGTGCATTATTTCTCCTGCATCTAGAAAAATATATATGGAAGCCCTTAAAAGAGGATACATACAGGCTTTAGTTGAAGCAGGATGTATTATAGCTCCACCTACATGCGGTCCTTGTGTAGGTGCTCACATGGGCTTGCTTGCTGAAGGTGAAGTAGCTATTGCTACGACAAATAGGAATTTCCCCGGTAGAATGGGTCACAAGAATAGCAAAGTCTATATAGCATCCCCGGCAACAGCAGCAGCCTCAGCTATAGAAGGTAAAATAACTGATCCACGTAAGTACCTAAGGGGTATGTAATATGATAAGAGGTAGATGTTGGAAGCTAGGGGACAATATAAGCACTGACCACATAATATCTGGGAAATATAAGTTCAGCGCCATAGATAGTATAGAAGCTATGCTTCCGCATGTGTTGGAAGAAGTTATCCCTGATTTTTATAAAAAAGTGGCTAAGGGGGATCTGATTGTTGCAGGGAAAAATTTTGGTAAAGGCTCTAGTAGAGAACAAGCACCTAGGCTACTTAAAATGGTTGGGGTATCAGCTATTTTAGCGAAAAGCTTTGCTCATATCTTCTACAGAAATGCTATAAACATAGGGTTACCTGTAATAGTAGTCCAGAAAATACCTGATATCTCTGAAACAGGCGATATCATAGAAGTCGACCTAGTTAATGGAATTGCAAGAAATGTTACTAAAGGTATTGAAGAAAAGTTTAATCCTTTCCCCAGGGAGATAGCCTCGATACTTGAGATAGGAGGAGTAGCTGAATACATAAAGCGCTACGGTGTACCTCCATGGCTAAGAGGTACAAGGTAGGTGTGATAAGAGGCGATGGAATAGGCCCTGAGATAATTGATGCCGTACTCTATGTCTTACCATACCTGAGGCTCGATTTAGATGTAATAGAACTTCAGGCAGGCTATGAATTTTATAGAAGGAGCGGTAAAGTTGTTGAAGATGAATTCTTCGATAAGGTTAGGAAATTAGATGCTGTGCTAAAAGGCCCCCTCTATACACCTCCTCATGACCCAAGCTTTAGAAGCGTTAATATATTAATCAGAAGAGAACTAGATCTATACGCAAACATAAGGCCCTTCAGAAGTTTTCGGAGTATATCAGAAAAATACTTCAACTTAGTTATATTCAGAGAGAATACTGAAGGAGAATACGTAGGTATAGAGGGTATGTTTAATGATGTTGCAATATCGCTGAGACTAATAAGTAAGAGAGGAGCTGAAAGAATATCTCGATTAGCATTTACATACGCAAAAAATGTTGGATTTAATCGTGTAACTGTTGTTCACAAAGCCAATATTCTCAAGATTAGCGATGGATTATTCAGAAACGTATTTTTCGACGTCGCTAAAGAATTTCCCAGCATTATAGCAGACGAAATAATAGTTGATACAGCTGCTTATGTATTGGTTAAAAACCCAGAAAAGCTACAGGTACTCGTAACGCCAAATCTTTACGGAGATATTCTATCAGATCTAGTTGGAGGACTTATAGGTAGCCTAGGGTTATGTGGATCAGCGCTAGTAGGCGATGAAATAGGTGTTTTCGAACCCATACACGGAGTAGCCCTAGATATAGCTGGTAAAGGTATAGCAAACCCCGTAGGAGCTTTAATAGCATTAAAGCTTATGCTTGAATTCCTAGGACAAAAGTATGAAGATTTAAAAGTCTTGAAAACAGCGTCAATTCTAGAAAAAGCTATTTATAGTGTTATAGACGAGAAGAAGATTTGGACACCAGATATAGGGGGCAATTACACAACATTAGATATAGCCAAGAAAGTTGCGGAAGAAGTAGAAGGAATGATTAATATCTATAGTTAAAACCTTATTCACAGCTTCTACATATTAATGTATATACCTAGTTTATTAACCCCTAACATAGGTATATAGAAATACTGGTGGTTTTCGTGGAAACATAAATGAGATCTATCAAATGTATAAGATAGTAAAACCAAATGTATTTCTAAGATGCATTAGGTGTGGTCAAACCTATACACCGTTACCAAGGTTATTCATATGCCCTAGATGTGGTTCACTGCTTGAGGTAATATCAGAAAACACTGATTTTAGCTGGGACAAAGCTAGGAGAAGAAAGCCGGGGGTTTGGAGATACAAAGAGTTCTTACCCCTTAGGGATGATGTAGAACCTGTTACATTAGGTGAAGGTGGGACTCCTCTAATTAAAATTTCAAACCTATACGAGAAAGGCATTGTTAAAGCATCCAATGTCTATATTAAGTTTGAGGGTAGTAATCCTACTGGAAGTTTCAAGGATAGAGGAATGACTGTGGGGGTAACGATAGCTAAAAACCTTGGTGTTGAAGGGGTTGCTGTGGCAAGTACGGGTAATACAGCAGCTTCTGCGGCAGCCTATGCTGCGCGAGCAGGAATTAAATGCATAGTTATTCTACCTAAGGGAGGTGTTGCAAAAGGTAAATTAGTACAAGCACTTCTTCACGGTGCAGAGGTTAAAGAAGTAGATGGCACATTTGATAAAGCTCTAGAAGAAGTTCTAGATGCTGTTATAAATGGTGAATTAAAGAAGTATTATCCTTTAAATTCGTACAATCCATGGAGGTTAGAGGGTCAAAAGACTATAGCTTTTGAAATTGTTGATGAACTTGGAATTGTGCCGGACTACGTAATGGTCCCGGTAGGTAATGCGGGGAATATATCAGCTATATGGAAAGGATTCAAAGAGCTGTATGAATCCGGTTTCATAGATAAACTACCAAAGATGGTGGGTATACAAGCTGAAGGTGCTGCACCACTTGCAAAAACATGGATACTAGGATCGCCAGAGCTTGTGTTGGTCGAAGAACCTTATACTATAGCATCAGCAATTAGAATAGGTAAACCAATTAATTGGTTTAAAGCTTTAAGAGCTGTTAAAGATTCGAACGGATTCTTTGTAGTTGTTTGTGATGAAGAGATACTTAGTGCAGTAAAGTTATTGGCAAGATATGAAGGTTTAGGGGTTGAACCTGCGAGTGCAACTACTTTAGCTGGGCTAATTAAAAGTATAGAGGAGAATAAGATAAACAGAGATGATACTGTTGTACTTATAGCAACAGGTCATGCGCTAAAGGATCCAGACACTATAGTTAGCAGACTTATTGTTTAAAAAGATAGATATGTTTAAAACAATCTTAAAACTTATATACCTTTACTTAACAAGTTCGGTAGGTTAAGTCGATGTATATCCCAAGATTGATGTGTACACAGCATCCAGATGCAACCGAGAAGATAACAGCTCAACAAGAGATAGATGAAGCTATTCAAGCATTTACTATGTACGGATGCGATGAAATTATGAGTGATTACGAAGGTAAGCTTACTCCTTACGCTCAACCTAAAGAAATAATACTTCGTTCATATAGCTTAGGAATACCAATAGGTGAAAAGTCTTTTGTTACGCTTAGAATACCTAACCCTTATTTAGAGGAATTCGATAGAGTTGATTTAGCTATAGAAGCGGGGATTATAGCTAACTACTATTCGTTTAAGTTAATCGGTGTTCAAGCAGTTAAGTGGTTTATATTACCAATGGTTGAAGACGTCAATAGTGTTAAACTTGTACAAAGGTTAATACTAAGGAAGTTAAGTATAATGAATGAAGAACTAAACATAAAAATGGAACCAGCTCAACTCATACCATTACTTGAAGATGTTCAAAGTCAGCTATTTATACGGACATATGTTAATTCTTTGTTATCAGTATTGAAGGAGTTTAACATAGATATTACAACTCTTAGGGTATTCATTGGTAAAAGCGATGCAGCTGTTAAAGCTGGTCACATAGCTTCAGCGTTATCGATTATGCATGCTTTAAACGAGTTGTACAAGCTATCAGCAGACCACGACATAGAGGTTAAACCTATAGTTGGTATGGGTGTACCACCATTTAGAGGTGCCTTAAATAACCCAGAACTTGTTAACTACATGGTTCAAAGATATAGAGGTTTTAGTACTGCAACAATTCAATCAGCTATAAGATACGATATACCGTTCAAAGACTACCTAGTAGTCAAAAATACAATAAATGAGAATTTAAGATCAAGCCCACCTAATGTAAATTACAAAGTGGTAGAGCTAGTAGATAAAGCATCTAAAATATATAGAGAGTTTGTATCTAGATACATAAATGCGATTCAAAGATTAGCAGAAGCGGTACCAAGTACAAGAGATAGAATTTCTTGGAAAAGCTATGGTCGCTTGTTCCCCTCATCTAATGAGAGATTCTCTGTGCCAAGGGCAATAGTATATACATCAGCATGGTATGTCGCTGGCGTACCACCTATATACTTAGATGCTGAGTTCATTATAGAGCTATATAAGAGGGATGAACTAGATAACTTACTAAAGATTCTACCATACCTAGAGAAGGAGTGGAATTACGACTCAAAGTTATATGTACGCCACGTAGCAATTAAGAGACTTGATGAACACATAGTTAAAAAAGTTGATGAAGCACTCGACATCATGGGTATAAAGCCAGAGCCTTTAGAACCCTATAGAACGCTCATAGAACTTAATCCTGTAGAACCGCATATAATTGCATTAGGTAGGATAAGGGGTTTCCTTGGTTAACCAAACTTAACTTTAACTACGTTGTATCCTGATGCTTTCCTAAGCCTATTCATTATAGTTAAGCCTAAGCCTATTTCCTGGAATCCCTCAACTATACCTAGGTCTACTCCAAGTCTATCCAGTTCCCTTAAAACAGTAAAGAGGTTCTTAGCTATCTCGTAGATGTTCTGCCTAGACCCTATGACAATAGTTCTAAACCCATATTCATTACATATGCTCTCCATCTCCTTAGATACAATTAATACACATTTCTTATCACGACATTTATCTTTAGCTATCTCTATAACCTTATACGCATATCTAACTATATCGTGATAATCATCGGCTTCAACTATTAATAAAGGGGTTCTCGGAGCATAGTGTTTATACTTCATACCAGGAGCTAAAGCAATGTTACTTTCTGAAATTCCTTTAGCAACTTCAGAGAGAACTATTGGTTTACCTATTATGTCTACTATTTTTTCATAAGGTATTGCCCCAGGTCTTAAGAGTATTGGAGGATCAACTGTCAAATCTATAATTGTGGATTCAACGCCGAAGAATGTACTCCCAGCATCTATTATTATATCTGCTCTACCAAACATATCAACATATATATGGTAAGATTCTGTAGGACTTGGTTTACCCGATATATTTGCACTTGGAGCTGCTAGAGGGCCGGTACATTCAATTAATTTTAATGCTATAGGATGACCGGGCATTCTGAGAGCTACGGTTGGTAAACCCCCTGATACTTCGCTAGGCACTTTTCTATGTTTTTTTAGTATTACAGTTAAAGGTCCTGGCCATAATTTCTCAAATATTTTTCTAAATGTTTCAGGTATAGCTTCTGCTACTTCATATATCTGGTCTTCTTTGGAAATGTGAACTATCAGAGGATTATCTGGGGGCCTACCTTTAGCTACAAATACCCTTCTAATAGCTTCAACGTTAAATACATGAGCACCTAAACCATATACAGTCTCTGTAGGGAATACTACAATAGCGCCTTTTTTTATTTCTTTGCAACAATACTCAATAACCTCATTATCGGGGTTTAGAGGATCTATTTTAAAGACCTTGGTCACAGTAATATTGACCACCCCTGGCTGTCTTTGTTATTCCATGGGTATCTTGTAAATTCGTTTTGCTATTTGGATTGCCTCTACTAGGTTGTGTGCGATTTGTACACCTAAAACTTCTAGGTCTTCATCTATGTAATCGGTATCCGTTATACGTTTAGATACAAGGTTTCGGAGGATAACTACTACGTTAACACCGTTAATAATTGATGCAATAGCATCTAAAACTTTATCGCCTATAAAAAGCACCTCTTTAGGTCCTACATTTAATACTTTTAAAGCTTTAGCTAGTTGTTCAACCCTTGTAGCAGCATCTTCTCGTGTTGATAGAATTCCCAGGTTGTTTTCGCATTTATCAATGCCTAAATTAGATAAAATCTTTTTTGCCGCACTTCTACTCTGCATAGTTATGAATCCTATGTCAATTCTTTTACAAAGCTTCTTTAATATCTCATCAGAGTTATCAAGTACTATAAGTTTATTAGCAGCATCGATTTCTAGGTCTTCGAGAAATCTATGGATACGCCAAAAAACCTCGGTACCGTGATATTTGGCTATGAATCCTAAGAAAGTTGAAGTGCTAACGTTTTCTTCATCTCTAATCCTGGCTATAACCCTGGACCAGTCAATAGGTAGTAGTACTAATGTACCATCTATATCGAAAATTATCTTAGTTACTCTCAATGTTTTCACCTTAGTTCAATAACTTAATAAAACACGTCGTAAGATTTTTATGTTTAGTAAATTATTTGTTATAAGGGTGCATATGAAATCCAAATTCCGCTCCTTAATAGTAATAGTAGTACTTATTATAGCTTTACAAACAGTAAATAACTTAAGTGCTGAGATACGTTCTCTAAGTATACAATATGTAGAAGTTATAATGTATAATGTTAACGGTAGTAAGTTAAACAATATAGTTGACCTAGGGTGCTCCATAGAGAGAATGTTTACGCTATTCAATATGGTGCTAGCGAGATGCCCTCGGGATACTCTAACCAAGGTGAAAGACTATGGCCTCAATGCTATTCCTAATTTCAACCTTAGTATAAGCATTATATTTAAGGATTTCAAAATCTATGATTTCTATTCACTAAGTCAAAGTCTCGATGAAACTCCGTACTACTGGTCTTGGGCAGTATCAAGAGTTTCAGCCGATATATCGTGGAGTTACCTAGGGGAAGATGGATCAAACACTATAATAGCCATACTAGATACTGGTGTTGATTCTAACCATCCCTTATTAAAAGGAAAAATTATTGCATGGGCTGAATTCGATTCAAAGGGTCGCCCTATATGCTCCCAGCCTCGGGATATCCATGGTCATGGTACGTGGGTTGCTAGTATAGTAGCTGGAGGAGATGGTAAGAGATACGTATTTGGCGTAGCACCTAATGCGAAACTTATGGTTGCCTCAGTTCTTCCCTATGGTTATGGAACAGTAGCCCAGGTTTTAGCTGGTCTCGAATGGGTTCTAGAACCATATGATATTTGTACAAAGACTAAACTAAACATAAAGCCAAACGTTGTTTCTATGAGTTTTGGGGCACCAGGGAATTACTCTAACGTATTTCTACCGGCTATAAAGAAACTCATCGAGAATGGTATCGTAGCTGTAGCTGCAATAGGTAATTCTGGACCTTATACATCGTCTAATCCTGGGAATATATGGGGTGTTATAGGTGTTGGAGCAATAGACTTTAACAATAATGTAACTATGTTCAGTAGTTATGAAGATGTAGAGTGGCCTGATCCCCCTGCTGACTGGCCTTTTAAGGGTGGGTACCCTAAGCAGTATAGAAAACCGGATGTAGTTGCTCCAGGTGTTGATATTCCTGGTGCTTTTCCTGGGGGATTGATAGCTATTGGAAGTGGTACAAGTGCTTCTACCCCTATAGTAGCCGGTTTAGCGGCTATAATTAGCACTAAGCTTAGGGATAGAGGATTTTCAGGCTCTAGGTTAGTCGAAGCAGTATACGATGTAATAATTTCATCAACTACTCTAGTTAGTGATAGAGGTGCTGGTAATGGGCTTGTAGATTTCTACCGAGCTATTGCTAAAGCAAAAAACATCAATGTAAAAGTTATAAATGTGAAAACATATCCCTCTACAGCAAGACCTCTAAGTAGTATAACTATAAGCTTAGAAGGGGTTGAGCTTGGCGATTATATAGAGGTATATATATCGGGTTCAAAGGTATTTTCTAATACTATATCCTCTAGATATCTTACTGTAAGTATCCCTCTAACACATGCAGATGGAAATACAATCACAGTAGTTGGATCAAAAGGGGCTATCTATGGGAAAACACTTATACAGATAATTCCAAGCATACTCTTAGGAGAAAATATGTGTCAGTGGGGAAAATTATGTAGAATTCTTGTTTCAGGTTTAGGAATCGGAGACACACTTATTGTATACCTTGAAAACAACATAATGACTCTAGGCCCTTCGAATCTGAGAGGATCATTTGATGCCACTTTCATAACGCCACTCGCAGAGGAAGGTTATTACAATATAACAGTTGTAGACCTATCCAGACCAGGGGTAACGCTTTACGCTAGAGTATATATAATTAAACCTTCAACTCTTCAACAGATGTTGATTATCAATACTACACACATCATAGTTAAGAATCAAACACTGGTTGAAACTATTAACAACATCTATGTATTACCTATATACGTAGGGGTTAAACAATACTATGTGGCAAATACTGTGGACTTCATTGATGTTTGCATCCACGGTGGAACAATTGATTATGTGGAAATAAATAAAGTAGTATCTACATCATTAGTTGATATAAGAATCTTAAATATATCGCAAATAGATTACAATGTATACAGAATTTGGTTCAGTATAAGCTCCTTAGATGCGTACGAGGTTTATGCTATAATAAATATTACAATATCTTTAAATTCAATTAAAACTCCCTATTTGATACTAATAAGAATTCTTAGTGAAGATCCCTATAAAGTAGTTCTAAATAGTGTTGAGCAGTTAAGCAAAGACCTACGTAGTAATACTAGTTTGCTACATGGTTTAATTGACAATATTAATTCGTTGGAGAATAGTATGAAGAACATAGATAGCCGTGTAAACACTCTAAACAATTACGTAAACGAATTGAAGGAAGAATCTAGCATCATCAAGAAGGACGTTGATGGTGCCGCCAAACAATTAAGGCAACTACAGATTATTACATTAATAGCTGTAGCCCTAGGTATTATATCCATAGGTTTGAACGTAGTATTCGTTATAGGTAAGATAAAACATTAGCTATAGCATTAAAGGGTAAATCTATGGTCAAAGTATGTATTGGCAGTAAGAATCAAACTAAACTTCGAGGAATAGAAAAAGCGTTTAGAGACCTCTTAGGCTATGCTGAGATCGTAGGCTACAATATAGAAAGCGTTATTAAGCAACCTATAGGATTAGAAATAACAATAGATCTTGCTAAGTATAGAGCAAGGAAAGTAATGGAGATAGATCCTAGTTGCGATTTTTATGTCGGTAATGAGGCTGGACTTATAGAGATTAACGGATTAGGTCACTTTGATATACATGTTACATGTATTATCGATAAAAACAGTAATGAATTTTATGGTTTTTCTCCGGCTTTCATGATTCCTAAGAACTTCGTTGATAGAATTTTATCTGGAGAATTTAAGGAGCTTGAGGAAATCGTAGACTCGTACTTTGGCACCAAGAATATAGGTGAAAAAGGAGGATTCATAAATTTATTAACTAAAGGTATTGTTACGAGAGAAGATTTAGTATATCATTCAGTTGTAGCAGCATTAATACCTATAATTAATAAAACTCTATATTTCCCAGATAATACCAGTAAAAGTTTATGATTACTTAATCAGATGAGAACCTTTTAATTACAGCTAAGCCGTAACTTACCTAGAACTTACCAAATATCCTATAGCTGTGCTACAATATCTTTTATACCTGTTATAAACATTTCTACAGCAAAAGCCGCTATTACTATTGACATAAACCTTCCTAAGCCATGTATGAACGTAATTCCTAGCGTCCGTAGAATTTTATTTGATATACTTAATACTACATATGTAAAGATAAAGGCTATATAGGAAGCTATAAGGGTATTAAGGATACCATAGACCTTTGACGATGTTATAAGTAAGGTCATAGTTCCAGGGCCGACTATTAATGGTGTTGCTATTGGAACTATAACGTATTCACCTGGATTTATAGAACTAGGTTTATGCCCTGTTATCAAGGTATCTATTGAAACAGCCATGAGCACTATGCCAGCTGCAATCCTTAGTGAAGGAATATCTATGCCTAGGAATGCTAGGAAATACCCGCCGATTGTGGAGAAGAATGTTAGTAGAATAAATATAACTAACGAAGCTTTATTTATAAGGCTCTTTACGTTCTTCTCGCTATAATTAGATAATATTTGGGCTAAAGCTGGTATTGCTGCTAGTGGATCCATTATAGCGAATATTTGTATTGATAGTGTTGCTACAACAGTAAAATTTATGTAATTCATATATTACACCCATCAGTTAGTAGAAATCTGAAATGAGGATTTTTAAGTTGATCAACAACAAATCAAATAACTTAGTACTTCATGTAGTTCTCTTCATTATCGCAGCAATAAGCATAGGATCTGCATCTATACTAGTTAAGCTTTCTTTTGCTAGCGCTATAGCATGTGCTTTTTGGCGTCTTTTCTTAACATCGATGTTAACATTGGTAATGTACTTAATAACTAATTCAAGTGTTATTAGCATTAGGAAGACGCTAGGTAAAGATAGGATTTTGATGATGTTTGTATCAGGAGTTTCATTAGCGTTTCACTTTATATTATGGATGGAATCTTTATTTCTTATACCAATAGCTATAAGTGTAACAATAGTTGTTGCATATCCTCTTCACCTAGCGCTTATAGAAATTGTATGGGAAAAAGAACGTAAAGCATTTACATCGTTAGCAGGGCTCTTGCTTGGTTTTCTAGGTATAATAGTACTATTTAGGGAAGCCTATATATATGCAAAGTTCAATGTTTTCGGTATTATGCAAAGTTTTACAGCATCTATTCTAGCCGCTATATATTTCTATATAGGTAGATACTTAAGAAAAACCATTGACTTGTATTCATATTCTTTCTATGTATATACTATTGCCTCAATTATAGTGCTTACTTACTCTTTGATAATTAAAGAGAACGTTTTTGTGTATCTACCGAAGTCTTGGCTATGGTTTCTACTCCTAGCTATAGTACCTATGCTTGGAGGACATACCATAATGAACTATTTGCTCAAGTTCTATAGAAGTTCAAGTGTGACATCTATAGCTTTAGCTGAACCAGTTATAGCGTCAATTTTAGCTGTTCTAGTATTTGGAGAAGTTGTTGAAGTATTTCACATAGTATGCCTAGCCATAATTTTGATAGGTATAGCTATATCTCTAACTCCGGAATTTCTAAGTAGTTAAATTTATATGATACTCCACTTGTCATTATATCCATGGAGTATAACGCGGGATGTAGAGGAACTCCTCTTCAACTATATCTTTATCTTTGAGAGCAACAACAAAAATTGAGGAGATTGTTATAGCAGATGATATTAGAGCCATTGGCCTAACAATAATCTTACCTGCATCCTCTGCAATATCACGGGATTTGAACTCTATTTGATCTATCCTTATTAATTTATCGCCAAGTTTTGCAATAGATGTACCTAAAATATTGTATATATTTACAACGTATGTATCTATGCTACCGTTAAATTCTATAAGAATACATCTATCATCATACTTTCCAATACCTTGTATTGTTGTAGGAATTTTTATGTTTGTATTAGGCATTCTCGCAACGCCTCTCCACGATATTTCAATAAAGTCGTTATTGCAATAGGTGGTAGAAGGAGCCTTTATAATATTAGACCATACAATCCTGTTGAATGCGATTCTCGATAGGTTTTTTGCTGGTGTAATAGTTTCGTCGTTTATTGGTGTATATACACCTTCATCAACATCACATAATTCTGCTGAACATGCTCTTATATTGACTATATATATACTTGATGCATGTGGTGCTACGACCATTGAATAGATAGCTCCACCTAGTACAGCCATTAGCAATACCGATAGTATTAGCTTAGAAGTGATACCTAATCCTATGGGTTTATGCCACTCAAAAGGTGGTGCTGGTATAATTAATTGCCAAGGCGGTGTTTCGTATAGCCTTCTCCTCTTTAACACGTATATCAGGCTTAATCCTGCAACAAATCCTCCAACATGTGCAAAGAACGCTATTCCACCGAAACGTAGATAGCCATAGATAACCTGTGTCGCAAACCAGAATAACAAAAATAATGCTGCTGTTGTTGTAAAACATAATGGTATAAAGAAGTAAAATAGACATAAGCTAAGCCTTCTTCTAGGATATGTTAGTAGGAAAGCACCTAGTATACCACTAATAGCTCCTGAAGCACCTAAAGCGGGTACCACTAAGCTGATGGAGCCCGTAATGGGTGCAAAAGCTGTATGGAAAATAGTTGCGGATAACCCAGATATAAAGTATAATGCAAGGTACTTCTTTATACCCAACATTAATTCTAGTTCTCTCCCAAACCAATATAAGAACATCATATTAAAGAATATGTGAAATATATCGCCATGCATAAACATACTAGTTACGATCCTATACCATTGAAGAGGATTATGCATAAGAACAGGTACGTAGGAGAAAATATCAACCCAGTCTTCTGTTATTTGAACAAATGTGCTTTGGTATGATGAAAGTAAGTATATAATTACGTTTACGATAATAATTGCATAAGTAGCTATAGGAGTTTTTCTCCTAAAATCTAAACCCCATGCGTAACTCAAATCTATAACCCTCGTATATCCATTGATTATTAGTTTGTAGAGCTTAAAATAGTTAACGCACTAGATAACCACTCACCTTAATAACAGCTCTACCTAGGGGAACACCTAGGTCTTTAGCTACAGGATGGCATTTAGCTACTAGCAAGTATATTATTGGTATTCCAAGAAGTGACTCTACTTCTGTTATATATTCGTAATTAGCCATACCTTTAGACACTATAACATCAACATTTTTCAAAATCTTCAGTATACTTTCATCAACTTCTTCAACAAATATGCTAGAAGCATCAGTACCTGTGCTATATATTTCGTTAAAGCTAAACCTAAGTTCAGCATCTTCAACATCTAGATAAGTTACATCATTTTGAAAAGCTCCACCTTTAACAATAGCTATAACGTGTTTACCTCCAGATCTTAGTACATCGGCTAGTATACGGTCAAAAACAGCT
>JAWASI010000019.1:33104-39669 GCA_038892955.1 Ignisphaera sp.
ATCTAGTATCATGGCTATCTTCTTGGACTTCGATAAAATGCCTAAACATAGCTCTAAATCCCCTAGAACCTCAAGATCGTTAACAAGGTTTACCACCTTACTAACTTCTGGAGCTCTATACCCTGCTACCCCTAGATCTATGAGGTTTCCAATAAGCGAAATTTTAATAGCTGTGTAAAGTTTATCTTTTAGATCATTAATACCTTCAACAACTTTCTTCAAGCTCTTATATAGCTTCAGAGCTTCTTCATTAGCTTGCTTTTTAACCTCTTTGTATGGATCTTCAATATTTGTAGCATTTTTTATAATTCTAAACAAATTTGTTGCGATAACTGTAGGAACACATTGATTATCAAGCCTAGATCTGCAAAGGGTAAGGATATTATTTAAATACCTTATAACTTCTTTCATAATCTCAAAACGACTATCTTCATCTTCTACTAGTTTCTCTATATCTCTAAATCTAACCTGTACTTGACAAGCAATGCACTCTGTATACATCTTCATACTTTATTACCTTACCGACCTAATACTTTTTACCTAGATTTTAGAAACATTTTAAGCTCTAGGTGCTACTAACTTGGAAAACTATACAGCTTGGTTATTTACCCTAGGCACGGAACTAACACAAGGAAGAGTTGTAAATACGAATGCTGTATTTATTAGTAGGAGATTAACTTTACTTGGATTCAATGTTGTTGGTGTAATCACCTTAGTTGACGATGTAGATCTTATATCTAGGTATCTAAGTATTGTATTAAGTTGGAAACCAAAGGTATTAATTACAACTGGGGGCCTTGGACCTACGTACGATGATAGAACCCTTGAAGCTATAGCAAAGGCTATTAATAAACAACTTGTGTTAAACCAAGAAGCTTTTGAGATGGTTAAGAAAAAGTATGAGGTTAGAGGGTTAAATCTTACACCTGAGAGAATAAAAATGGCTTATTTACCTGAAGGTGCTATCCCTATTCCAAATCCTATAGGTACAGCACCTGGATGTTGGCTAGAGGTAGAAAGTACATCGATAATAGCACTTCCAGGGGTCCCCAAGGAGATGGAAGCTATGTGGTTTTCATGGGTTGAACCAAGGCTTAGACTTATTGGCCCCAAACTCCATATAGTTGAACGATTAGTTGTAGTTGAAGATGTACCTGAAGCAACAATAGCTCCTGTTATTAAAGTTCTTGTTAAGCTTTACCCAGGCGTATATATTAAAACACATCCAGAAATTAGTGAAGCTGGGAAGCCTATACTAAAGATATACGTGATGTATTCTCACAGAGATGAGGAGGAGGCAAAACATACTGTTTTAAGAGTTGTCCAAAGTATTTCAGAGAAATTTATGGAGATGTATGGTAAAGAACTTAATGTTATAGCAATTAAAGAAACAGGCGAACTATCTAATTGATTAAATCTATATTTATAAATCTATCGCGTATAAGTTGGTAAGGAATATAAACATCTCTACTATTAATCTCTAGCAAAAGACCACCCACACAATATCCCTTAACTTCAGCTAAACCCTCCAAACTATTCAATTTATCTACATCATATATGATTAGGGATTCCTTAACTTCCTTTAAACATCTATTACTAAACCTAATAACAGGAAAGAACTTTTTGTTTTCAGCTAAGTTAATAGATGCCAAAATTGGTTTTACTTGCCTAGTAAACAACGTTATGAAGCTCCTTAGATATTCCTCAATTGTTTTTGGTTCAACTTTTTTAATCCACTGAATTCTTTCTACTACTGTAGCTCTATCTTTTATCCCTGCTTTAGAAAGATTTTTCTCTATATCTCTTGCATGATAAGCATTTTCAACGAAAGCTATTATAGAAGCGTAGATAAATATTTGCTCGTAGATTCGCGTCAAGTTTTTGATAGCGTTAGCAATACCTACTTTTATGTTTGAACCACCTGTATAAAGTAGGTAAATCATATGTGGGATAAGAGTAAGACCAACACCAGATGCAAATTCCTTTAACCCGTAAACAAACATCAGATATTTACTGTATTCCGAGTTTTTATGTGAAAAACAAAAGCTATCATCTGTATTATGAGTACATAGGTAAACTGTTCTATTTATATAGGTGATATCCTCTCTAACATCTTTGGTTACAGATACCAATGTTTCTCCAAGGCAAGCCTTAGGTCCGAGAAAATGCTTATTTAGTTTGACTACATCCCCTGTCGTTAGCCGAACTATGTTACCTTCTCTACTAAGTAAAATAATATCCCAATTAACAGGCTCTATTACTTGCTCTATTACGACCTCAACATGTTTATTAAATAAAGATGAGTAAAAGGTTAAACTATGTTCTGTAATATCAACAACTCTAGTTATCACATTAATCCATTTTACAGCATACATAAGCAACCTCTTAATATCATATCTAAACCTTTGTAAACCTATAACGAGTATATCATATCAGAAAGAATTCTTAGCTAAAACTTTATATAGCTTAAAACTCTTTGTTATAATGGATGATGTAGATTGGTCTTTGATGATCGATGATTGGGGGAGCGAACTCTGATCCTTTAAAGATTATGTCCTTAAATATGGTATATGATAACATTTTTCGTTAAACATGTTTAACTACTTTATAGTTAATAATTAGAACAGATATTTAATGATCGATATTAATATTTGTAACACTAAGTTTAAAACTTTTTGAACAAAACATATATATAATTTTATTAAGGAACGTAGTTGGGTTACCTATGAAGTTGACATTATCTTTCGTAATTGCGGTAATAACTATTGCAGTTGTCGGAGGATTAACGTATTTTTTACTGATGATGCATTCGATACAGAAACCTAAGATTCTAAGAGTGGGAACCTCGCCCGATTTTCCGCCGTTTGAGTACATAGATGAGGTTTCTGGGGAGGTAGTGGGAATAGATATAGATTTAATAAAGACTATAGCTAAAAAACTTGGATACGAAATCGAAATTGTGCAAATAGAGTTCGCAGGTCTTATAGAAGCTCTCGAGAAAGGTCATATTGATGTAGCTATATCTGGTATAACAATTACTGAGGAAAGATCTAATAAAGTAGATTTCAGTATTCCCTACTGGAGAGCTGATCAAGCAATACTTATAACTAAAACGTCTTCGTTTAGACCACAAAATTTATTTGATTTAGCTGGTAAAATAGTAGGGGTTCAAAGCGGAACTACAGCTGAGATTCTTCTCGACTAACTTAAGAAAAACAATGTACCCATAGAGATAAAAAGATACTCTTCTTACTCCTTGGCAGTACAAGACCTTGTAAATGGTAGGGTTGATGCAGTTTTGGTAGATTCTCCTGTAGCTAACACGCTAGCCATGAAATACAGCGTTGAGGTGGCATGTACTGTGCCAACAGGTGAAGAGTACGGTATAGCTGTGAGGAAAGGAAATACAGACCTATTAAAGAAAATAAACAATGCCTTAGAAGAGATACTCAATAGTGAAGAGTGGCAAAGAATTATATCGAAGTACCTTGGGTGAGCAATAGATAATGGATTTGAATATTCTTTTTCAATTGATTTCATTTATTGTTATAAAAGGGTTTACCCTCACGCTAACATTAGCTTTGGGGAGCTTCTTCTTAGGGCTTAGCCTAGGAATTTTTACATCTTTTCTACAAATAGTTATAGGAGGTTTAGTAAGTAAGACCTTAGATATTGTTACCAGGTTTCTTCGTAGTATTCCTCCAATTCTTATTCTGTTCATAATATTTTATGGTCTTAAAATAGGTAATGTTTTGTCAGCTATAGTGGGTTTAGGGTTGGTGAGCGCAGCGTATCAATCTCAAATACTTCGTAGTATTGCTCAAGCTGTTGCTGTTAAACAATTTGAAGCAGCTTTATCTATTGGTTTAAACAGGTGGTCGGCTTTCGTATCCATAATAATCCCCCAAACGATATTGATAGCCATTCCGGCTTTACTTAACGAATTCGCGGTTCTTCTAAAGGATTCATCTATAGCCTATGCTATAGGTGTGAAGGAGATGTTTACCTTAGCGGTGAATTTGGCAAATGCTAGAATGGAATACGCGACGCCGTTAATAGCTGTTGCTTTAGTATACCTAGCTATATGTTTCTCTATATCATTATCGGCAAACTATGTATCAAACAAATTAAAGCATATGGGCTATGGTGTTACGTATTGAGTATTATACTTCAAGCAATTGATATACATAAGTCATTCGGTAGACAACATGTACTAAAGGGCGTAAACCTAGATGTAGAGGAAGGTAGAACAGTTGTTATTATAGGTCCCTCAGGTTCAGGTAAATCAACTTTTCTCAGATGTATAAATCTACTAGTAAGACCAGATAAAGGTAAGATAATATTCAATGGCATCGATATAACTAATAATAGGGCGAAGATACATGTTGTTAGGCAAAAAATAGGTTTTGTATTTCAGCAATTCAATTTATTCACACATTTAACAGCTCTCGAAAATGTTATGTTAGGCCTTGTGAAAGTTAAGAAGCTCAGTAAGCAAGAAGCTATGAAGATAGCTAAAGAGGCACTTTTATCTGTTGGAATAAATGAAGATCTATGGATTAAGTACCCTGCTCAACTATCCGGTGGTCAACAACAAAGAGTTGCGATAGCCCGTGCTATAGCTATGGAGCCTAAGCTTTTACTTCTTGACGAGCCAACGTCCGCTTTAGATCCAGAACTAACATGTAGAAGTTTTGAATGTACTTGAAAAGCTTTCACGAAATAAAATGACTATGATTATAGTTACTCACGAACTAGGCTTTGCTATGAGAGTTGCAGACGAAGTTGTTTTTATGGAGGATGGAAAAGTAGTTGAAGTAGGGCCTCCCGAAAAGGTGTTATTGAGTCCTGAGAAAGATAGAACTAGAGCCTTTGTCTCAAAACTTATGGAGTTATACAGGATGGAGAGGACTAAATAATGCTCGTCAATATTGCACACATTTTCGCAAACTATGGGCAAGAACTAGCGAAAGCCTTCATATTAACACTGCAGCTATCCTTTGTATCTTTTTTACTAGGTTTTCTTGGGGGTTTAGCCTTAGCATTAACAAGAACATTAGCTCCAAAACCCTTAGAAGTCATGTTAAGACTATTCGTCGAGGTTATCAGAGGTACTCCTATGACTGTTCAACTATTTTTTGTCTACTATGCTCTCCCAATGATCGGACCTAAACTAGACCCTTTTATAGCAACTTTAATCGCGTTAAGCGTAAACTCTGCTGTTTATCAATCTGAGTACCTTAAATCAGCAATGAATTCTATACCTAGAACCCAGTGGGAAGCAGCGCTATCTCTAGGATTTACAGATTTAACCTCTATGTTCTACGTGATTCTACCCCAATCACTAAGAATAGCAATACCAACACTAACAAATGAGCTTATATATATCATAAAATTCAGCTCCATAGCATATTTTGTTACATTACCAGAGTTAATCTACGTAGCTAAATGGATTGGTTCAAAAACTTTTGCGTTTATTGAAGTCTACATAATAGTAGCAATATTCTATGCTGTTGTAGCTTTTATCGTAGGCGAAATTATGGACAGGATCAACAAGAAAGTAGCTATCCCAGGTTTAACCGTAGAGAAGATATAAATTTTATAACTGAATAGAACTATATAAAGTTCATTAGGTATTCGATTAAAATTGATGACATATTCGTAATCAAGACAGAATCTGAACGATTTCAACTTTGTTGCTAATCATATTAATTAAATAATGTTTAATCTTAGGCTGTAGCTCTACATATTTTCCTATAGATAAGATAGCTTAAGACTCTAAGAATTCAGCGTATTTCCTTAAAAAGAATACTTTGGTTTAGTCTCTTTAATCATGCAAGTAGGTGTACTAGTATTTGGTACTACTATAGTTACTTCAGCTACTTCTCTTTACAGAATCAATAGAGTATATTCACAGGAGATACTATTGTTTAGCTTAGTTTATTGATGTGGGGTCTGTGACTATGTTAATCTCTGGTAAACCTGTTGATGGATTAACCTAGTCTTAAATTTAATCTACTTTTCTAAGATATCTAGTGTATAGAAAATAACCTTATCTTCAGTCTTAGCTTCTATGGTTAGCTCTAGGTTTAAAGTTGGATATACAAGAGTTCTATATTTAGTAAAAAACTACGCTTAGAGGCTTAGTATCTCACAAATCATTTTATACTCTAGATAAGTAGCTTACATCCTACGTAGTAAATATTAATCAAAGTTCTAGAGAAAGTTTTTATCAGATTCATCTACATCTATAACTATTAGCTAGCTTCTCAATAAATTCATGTATACCAAGCTTCTTACAAACCTCTATGATTTCTTTATCACTAGCCCAGGCTTTTCAATCCTTATACTGCCTATACACATTTCCTGGGAAAAGATATGTTTCTTGAGGTACATAACCTATTCTCTTCCTATCTTCTTTATATTATTCATAGTATCTACACCATCTATGGTGATTCTCCATCGGATAGATTTGTAAATTAAGAGAAGAATTGACTATAGTTATCCTACTAACACTTGTAGAGATCCACAATTGCTATGATTTCTCACAACATGATAGTGGATA